>JASGCE010000259.1 GCA_030054295.1 Minisyncoccota bacterium
TTTTCTATCCTCCCCTTCTAAAGAAGGGGAGGTATAATAGATTGAAATCGTTACTATTTATCCCCCATTCTTCAGAAGGGGGGAATAGTCGACCCGTCAGCGAATGCTGACATGCGTCAGCGGGTGCAATTTATTGCTTAGTGAGACTAAGGGGGGTTGCCTGACTGTCTTCAAACTAGAGTTTTTTAGACCTACTAAAGGGAGGGGGGCAGTAAAAGTAAAAGGATAAAACCATGCTCATACCCAATCTTGCCTTACTGCGCAGCACCATCGAGACCTATCTTGCTCGCCCTGATCTCCATGAAGTCAGCGACAGTTTGATCGGCCTGGCCGAGGATCGCATCTATTATGGTTCGAGTAACAACAGCTATCCCTCGCCCCCTTTGCGCCTAACCTGCCTCGAGAAGATCAACGAGATCGACGAGAACTTAACAACCCTCAACAGCCCCTATCTTGACCTGCCGAAGGATTGCCTCGAGATTCGCACGGTGGGAATCTATGGCCCGACCATCAGCAAGATTGAGCTGGTTAGTCTCGACCAGGTTCTCAGCCAGAGCGGCCAGACTGGGATGCCCCGTTATGGCGCGATTATCGGCAATCGGCTGAGACTGGCTCCGACGCCCGATAGGGCCTATCCGATTCTGTTCAACTATTACCGCAGACTGCCGACGATCCTTGATGGTGGCAGTAACAGTCTGTTGGAGCAATGCCCCGGCCTCTATCTCTATGGTGCCCTCTTGGAGGCCCAGCCCTTCATCATGCAGGACGAGCGGCTGGCGGTTTGGGCCTCGCTCTATGCTGGGCTGGCCACGGCCCTGATGGAGTCCGATCACCGTAACCGTTTCGGCGGCCGCCCCTTCAGCAGCCGTATCGAGGGAGTTGCCCCATGAGTCAAACCACAGTCATTCAAATCAAGGCTGGCCCCTGGTTGCCCGATCTGCCCGCCCTGAACAACCCGGGGCTGATCGTCGTCAAGGGCCTGCTGCCCATGTCGAATAACAGCTATGTCTCTATGCCGAGTTTTAGCCCCCGCACGACGGGCTGGAGCGATCCGATTATGGGATTCTATACCACCAAGGATCGCGGCGGCAGACCCTTTAACTTTGGCGCCTCTGGCACCCGAATTCTTGGGATTAGTGGGGTTGATACCCATTGGGAAGACATGTCGCCAAGCCAGGCCCTGCAAGGTAATCTCGAATCATTCTGGTCGATTGTGTCCTTTGGCGAGCGGGTCATCTTCAGCAATGGAGTCGATCCAATGCAATCCCTGATTCTGAATCTCGAGGATCGCACCAGTCGACTCTCGCCCGATCCCGATGCCCCAGTGGCGCGTTATTTGGCGGTTGTCCGCGACTGGCTGGTGGCGGCCAATCTTCGCGATCGTTCCGGGGCCAATCTGCCGCAGCGAATCCATTGGTCGGCCATTGATAACCCTACCCTCTGGCCGCCGCCCGGCAGTGACGAGGCCGTCGCCCAGCAGTCGGATTTTCAGGACCTCATCGGCAATGGCGGGGCCATCCAAGGGATTGTCGGCAATATCGGTACGGCCGATGCGGCCATCTTTATGGAGCGGGCCATCTATCGCATGTCCTTTGTTGGTCCACCGGCAATCTTTAGTTTCCATCAGGTCGAGGGGGCGAGAGGGGCAGCGGCCCCGGGCTCGATCATCACGGTCGGGGCTCAGGTCTTTTATCTGGGGGAGGATGGATTCTATCAATTTGACGGCACGACTTCAGTGCCTATCGGCAACGAGAGAATCAATAAGACCATTCTCCGCGATATAAACTTGATCACCATCAGCCGAATGAGTGCAACCGTCGATCCGATCAATAGCATCGTCTTCTGGGCCTACTGTTCCAAGGGCAATAGCACGGGCTATCCCAATCGATTGCTGGCCTATAACTGGGCCATTGTGAATGATGATGGCAGCCTCGGCCGTTGGACATTAAATGATCTCGACTGCCAACTGCTGTGCCGCAGCTTGACCAACGAGATGAATCTCGAGCAGCTGGATCAGTTTATCATCGAGAACGAGATTAGCACGGGGGTTGATGGCCTGCCATTCTCTCTCGATAGCCGCGTCTGGATGGCGGGACAACCGCTCCTGTCCCTGATCGATGTGGATGGATCATTATGCGTCGCAACCCCCGGCAATGGCAAGGCCGAACTCGAGACCGGCGAGTTTGAAGCCTTCCCGGGCAGGCTTACCCTGCTCGGGCGGGTCACGCCCCTGACCGATGCCAAGGATTTGCAGGTTGCGGTCAGAAGCCGCAACAGTCAGGCCGAGACTCTGTCCACCCCTGTCTATAGCCTACCGAAAAATGGACAGACTAGCCACCGAGCTCAGGCGCGATATCATCGGCTGGCGGTAAAGATCGATGGCGGTGCCTTCAGCTTTTTTAATGGCCTGACCATCGAGGTCAAGCCGGGGGATGCAAGATGACCATCGGATATGATCCAGTTCCCGAAGCCATGAACGACCAGGTGCAGCATCGACGCAAACTGGCCATGGCCGTCAATCTTTTGAGCAGCGGCAAAATGAATGTGACCAAGGACCTGTCCTTAAGGGTCAATGCGACCGAGACCAGCCTGTCCGACAGTCGCATCAGTTCGCAATCGATCCTGATCTTAACGCCTATGTCGGCGGCCGCAGCTGCCGATATGGCGAGTATCTATATTGCTTCGCAAAAACAAGGGTTAGCGGTGATTCGTCACCCCAGCCGGGCCTCGGCGCAGCGGAACTTTAGGGTCGCCATTCTGGGGTAGGGGGGAATCATAAACTCGAAATTTGTAGTGCAACCCCTCCAAGAAAACCTAACGCTTGCCTTCGGCTTCGCTAAGGTTTTCTATCCTCCCCTTCTAAAGAAGGGGAGG
>JASGCE010000260.1 GCA_030054295.1 Minisyncoccota bacterium
GCTAAAGCTCGGACTGTTCTAAGCTCAGAATGACAAGTTTGGAGTTTTTCAGGGTGTTCTTTAGGGAGCGGGGGAAAGCAAGGCTTAGCGAGTGCTTACGAGCTTTAGACTTGCTTGGGGGGTAGGTTTTAGCATTTATTACAATAACTTAGACCTACCCCCCAAGTCTCACTAAGGTGCAAGCACCTAAGTTCGACTATCCCCCGCTCCCTGAAGGGAGGGGGGACAGTTTCAGATTTTAACCCTAATCAAAAGAACTAACGGATAAAATAAACTATTTGGTTCAATTATCGGCATAAATGCCCTAGACTAGGCACAGGAATCAAGCTATTGGCTCGTGGTTAAGGTAAAGGCAATCAAGTGGTTTTAGTTCACGAATCAGCAATATCACACAGCAATCCAGAAGGTAGGCTCGGACAGGCTATGGACGCACAAACCCCAAATCAAAACCAAAATCAAACCCAGAATGAACTTGATACCCTTGGTATCATGGCAAAAATACCGCACCGCTATCCTTTTCTGATGATCGACAGGGTCATTGATATTGTCGAGTTTGAATCGGCTACCGGAATAAAAAATGTCTCCTTTAATGAACCGCATTTTCAGGGCCATTTTCCGTCCAGGCCGGTCATGCCCGGGGTGCTGATTATCGAGGCCATGGCCCAGACCTCGGCGGTCTTGGTCGTCCATAGTCTAGGGGCGGAGGCCGAAGGCAAGCTGGTCTTTTTTATGAGCGTCGATGGCGGAAAATTCCGCAAGCCGGTGGTTCCCGGCGATGTTTTACATATCCATGTCAAAAGGATTCAAAGGCGCGGGTCTGTGTGGAAATTCTCGGGCGAGGCGCGCGTCAATGGCCTTCTGGTCGCCGAGGCCAGCTATGCGGCGATGATTATGGATAGATCGTGACGATAAAGCTTCATCCCACGGCATTGGTAAATCAGGGCGCAAAACTCGGCGAGGGTGTCGAGATTGGCCCCTTTTGCATCGTCGGGCCATCCGTGACCCTCGGCAATGGGGTCAAGCTGCGCAGCCATGTGGTGGTCGATGGCCATACCACCATCGGCAAAAATACCGAGGTTTTTCCCTTTGCTGCCATTGGCCTGCCGCCGCAGGATAAGAAATACAAGGGCGAGCCAACCACCCTTTCGATTGGCGCGAACTGCGTCATTCGGGAACATTGCACCATTCATATTGGCACCGCCACCGGCACCGGCCATACCGAGGTGGGGGATGAGGTCCTGTTTATGGTCAATAGCCACATTGCCCATGATTGCCGCATCGGCAAGGGGGTGATTCTCGCCAATAATGCGACCCTCGGCGGCCATGTCGAATTGGGGGATTTCGTGATATTGGGCGGCAATTCGGCGGTGCATCAATTTGTGCGGATTGGGGCCATGGCGATGATTGGCGGCATGAGTGGCGTCGAGCATGATGTGATTCCCTTTGGTCTGGCGACGGGGGATCGCGCAAGGCTTAATGGTTTGAACTTGATTGGCTTAAAAAGGCGCGGCCTGGCCCATAGTCAGATTCACGCCCTCCGCGATGCCTATCGACGGATATTCAATGGCGAAGGACTCCGCATAGATCGAATCGCCAAACTGCGGCTGGACTATGGGGCTGATGCGATGGTCATGCAGATGGTCGATTTTGCCGCCTTTGAATCGCACCGTCCGCTCTGTGTGCCGATGGTATCACCCAGTGCTGCCGAGCATGACTAACACGGATAGACCGCAAAGGATTGGCATTATTGCCGGGCGCGGAGACCTGCCGCGCCATATTATTGCGGCACTGCAATCCTCAGGGCGGGATTTTTTTGTCTTGGCGATTGAGGGGCAGGCCGAGCCAGCGACGGTCGCGGGGGTGGCTCACGCCTGGGTTGGGCTGGGGCAGGTGGGCTATGGTTTTGCGACCCTCAAGGCAGCTGGGGTTGGGCTGGTGGTTTTTGCCGGCGCGGTCAAAAGGCCTTCGTTATTCAGTCTTAAGTTGGATGCTAAGGGGGCAGCCCTGATCGCCAAGATTGGCATCCGTTCGATGGGGGATGATGGTCTGTTGCGGGCGGTGTCGGATGCCTTCGAGGAGGAGGGATTCGCCATGGTCGGGGCCGACGAACTGCTTAAATCTTTGGTCGTTGGTGAAGGCAGCCTCGGGCGGTTTAAACCCGATGCTTTGGCGATGAATGATCTCCAGCGTGGCCTGCAGGTGGCACTGGCTCTTGGTACCCTGGATGTTGGTCAAGCGGTGGTGGTGCAGCAGGGAATAGTCCTTGGTGTAGAGGCAATTGAAGGCACCGATGCCTTGATTGACCGAGCAACGATCCTGCGCCGCGATGGTCTTGGCGGCGTGCTGGTCAAGGTGATGAAGCCGGGACAGGATCGCCGCTTTGATTTGCCTACGCTAGGGCCAGAGACTGTCAGTCGCGCAGCTGCGGCGGGCCTGCGCGGAATCGGATTTGAAGCAGGGTCGGTGATTATCTTGAACCAAACCGAAGCGGTTGCCCGCGCCGATGCCGCCGGGATATTTCTTCATGGTTTGGCGGCGGCAAAATAGAATTTACTTTTTGCGGGTTGGCCGGTTTCTGGTGCCGATATAGCCAACCAGCAGCGCTAAAAGACCTGCGACAATCGATGTAATAAAAAACGGTGTCATGATTTGCCCTTTCTAAGTGTTAATCCAACCAATAATATATATACTCCGCTCACTTGAGAATAAAAAACTCAGGCCTGTTATTAAAATTTGTGGGGGGCGGATGCCCCACGCTAGAGCATTTGCTAATTTAATAGAGGCAATGTATGAAACCTCCCCTTCTTTAGAAGGGGAGGATAGTCGCAGCTTGGCAGCTTGCT
>JASGCE010000261.1 GCA_030054295.1 Minisyncoccota bacterium
TACCCGCGCAAAACCTCAACTGGGCGATGAATCAACGCCTGGTCGAACTGTCGAAGACCATGAAGATATCTGGTTTTAGGGCGGGCAAGGTGCCGATTAATCTGGTTCGTCAACGCTATGGCCAGGCGGTTTTTAACGAGGTGGTGGAGGCTGTCGTCCAGAACACCTCGGCTCAGGCCCTAAACAGCAAGAGCCTCCGCGCCGCGACTCGGCCAAAGTTTGACAAGATCGAACTCAAGCCCAGTGGCGAGCTGGAATATTCCATGTCGATCGAGGTTCTGCCCGAAATCTCCCTTACCGACTTTGGCGCGATTAAACTGACCAAGGAGATCGCCGAGGTCAGCGATTCGGAGATCAGCAATTCGCTCGAACGACTGGCCGCAGAGACTCGCAGCTTTACCCCCGCCGAACCAAGCCATGTCGCCGCCATCGGCGATCAGGTGGTAATCGATTTTGTCGGCACCAAGGGCAATGAAGAATTTACCGGCGGTTCGGCCGAGAATTTTAAGCTCGAACTGGGCTCCAATCGCTTTGTCCCCGGTTTTGAAGACCAGCTGGTCGGGGTCAAGGCTGGGGATAAAAGGACGGTTAAACTGACCTTTCCGACCGAATATCCGGCCAAGAACCTGGCCGGGGAGGCTGTCGTATTTGCCGTGACGGTTCATGGCGTGGAGATTCGTAAAGCCATGACGGTTGACGATGATTTTGCCAAATATATTGGTTTTCCAAACCTGGTTGAACTCAAGGATGCGATGAAACAGCGGCTGGCAGCTGAATATCTCCAGCAGTCAAGGTTGAAGATTAAAAGGTCACTGCTTGATGAACTCAACAAGACTCACAGTTTTGAACTGCCCAAGACCATGGTCGAGGATGAGTTTACCACCATCTGGCAGCAGCTGCTCGCCGCCGAGGCCGAGGGCGAATTCGACCAAAGCATGGTGGGCAAGGACGAGGAGTATAAAAAGAAAGAATATCGCCAGATTGCCGAGCGACGGGTTCGTCTCGGGCTGGTCCTGGCCGAGGTCGGTCGCATCAATAACCTGACCATCAGCGAAGAGGAACTGCGCCGCGCCATGCGGATGGAGGCCATGAACTATCCCGGGCAGGAGAAAATGGTGATGGATTTCTACCGCAAGAATGTCAATGCCCAGGAGCGACTCCGCGCCCCGCTGCTCGAGGATAAGGTGGTGGATTTTATACTCGAACTCAGCAAGGTCGAGACCAAGACCGTCAGTAGCGAACAGCTATTGGCCGAGGAGGAGGCGGAGGTAGGCAAGGTCTCCTCGGCCAAAACCGCTAAAAAGACCAAGAAATCAGCGGCAAAGGGTGAGGGGGAATAGTTCCTTATGAAGGCTTGTCATACCCCTAGATTTTAGTATGGAGGGTTGATTTACAACCCCCCTTAGTCTCACTAAGCAATAAATTGCTAAGTTCGACTATTCCCCCCTTCTAAAGAAGGGGGGATGATTATCGGATTACCTCCCCTTCTTTAGAAGCGGAGGATAGAAAATCTCGGTGAAGGGCGAAGCCCGAGCCATAGATTTTCTTGGAGGGGTTGCTTTTGCCCTGAACTGTGGAACCCTTACTGGCACTTAAATTGCACCGATTCAGGCACTCTCTTGGACTTGGGCTTGACTGGTGCTATGGTATTGGTGGATAGTCGAAATTTGCTGTTAATAATGATAAGGGTGTAACAATGCGTGATCCGCTTGAAGTCTATGCCAATAGTTTAGTGCCGATGGTGGTTGAACAGACCAGTCGTGGCGAGCGCGCCTATGACATCTATTCTCGCCTACTCAAGGAGCGGATCATATTTTTGGTCGGCCCGATCAATGATGCGGTGGCCAGTGTCATCTGCGCCCAGCTGCTGTTTTTGGAGTCAGAGAATCCGACCAAGGACATTGCCATGTATATTAACTCGCCCGGCGGAGTGGTCACGGCTGGCCTCGCCATGTATGATACGATGCAATATATTCGCCCGCCGGTCTCGACGGTATGTGTGGGTCAGGCGGCCAGTGCGGGTTCCTTGCTGCTGATGGCCGGGGCCAAGGGCAAGCGCATGTCTCTGCCCAATTCGCGGATTATGGTTCACCAGCCATCGGGCGGGGCCCAGGGTCAGGCGACCGATATCGAGATTCAGGCCCGCGAGATTCTCTATACTCGGGCGCGACTCAATGGCCTCTATGCCAAACATTGTGGCCAGAGGCTCGAGGTGATTGAACAGGCGATGGAACGCGATAAATTCATGTCGCCGGAGGAGGCTAAGGAATTTGGCCTGATTGACGAGGTGGTGCAGGCTCGCCCCCCGATGGATGGTGAAGATTCGTTACCGACCACCTCGAAATAGGTTGAGATTGCACTCTGTTTTTAGGGTTAGGGAAAGGCAAACAATAATGACTAAGGTTGCTGGAAGCGATGGTAAGAGTACGCTCTACTGCTCCTTTTGCGGGAAGAGCCAGCACGAGGTGCGCAAACTCATCGCTGGCCCGACGGTTTTTGTCTGCGACGAATGTATTGAACTCTGCATGGATATTATCCGTGAAGACCACAAGACCCGTTTGGTCAAGAGCCGCGAAGGGGTTCCTCCGCCCAGCCAAATCATGTCGGTGTTGGATGACTATGTGGTGGGTCAGTCGCACGCCAAGCGGGTCTTGGCGGTGGCGGTTCATAACCATTATAAAAAGCTCGCCCATGGTCACAAGAGCAACGAGGTCGAACTATCAAAATCCAATATTCTGCTGCTGGGGCCGACGGGGAGTGGTAAGACTCTGCTGGCCCAGACTCTGGCGCGGATTCTCGATGTGCCCTTCACCATGGCCGATGCCACGACCCTGACCGAGGC
>JASGCE010000262.1 GCA_030054295.1 Minisyncoccota bacterium
CTCAGAGTGACAAGTTTTTTGTTGAATTAGAACCACGAAATTCATTTTGAGACAGTCTGGCCCCCGTCTCACTTCGTTCGATTCCCCCGATGGCTGGATCGCCTTGCTTCGCAACGCGATGAGGGCTATCGAATGGTTTAAACCTCCCATCACCCCGCATCGCTGTTGGTTTCACCGATGGCGGAATCGGGCAGTTCCTTGACCTCGACCTTGATAG
This sequence comes from Minisyncoccota bacterium, assembly GCA_030054295.1. Taxonomy (GTDB): domain Bacteria; phylum Pseudomonadota; class Alphaproteobacteria; order Elsterales; family Elsteraceae; genus JASGCE01. The sequence goes on from JASGCE010000262.1 coordinate 218, forward strand.
TGATTCTGTGACCGTCGCGGAAAATCGCCCAGGTTAATTTCTCACCGATCTTGGCTTGGCGAATCAGGTTCTGAACCTCGGCCTCGTTGGTGACGGAGCGACCGTCGAGTTTTAAGACCAGATCGCCGGGCCGCAGCCCGGCCACTTCGGCCGGACTGGCTGGCACCGTGCCAACCACCACCATCAGCTGGGCTTGCCCCAGCAGTTCCCGATCAGGAAGTTCAACCAGGGAGCGCGACACCGACTGAACCATGACCCCTTGCCAGCCGCGACGGAATCGCCCGTTTTTGATGATCTCGGTCACCACCGGCTTAACCGTATCCGAGCCGAGCGAGAATCCGATTCCGCTCCAGCCGCCATTCTCTCCGGCGATGATCGCGGTGTTAATTCCAACCACCTGGGCCTTAAGATTGACCAGCGGCCCACCCGAATTGCCCTGGTTGATCGTCGCATCGATCTGGAGATAGTCTGAACTCTCGCCCTTGCCCAGTCGCCGCTCCCGCGCCGAGACAATGCCTGAAGTCACCGTCGTACCCAGCCCCATCGGATTGCCCACCGTCACCACCCGATCCCCAACCCGAAGATCCCGTGATCGACCAAATCTGGCATAGGCGGCTATCTGCGGCACCGTGACCTTCAATACCGCCAGGTCGGTCAAGCGATCAAAACCAACCAGCTGCGCATCGACTGGCTCGGCTTGACCAAACTGCACCTTAAAATCACTGCCACGGGCAATGACATGATAGTTGGTGACAATGTGACCCTGGCTGTCGATCACCACCCCGGAACCGAGGGCGGTTGCCTCATCGGGGTCGAGCGCATCCCTGCTCTGGCTGGTGATGGTCACCACCGCGGGCACCAGCCGATCAGATACCTGCGCCACCGTATGGTTGCGAAGCCACGGCAGGTTCAATCCCAACCTGTCGCCAAATTCCAACAGGCCGTAAAAGATCAAGACCGATGTGACCACCAGAGCAAATAATCGGGTGATCCGCTTGAACCTTTTTTTAATCAAGTATGGCTGGCTTGCAACCCCTCTTGCCCCCATCATCCCTTTTGGGTTATCACTCTGAATAGGTTTTTTGCGCGGTTTTTTTTCTACCATTATCGACCCTGATATTGACCCTATTTTGCCTTCAATCGCCTGTGCCTGGACTTAAACTATAGGAAATTCTAGCCCATGAATAGCGACTCTGATCTTCTGCTTCGTAAAAAAATCGACGAGGTGCTTGCCACCCTGATTGAACCCCAGTCGGGAGTCGATATTGTCAGCAAAAACCTGGTCAGTGCGGTTGCCGTGCGGGATGGAATCGTCGGCGTGACCCTGACCGTCACCCCGGCCGAGGCCCCAAGGTTAGAACCTCTCTGCCGCGAAATCGAAACAAAGATTCGCGCGGTTAAGGGAGTCCTGTCCGTCACCGCCGTCATGACCGCCGAGAAAAAACCGGTTGCCGCAGGTCATTCTCACGGTCATTCTCACGGACATTCTCACAGTGCGGGCGAACCAGCGGCGCGGCCCTTGCTGGCCCCTGGGATTAAGCGGATGATCGCCGTAGCATCGGGCAAGGGCGGAGTCGGCAAATCGACCACCGCGGTCAATCTGGCCCTCGCATTGGCGGCCTTGGGGCAGAGGGTTGGTTTACTCGATGCCGATGTCTATGGCCCATCGACACCGCGGCTGATGGGGCTGGCGGGCAAGCCGCAGGTGGTCGATAATAAACTCCAGCCCATGATGAACTATGGCATTGCCTGTATGTCGATGGGGTTTTTGGTGCCTGAAGACACGGCGATGGTTTGGCGCGGCCCGATGGTTGCCGGGGCTTTGGAACAGATGCTGCGCGATGTCAATTGGGGCGAGCTCGATATATTGGTCATCGACATGCCGCCGGGTACCGGCGATGCCCAGCTTACCCTGGCCCAGCGAGTTGCCTTGGCTGGGGCGGTGATTGTCTCGACGCCGCAGGACATTGCCCTCTTGGATGCTCGCAAGGGGGTTGCTATGTTCCGCAAGGTTGCTGTGCCGATTCTGGGGGTGATTGAGAATATGAGTTACTACCTCTGTCCGCAATGTGGCCACCGTGCCGAGATCTTCAGCCATGGCGGCGCGCGCCACGATGCCGAGAAGATGGGGGTGGCGTTCCTGGGCGAGATTCCGCTGCTCGAGACGATCCGCGAAACCTCTGACCGCGGCCTGCCCATCGTCATCAGCGATCCCGAAAGTTCGGGGGCCAGGGCCTTTGTCGCGGCTGCCGAACGGGTGCTGGAACAGCTCTTGTCCAGCGCAACCCCAGCACCGCCCAGGATCGTGCAGTAACAAAGGAGCCGAGTCATCTATTATCCCAGACTTATTTTTAAATGATTGAATTTATTTATTTACAAAAAATGAATTGCAATTACGAAATAAGAAATTTACAAAAAATAAAAAAAAACAGCGGTTTGGCGGCAGCCAATGAGCGTAGCGAATGTGAGTGTGTCGCAGACCGTTCAACCATTTGAAGCACCGCAGGTACCTCCCCGCCCAGCGCAATTCCAAATTTATCGTGTAATTTGTAGCGCGTTCGTTTCTCCCAATGAATTATTTATCCTTGCTCGCTTGCGAACGCAGTGAGCAAAAATGCGAGTAAG
>JASGCE010000263.1 GCA_030054295.1 Minisyncoccota bacterium
CTGGATTGCCACTCTGCGCTGCTATCGCAGCTTGAGGGCAATGACGATTTTGGATCTGCATAAAATTTGTAGGAATTACACTAGAATTTTAAAGTGAACAGAGTATATATCACTCTTTTGTTAAATGCAGATTAAGCTATTGATTTACGAAACTTCGTCGGCTAAATTATTTTAAGATTAGATGGATATTAGTCGGTCTGTTAACCTTTTGTTAAGGAATTGCTGTTACATTCGGTTTAATCCTTCAGGTGGTTAATGGCATAGGAACGATAAGATTGGTAAGCAATAGCTAACCCTAATTCTACAGACTATTCACGGAGTTCAAAATGACAAAATCATCTCGCATTAAATCCTTAAATAATATTAACAATGATAACAGATCCAACCCCTTGGGACTAAAGACCCTGCTGCTGGCATCGGCAGCCCTGGTCGCAGGGCTCGGCAGCACGGGAGTCCATGCCCTGCCCTCGGGAGGTTCCGTGGTGAACGGCACGGCGACCATCACCAGCCTTGGCAACACCACTACCATACGCCAATCCACCGACCGTTCGGTGATCGATTGGGCCAGTTTTAGTGTCGGCGCGAACGAAACGGTCAATTTTGAAGTCCCGACCAGCACCAGCGCGACCCTCAACCGTGTAACCAGTTCGGAAGTCTCGACCATCAGCGGCACCATCAACAGCAATGGTGTGGTCTATCTGTCCAACCCCAATGGTATGGTTTTTGATGCCACTTCGCGGGTCACGGTCAATGGATTCTATGGTGCGGCGACCCATCTGGATGCTCGCAAATTTATGAACTACCAGACCAGTTTTGACATTTTGGGCATCAGTGCCTTTACCCCTACAGCCGGCAGTATCACCCTCAACGGCACCATCAAGGCGGAGGATATTGGTTTTATCGGCCCGGTCTTTACCGTCGGTGAAACCGGATTTATCGAGAGCCGAAATGGCACCATCAATTTTAACCTAATGAGTTCCGGCTCGACGGTCAAACGCAGCTTTACCAACCACGGCATCCTGCGGGCATCGGTCGGGAAGTCGGAACTTCCCAGTACCGACAATATGGAATCTATTTTCTATAATGACACCAGGGGTGCGATCAAGATCTCTGACCATTTCGAACTCTATAATTCGCAGATCTTCAGCGATGGCGAGATCTCGGCATCCAATAGGCTCGAGATGGCGAGCGGCATCGTCAATGTCGAGACCATCAATGCCCATAATATCGATATCTATGGCCAGGGCGATTTGCAGGTTAAGGACATCCACGCCGACCGCCTGATGGTCTATAACAAATCTCACACGGGTACCACTCTGGTCGATGGAGCCATGATCACCATCCTGTTGGATGTCGGGGGTGATTACGGTGCCATTACCGCCAATAATGTTACCATCAATGGTTCCTGGTATATCCTCAACCGTGGTGGCATCAATACCGATAACTGGTTGATCTTTAACAACCATGGAGTGGAAACCAGCGGCACAAACAATGCCACCAACATTAATTTTGGCGATGACGCCCTCGAGGCCCAGCAGGATTGGTTCAAGCCAATTTGGTTTGACGATACTGTGCCCGCTGCCGAGCCAGTGGCAGCCGCGCCCGTGGTTCCAGCCCCCGCGCCGGTGATTCCAGTGGTCGCGCCGCCCGCGCCACCCGCTCCCGCGCCAGTGATTCCAGTGGTCGCACCGCCCGCACCGCCCGAGCCCGCACCAGTGATGCCAATTTTCTTGCCGCCCGCACCACCCGCACCAGCACCAGTGATTCCGGTGGTCGCGGCACCAGCACCTGTGGTTCCAGCCCCTGTGGCACCGACTCCCGTCGCGGCAAGCCCGGTGGTTGAGACACCCGTCGCACCCACTCCTGTCGTTCTGGCACCCGTCGCACCCACTCCAGTGGCACCCACTCCGACAGCAAAGCCAGCTGCACCCGTTGCTAAACCGCCAGCCCGAGTGACTCCGGTCGTGGTCGTGGTCGCCCCCCCGCCAGTTATCTATTACCACCCGGTGGTCAAGACTCCGGTCGCCCCGACCCCAGTGGTGGTGGTGAACCCCGTGGTCGTGAACCCGGTGGTCGTGAAGCCGGTGGCAGTGACTGCGGCGGCACCCGTCTCTAGCCCCGCTGCCCCTGCCAGTCCCGCGCTTAATCCGGCGGTTGCGGGTGTGAACAGCGACACCATAATCGTCAATGCCAATGCTGGCTCGACCCCGGTAACCGCATCGGGGCTTCCCGGTGTTAGCGGACAAACCAGCTCGATGGGATTTGTCACGGTTGTCGATAGTGGCTCGCCGATCAAATCGATTAATATTACCAGCACCCCGAGTCAGTTGGTCGTAACCGGCAGCAACAGCTATAGTGCACCCGTGGCTAAACTGGGTTATGGCGGATATGTCAAGAAGGGCAAGCCAGGCACTCCGACTACCGTAACCAATCCGGTCACCCCGGTCGTGCCAGTGGTAAGCGAGACTCCGGTAACGCCAGCCGAGCCAGTAACTCCGGCAACACCGGTGGTTTCGGTCAATAACAAGAGCCCGGCAGAACCAGCCAAGCCTGCTACGCCAGTAACTCCGGTGACCCCGGTGGCGGCGACACCGAAAACAACGCCTCCACCCGTGTCGGTGCATGTTAGCTTCAAGACCGATTCAAACGGCAAGGCCATTGGCTCGGTCGTGACCAGCACGGTCAATGGAGTCTCGACATCGGTCGAAAAATCAGCAAGCAATGGGAATTAGGTAGGTTCATCTGTGAATAAATGTCCCCGTTGGCCTTTAGGGAACCCTGAAAAAGTCGAAATTTATAGTGCAACCCCTCCAAGAAACTCTAAGGTTCGACTTCGTCTCAC
>JASGCE010000061.1 GCA_030054295.1 Minisyncoccota bacterium
TCAACAAGGAAAAGGTCGTCGCCACCATCGGCTATGTCAATACCGGTGTTGCCCTTGGCTCGCAGCGCTTTTATCAGGAGGCTGAGATTCCGGTCATAACCGCCGTGGCAACTGGCTCTAAAATCACCCACCAGTTTGATGATCAGCCGAACAACTATGTCTTCCGTATGTCGGCCAATGATCTTATCCAAAGCGCGATGATTGCGAACGAGGCCATAACGGTACTAAAGTTTAAAAAGCCAGCCATTCTGGCCGATTCGACCAACTATGGGCAATTGGGTCAGACCGATTTGACCGCGGCCCTGGCCAAGCTTAATGTTACTCCGGTAGCGAACGAAAAGTTTAACATTGGCGACACCGACATGACGGCTCAGGTCTTGAAGGCCAAGGAGTCGGGAGCCGATGTGATCCTGACCTATGCGATTGGCCCTGAACTTGGCCAGATTGCCAATGCTATGGCTAAACTGGGTTGGAAGGTGCCGATGATCGGTTCCTGGACCTTGTCGATGAGCAGTTTTATCGATACGGCCGGTGCCAATTCAGAAGGGGCGATGATGCCGCAGACCTTTATTCAGCAGCCGACCACGCCCAAACGGGCTGCCTTTATCAAGGCCTATCAGGCGGCCTATAAGGTAGATCGGATGCCCTCACCGGTCAGTGCGGCTCAGGGTTATGATTCGGTTTTCGTTTTGGCAGCAGCCATTACTCAGGCTGGCAGTACCGATGGTAAGAAGATTCGCGAGGCTCTCGAGAATCTAAACACTAAGATCGAAGGGTTGGTAACCACCTATGACCGTCCATTCACGGCCAAGGATCACGAGGCGATCTCGGCCAATATTCCGGTTATTGGTCTGGTCAAGGGGGGCCGAATCGTGCCGCTCCATGCCAATGATTTGGCGGGCAAGAATGCCGTGCGGGTCAAGCCAAAGTCGTAGAGGTGAATGGAACTGTCCCCCCCCTTTCGCTTGGATCGGCGGGGGATAGTTTAGGTTGAGCAATTCTCACTTCAACTTTTTTGTCATTCCCCGCCAGGTTGCCCCGTCTTCGGGGCAACCGCAGACGGGGAATCTCACTTCCTTTGTAAGTAAAGCGAGATTACCCGACTCGCTGCCCCGCTAACGGGGCAGCGGCGGGTAATGACAAGGGTGTGCTGGGCATTAGGGGTAATGACAAAGGTGTGCTGGTGCAAGCGGCGGGTAATGTCCATTAACTCTGTTAGTCATAGTAGGAAATGCTTTATTTCCCCCTAGAAATATCCTAAAAACTATGCATAGGATTGGGCAAGGACAAATCAAAAAGGGCGGAACAAATGTCAATTCTATTCCAGCTTATCTTCAGCGGCATATCGGTCGGGATGATCTATGGGGTAATAGCCTTTGGCTATCAGCTGACCTTTGCTACCTCTAAGACCTTGAACTTTGGCCAGGGCGAGGCCTTGGCGCTTGGGGCGCTGGTTGGGCTGACCGCGATTAATTTTATTTTTGGCACAATTTGGGGCACCTATATCGGAGTCGGTTGGAGTTATCTTTTGATGATTCCGCTCGTGCTGGTTTTTGGCTTTCTCCAGGGTACGGTGGTCGAAAGACTAGGCGTGCGCCAAGCCATCACGATCAAATCGGAGGCGGGCTGGATCATGTCCACCATTGCCCTTGGGATTATTTTTAAAAACCTCGCCGAGAATATTTGGGGCCGCGACGGTTTAAAATTCCCCTCGCCCCTGCCCGAGGCGGCCATGACGGTCAATCTCGGTTTTGCTGAATTCCGCGTCCAGCCGATGGAATTGGCGATTATATTTGGCGCCCTTGCCATCATGTTGGCGGTCGAGTTTTTTAACCGCAAGACCGTCTTTGGCAAGGCGGTTATCGCCACCGCCAATGACCGCGAGGCCGCTGGCTTGATGGGAATCAATACCACCCGCGTTATCTCCTTCTCCTATGCCCTGTCGTCGCTGACCGCCGCCTTTGCCGGAGTCCTGGTCGCCCCGATTACCTTGACTGGTGCGACCATGGGGGTGGTGTTGGGGTTAAAGGCCTTTGCGGTGGCCATTATCGGCGGCCTGTCGAGCGGCATGGGGGTGGTGGTCGGGGGCTTAATTCTGGGTATTACCGAGACTCTTACCGGCTATTATATCTCCTCGGGCTATCGTGATGTCCCGGGTTTGATTCTGTTGCTGCTGGTCTTGGCGATCAAGCCATCGGGACTCTTTGGTCGCGCGACAATTAAAAAACTATAGGGGGAGAGTCGGATGAGGCACATAACCAAAGGATTTTGGTTGGTCGGAATCGCCGCCCTGATCGCGGCACCGCTGGTCATTCACAATAGTTACTATCTGCATCTGATGGTTGCGATTGCGATCCTATCGATCTTGACCCTTGGGCTGGATGTGGTTTTTGGCTATACTGGAGAGGTTTCGATTGGCCATGCTTCGCTGCTGGGGATCGGGGCCTATAGTGCCGGGGTGTTGGTGTTTTTGTTTAACCTGGGTTTTTGGTACGCCCTGCCCCTGGGCCTGGTGATGGGTGGAGTCTTTGGCCTGATCCTCGCCCTGCCCGCCCTGCGAGTCACGGGGCCATACCTCGCCATGGTGACCCTTGCCTTTGGTACCATCATTCAGATTCTGATCAACGAGATGGTCTTCCTGACCCATGGGCCACAGGGCATCACCCTCTATACCCCCCTGCTGGTTAATCTGACCGAGGTCATGAGCTGGTTGCCGAGCAGCTGGAGCGAGTCCCTGCCCTCGGTCAAAAGAATCAAGGAGATTCAATTCTTTTATCTGGTGGCAGTGGCCCTGGTCTTTACCATTTGGGTGATTAATCGAATATTGCGCTCGCGCTTTGGCCGGGCCTTTGAGGCCCTGCGCGACAGCCCCATAGCCTCTGACTGTATGGGGGTCAGCGTCTATCGCCACAAGGTTCTGGCCTTTGTCATCAGCGCGGTTTTTGCTGGTTTTGCCGGGGTGCTTTTTGCCTATTCCGAGCAATATATTGCCCCCAATAACTTCAGTTTTGAACTGTCGATTCTGCTGCTGCTGGCGGTGGCGATTGGCGGACGCAAATCACGAGTGGGGCCGATTCTGGGGGCGACCATCATTGTCTTTTTACCCAATCTGCTGGCCGATATTGTGCTGTTCCGAATTGTCGCTGGGGTGATTGCCGCGATTGCCCTGGTCTGGTTTATCCAGTCGCTGGTCAAGCGGTCGGAATCGATCAGACAGCGGATTTTACCGATTATTCTCTGCCTCGGGTTTTTTGGTTTTTCGCTGTGGCTGAAGCAGATTACCGACTTTAAACTGGCGATTTTTGGTGTGATGATTCTGTTTGTGGTCTATTACTTACCCGATGGAATTGTTGGGTTTTTTCGCCATTTTATGCCAAAACCTAAGCCTGAACAAAGACATAATTCTGTCGCAGCAAAGAATCATGCGGCCGGATTTTGGAACAATCCGATTAAATCCGCTAACCCCGAAATTCTGCGGGTCAAGGGATTGAAGAAACATTTTGGTGGGATTCGCGCCCTTGATGGGATTGATCTGGTGGTGCAGTCTGGCACTATCCATGGTTTGATTGGCCCCAATGGGTCGGGCAAATCGACTCTGATGAATCTGCTGACTGGAATCTATAACCCTACGGAGGGGCAGATTGAACTGGATGGGCAGAGTTTAGCTGGGCTCAATTCGTCGCAGATTGCCCTTAAGGGGGTTGCCCGCACCTTCCAAAACCTTCAGCTTTTTAACGAATTGAGCCTGACCGAAAACATCATGGTGGGTTTGAACCACAGTTATAGATCGGGGTTTTTGGCGACTGCCTTTGCCCTGCCGCAGGCACGGCGAGAGGAGGCGGCGGCGCGGCAAAAATCCCTCGAGATTTTGCACTTTGTCGGCCTGGCAGACCAGGGCGATGAACTGGCCAAGAACCTGCCCTATGGTAAGCAAAGGTTGCTCGAGATTGGCCGCGCCCTCGCCCTGTCGCCAACTCTGCTGCTGCTGGACGAGCCAGCGGCGGGCTTGACTGCTCCCGATATTGTCGAGCTGATGGCGATCATCCGCAAGATTCGCGATCACGGAATCACCGTGATCTTGATCGAACACCATATGGATGTGGTGATGGGAATCTGTGATTCGGTGACGGTTTTTGACTTTGGCCAGAAGATTGCTGAAGGCCTGCCTTCGGCGATTCAAAAGGATGCTAAGGTCATTTCGGCCTATCTCGGGCAATCGGCAACTTGAGGGTAATCCATGTTAGAACTCGATAATATTTCGGCGAGCTATGGCAAGGTTGCGGTTTTGCAGGGCATCAGCCTTACCGTTCCTGAACACCAGCTGGTGACCTTGATCGGCAGTAATGGCGCGGGCAAGACCACGACCCTCAGGGCAATCTCTGGCATGTTGCGGCCACAGTCGGGACAGATTCTGCTGGCTGGTGAGGATATTAGCACTCTCCCCTCGCACCTCATCGCCCGTCGGGGTCTGGCCCATTCGCCCGAAGGTCGTCGAATCTTTCCCAATCTGTCGGTCAAGGATAATCTCATCATGGGGGCCTTTTTGCGCCTTACCGGCAAGCGCAGTCGCGGTGATGTGGCGGGCGATATTGAGCGGGTTTTTACTTTATTTCCAAGGCTTAAGGAGCGACATAAACAGCTGGCTGGCACCCTGTCTGGGGGGGAGCAACAGATGCTGGCCATGGGGCGGGCCTTGATGCTCAATCCGCGGGTTTTGCTGCTGGACGAACCCTCGATGGGGCTGGCGCCAAAACTGGTCGAGGAGGTATTTGCCACCATCCACAGGTTGAAGGCGGAGAAGATCACCATGCTGCTGGTCGAACAGTTCGCCGCAGCGGCCCTCGAGGTCGCTGACTATGGCTATGTGCTCGAGAACGGCAAGATCGCCCTGTCGGGCACTGCCGCCAAGTTGCGCAAGGATTCGGCAGTTCAAGCGGCCTATTTGGGGGGTGGAAGTTAATGAAAATGAATCAATAATGCTGTTGATTGTTGTTTCGATATTGTGATACACAATATATGGTATTATTTAATCGGGGGATAGATAAATGTTACTGAATCAAATTGAACAGTCCAAGCTCGTTTCGATTGACTATACAAATTACCGTGGTGAGAGATCATTCAGAAAAATTATTCCCGTTATGGTCAGATATGGATCGACTGACTGGCATCCAGAACCTCAATGGTTACTTGATGCTTTTGATGTAGAAAAAGAAGCTGAAAGGTCATTTGCTTTGAAGGATATCCATCAGTGGCAGAGTAGCTTCTAAACTCTAAGGATTGTCAAATGTATTTGGCTGATCGCGAACTTAAATCTTTAATTCCTCAGCTTAACATTGTTGTAGAGGCTGTCGATATACCTTTCAACATTGATACCCAGCTACAACCTGCTTCCATTGATCTGAGGCTAGGTAAGGTTTTTTGGAAACCAACTTCTAAGTCAAGAATTTGTTTAAGGGAAGCCAATCGGCTCAACATTTCACCAGATAAAGCGTGGAAAAAAATTGAAGCTCGTGAGGGTGAAACTATAATTTTAAAACCAGGGCAAATGCTACTGGCCAGAACTTTAGAAAGATTTTCTATTCCGAATCAATATGCGGGAAAGATTGAAGGTAGGAGTTCTTTTTCAAGAATTGGGCTATCAATTCATTGTAGCGGTGATTTTATCAATCCAGGATATGTTGGAAATATGACTTTGCAGCTTTATAATAGTGGTATTGCACCTATTGAACTTGTCCCTTCTCTTCCAATTTGTCAGTTAATAATTATCCAACTTAGTTCCACACCGGAAACAGCCTATGGGTCTTCTCAATTATCTAGCAACTATGTAAATGATGATGGTGGCCCCTCCTATTGGTGGCGTGACAAAAGAATTATGCAATTACATGAATTACTCGAAAGGAATAATTCACCATTAAGGATAAAAAATGAACTGTTAACCATCATCGGTTCAAACGATCCTGAATTGATCAAAAGAATTACTCGTTTTATTTCTAAACTAAAACTTGTTGAAGTCGAGTCAACAGAAAAAATTCTTAAAGCTTTTTCAACTAAGGAAGAAAAATCAAGAATCTTAAATCAAATTTTTCTTAAAGCATTTGGTTTCGCAACAATTAGTTTTGCGACACTAGCGATTGATAAGGTTTTTACTCCACCGTACGGATCTATCCATTACCTCATTTGGATAATGCTCGCCCTATTTTCCGTAGGTTATTATAGTTTACAAAAAAATCAGCGGGGTACCAGATATTTCGGAAAATCTGAATTTGAATGGTTTATTCGTGGCTCACAAAAATAATCCAATGGAAATGAGGAATCCTGTTTATCTATCTTGAGTTCAGACAATTGATTTGACCTCCAGCCGGTCATTTTCGACGGTTACAATCGCCAGGTCGCCGTCGTGGAGTTCGCCGGCCAGAATCTTCTCCGACAGGGGGTTCATCAGCTGCCGCTGGATAATCCGCTTGAGCGGCCTTGCGCCATAGACCGGATCATAGCCGGTTCGCGCCAGCCAATCCAGGGCGTCGGAATTAAGCTCCAAACTCATGTTGCGATCCCGCAGCCGCCGCTCGAGGTCGCTGATTTGCAGCCGCACAATCTTGGCCATATTGTCGCGGGTCAGGCGGTTAAAGGACAGAATATCGTCGAGGCGATTTAAAAACTCCGGCCTAAAATGCGCCCGCACCACCGCCATCACCTGATTTCGTACCGCGACCGAAGTTGCCCCCTCGCCCGCCTCCTCCATACCCTCGACCGCCATCAGATCGGCCCCGAGGTTTGATGTCAGGACAATCAGACTGTTCCTAAAATCCACCGTCCGCCCCTGACCGTCGGTCAAGCGCCCGTCGTCAAGAACCTGCAATAAAACATTGAACAGATCGGGATGGGCCTTCTCCACCTCGTCGAACAGAATCACCTGATAGGGGCGGCGGCGCACCGCCTCGGTCAGGACTCCGCCCTCGTCATAGCCGACATAGCCGGGGGGTGCGCCAATCAACCGCGCCACCGAATGTTTTTCCATATATTCCGACATGTCGATGCGCAACATGGCCTGGTCGTCGTCGAACAGGAACTCGGCTATGGCCTTGCAGAGTTCGGTCTTGCCAACCCCAGTCGGCCCTAAAAACAAAAACGAGCCAATCGGATGGTTGGGGTCTTGCAGCCCGGCCCGCGACCGCCGTACCGCTTGAGCCACAGCGCTGATCGCTGCCTCCTGCCCCACCACCCTTTGATGGAGTAGTGCCTCCATGCCCAGTAATCGGTCGCGTTCGCCCTCCAGCATTTTCTGCACCGGGATTCCGGTCCAGCGCGAAACTATGGCGGCAATGTCATCGGGAGTCACCTCCTCGCGGAAGCCAGAACGGGCATTGCCACCCTGGGTCTCCTCGGCAAGCTGTTGTTCCAATTGCGGAATCACGCCATATTTTAATTCGCCAGCGCGGGCATAGTTGCCCTGTCGTTGCTGCGATTCCAGTTCCAACCGCGCTGCCTCCAGCTGTTCTTGCAGTTTATTACCGGCCGAGAGTTTGGCCTTCTCCGCCAGCCAGACGGCATTTTGCGCCCGCGATTCTTCTTCGAGATTAGCCAGTTCGAGTTCCAGCCGCCGCAATCTTTCGCTGCTGGCCGTATCGGATTCCTTACTCAGGGCTTCGCGCTCGATCTTCAGCTGCATGATCTGGCGGTCGAGGGCATCCAGGGCCTCGGGCTTGGAATCGACCGCCATCCGCAGGCGACTGGCCGCCTCGTCCATCAGATCAATCGCCTTGTCGGGCAGGAATCGGTCGCTGATATAGCGGTTGGCGAGGGTCGCCGCCGAGACAATCGCGCTGTCGGTAATCCGCACCCCGTGGTGAATCTCGTATTTCTCCTTTAAGCCGCGCAGGATGGAGATGGTATCGACCACCGTCGGCTCGGCGACAAAAACCGCCTGAAACCGTCGCGCTAAGGCTGGGTCCTTCTCGATATATTTGCGATATTCGTCAAGCGTCGTCGCCCCCACGCAATGGAGCTCGCCGCGCGACAGGGCAGGTTTGAGCATATTGGAGGCATCCATGGCTCCATCGGCCTTGCCCGCCCCCACCAATGTGTGCAATTCGTCAATAAAAACAATGATTTCGCCAGCGGCAGCGGTAATCTCGGCCAGCACGGCCTTCAGTCGTTCCTCAAACTCGCCGCGAAACTTGGCCCCGGCGATCAGGCTGCTGAGGTCCAGCGACATGAGTTTTTTATTGCGCAGCGATTCTGGGACATCGCCATTAATGATGCGAAGGGCCAGCCCCTCGACGATGGCCGTCTTCCCGACTCCGGGTTCGCCGATCAAGACCGGGTTGTTTTTGGTGCGGCGCGACAGGACTTGAATCGTGCGGCGAATCTCCTCGTCACGGCCGATTACTGGGTCGAGCTTGCCGCTCGCCGCCGCGGCGGTCAGGTCGCGGGCATATTTGGCCAGGGCGTCATAGGATTGCTCGGCAGTCGCGGACTCGGCCCTCTTGCCCTTGCGGAGATTGGCAATGGCCTGGCGCAAGGCAGGTGGGGTTACGCCAGCCTCGACCAAAATCTTGCTGCCATTGCAGTCCTTAACCAGCAATATCCCGAGCAGCAGGAATTCCGCCGTGACAAATTCATCGCCATTCTGTTTGGCGGACTTCTCGGCCTCGGCAAAGACCCGCGCCAGGTCAGCCCCGAGATAGACTCCGCCCGCGCCACTGCCCTCCACCCGCGGCATCTTATTAAGGGCCGCCTCGGTCGCTGCCAGGGCCTGCTCGGCCTGACCGTGACCCGCGCGGATGAGGTTGGATGCCATGCCTTCAGGATCGTCCAGCAAAACCTTCAGCAGATGTTCAGGGGCAAACTGCTGATGCCCGCTGCGCAATGCCAGACCCTGAGCCGATTGAATAAAACCCTGACTTCTTTCGGTATAGTGCGAAAAATCCATGATCGATTCCTGTTGATATTTATGCAGCTTCACTGCCTGTAATAAATATGGGTAGCCGAACAGGGATTCGCAAGATCAGTCCTTCTTAAGACAAAAGTTAGTTAACAAAGGTTAACAGACCAAAAATTCATCATTATTTCGCAAAAATAATCAAAAAAAGTCAAAAAATATTCCCTTAATTAACCTGCCGTTAACACATTGGTCGTTAAATAGTGTTACAACAATGGTAATAGACATGTGTTTCGCTTCTTAATATTAACTTTTTTGAAGGAGATCATTATGAACAACTTTAAATCAAGTTCGATTTTCCAAACTCAAGTCAAGAACAGCACCATAGGTCAAATCCTATTGGCGGGTGCCTCGACGGCATTGCTCTTGATGGCGGCGCTGAGGCCCGCTGCTGCCCTACCTCAGGGGGGAACGGTCGTCGATGGTGCCGCGACCTATGCTACCGAGGGAAGCAAAACCACCATCACCCAAACCAGCGACCGCGCGGCGATTGACTGGACCAGCTTCAATCTGGAATCCAACGAATCGGCCGAGTTCAAGCTTCCCAGCGCGGCCAGTGCCACCCTCAACCGCATTACCGGCCCCGGAATCACGACAATCAAGGGAACCGTGACCTCGAACGGTTCGGTGTTTTTTGTCAATCCCAATGGTTTGATATTTGATGTCGGTTCGCGGGTCACCGCCAATGGATTTGTCGCCAGCGTCAATGACATTACCAATGGGAATTTTATGAGCGGCATGAACACAACAGGTTCAGCAAGAAATCAGCAGCTATTCAAAGGACTTTACTTTAACACCACCCATGCCGGCCTTAACGCGACGGTCAGTTTAAAGGGTGATATCGCGGTCAATGATTTTGGACTGGTCGCAGCAATCGGCCCCAATGTCGAGAATTCAGGAACCATTAGCGCAACCTTTGGCACCGTCGGTTTGGTGAGTGGTTCGAGTGTCAGGATTGGCCTTTCTCAAAACCTTTTTTACGATGATCGTTTAGCTGTAACCCCAATTTCCACAAACTCCCAACTCTTCTCGGGAACGGCCATTCGCTCGGTCAAGAATTCGGGAACCATCACCGCTGCCGGTGGCGATATTTACTTAACCGCAGGCTATGCCAACACCTCCCACCACGATTCATCGATCACTATCGTTAATTCTGGCAGTCTCTTGGCTGACGGTAAGAATTTTGAAAAAACCTATAGCATCACTACGAAATTACGGAATGGGACTATCTTCACGCGAGAAGCTGTTAACAAAACCTATCGGAACGCAAGAATCAATATCGCCGGTTCCACCAATAGCCAGATTAGCCTGACGGAAACCTCGCTGATTAAGGCAACAGGAGGTCGTGGCGAGGTATCCATCGGCACCAATAACCCCTTTGGCACAGCCTTTGGAAATAACAATTCGATTGTAATCAAAAATGGTTCGGTGATTGGTGTTTCTGGCGGTTTTGGGGGAGGCAGTATTTCGCTCGCTACCGATCGACTTACCCTTGATGGAATTCTCAATGGTCGATACATAGAAATTGGTGCCCTTAACTGGAATCTTGATTTTACCAAACTCCAATATACGGGTAGTTTAGGGCTTTCCGTTCAAAACCTGGCATTCAGCACCAGCGACGAGCGCAGCTTTACCGATCGCATTGTTTTTGACGGTACGGGTTCGTCTAGCCTGAGCTTTGGTGATGTTAAATTTCTGCTTGGTAAAGGCGATTTAGCTCTGAACTCGACGAATAACTCGAACAGGACCCTGCTGATCGCCAATGGTGCGACCAGTCAACTCAGTTGGGATAGCGGTCGATCACTCCAGATTTTTGCAGGTGACATGAATATTGTCGTTACCGGCGGTAACTATGGAATCAATAGTAATGGCGCATATCTCGCCCTTTCGACAGTCGGGTCTATTGATCTTTACGCCAAGATTCAGGTCGGTGAAGGGGGGCTATCTCTTGAGGCTGGTCGTTATTCGGGTGTCAACAATCGTGCGACGGTCAACAATCATGGCTATCTTTTACAGGCAAAAAATCTATACCTAACCAACTATAGGGGAAATAGTTATATTACCAATGCCATGGTCGATAATCTTCAATTTAGTCATTACAATGGAGATTTCACCTTCGTAAATCATAAGAGCCTTTACCTGAATGGCAATGCAAATGGCAAGACCGTTATAAGCACTGTGGGTGGTTCAAGTTTCGATATAACAATAATGAACGATTTCTATTTCACGGGTAATACCGAGATTAGATCCAGCGGCAGGATAAATGTTGCTCCTTCTGGTGTTTATGGCACTACCATTATCGGCACTGGGTCTCTATCCCTGTTGGCTGCGGGGGACATTGATGTCTTTGGTAATATCAATATCGGGGACCCCTATAGTGCGCAAACCAACAATAGACTTAAGATCGTGAGTGACCTAGGCTCGGTGAGTTTCCGAACGACACAGGTTCATTATTATCAATTTGGTGACACAGAACAGATCTGGCAGACACCTCTTTTGATACTTGTAAAAGGCGACATAGAAATCATTGCCAATAACATTACTTCTGAAGCCTTGACCGATATCAATGCTACCGGTAATATTTCGATCATTGGGCAATGTGGCGGCAGCGAAACGGCACTTTGCGATACCGCTGGGGGCAAGATTGATCTTCGTGGTCGCCTTTCGACAAGCTCCCAATATAGCTATTCTCAGGACAACAGCTACAATCCGAACTATTGGTACTATTCACATTATTTGAATAGTTGGACTGATTCCAATAGCCAGACCCCCAGGAATGGCAAGATAACCATCGCCAACCATAATGGTTCGGCAATATTTAGCAATCTTGTCTCCTCCGCGGGAGTTCTGTCGATCTATTCGAGCGGTTCGATTGCTCAACTTGGCGGGCGGATTGAATCCTATGGCAAGGGCATCACCATTACCTCGACCAGCACCGACGAGGAAAAGACCATAGGGCTCAAGGATGTGGCGAATATTAGTCTCGAGGATGGCTCTGATCAGCCGCTCATCGTCGTAAACTCGGCAAAGGGAATCAGTCTTTCGGGTAATGCGGTACGATTGGTGACCCTGCCCAAAGCACTGGTCGAGCTCAATTCGGCGACCAACCTGATCGAGGTGATTGCCCCAAAGGTTGAACCATCAGCCGTGGCCCTTAACCTGACCGAGATTGTGGATGTCGTTCCGACGGTATCTGACAGTCCGACCGAAGTCCCGCTGGCCTCCAACCCACCCGCCGAAGAACCAGCAGCTCCGGTCTCGGTTTTTAGTTCAGGGCCAGCGGCTCAGGCCTCGCTGGGGGTTACCATCAGTCCGGTGGCATTGGTGCAATAGCTTAAATAAATGAATATCCCCCCTCCCTTTAGGAAAGTCTGAAAAACTCCAAACTTGTCATTCTGAGCTTA
>JASGCE010000264.1 GCA_030054295.1 Minisyncoccota bacterium
ACTATTCCCCCCTTCTGAAGAAGGGGGGATAAAGAGTAACGATTTCAATCTATTACACCTCCCCTTCTTTAGAAGGGGAGGATAGCAAACCTTAGCGAAGACGAAGTCGAGCTTTAGGTTTGCTTGGAGGGGTTGCACTATAAATTTCGAGTTTTCAGACCATCCTAAACTATGGGAATTACCATGATTAAATGCCTTCATCGATTGGTTTTGGTTTTGCTAACGGCAACAGTCCTCAGCCTGAATTCTGCTGCCAGTCCGGCCGCCGAGGTTCAAGTCAACAGCCCCGAGGGCATGGAAATCATCAGCCGCGCCGAGCAATATCTATCCGCCCTGACCACCGCCAAATTTAAGTTCAATCAATCCAGCCCGATCAAGGGGCTCGGCAACCTTCAGGGTGAAGATGTGTCGGGAGTCTTTTACCTGTCGCGGCCCGGGCGGATGAGGTTCGACTATGACCCACCCAGCCCCATCACCATGATTGCCGAGGGTGGTAAACTTCTCTATATCGACCGCGATCTTGACCAGGTGAGTGAATTGCCCGTCGATACCAATCTGCTGGGGATTTTTGTCCGCTCGCAGGTCAGGTTCAGTGGCGATATTGTGGTCAAGGCCATTGATCAAACCGATGAAGGTGTGACCATTTCTCTCATTCAGGCGGCAAATCCCGAATTGGGCGAGGTTAGGTTACAGTTTGTTCAGCGACCCCATTTTGAATGGCTCGGCTGGACGATCATCGATGCCCAGCTTCGTTTAACCAAGGTAAAACTCAGTCAAGGGCAGTTTGGTTTGGCCATCAACAATTCGATCTATAAATTTAAATTCAAGCCAAAAACGAGGCAAAAATGAGCCAGCTATCGACTCCATCCGAGCGCAAAAATGCGTTGCGGGAACTTCGCGGTCGCTTAATCGCCGAGTCCTTGGCGGGGATGATTATCCCCTTGAGCGACGATCACTTGACCGAATTTGTTCCAGATTCCGCCCGTGACCTGGCCTGGCTGACTGGATTTAGCGGTTCGGCCGGCACGGCGGTGGTTTTGCTCGAGCAGGCCGCCCTTTTTAGCGATGGTCGCTATAGTTTGCAGATGGAGAGCCAGACCGACCCCAGCCTCTGGCAGAGCCACACCGTCAGCGATGCCGACCAGATGGCAAGGTGGATTCAAGACCAGGCCCCAGCCCATAGTCGCATCGGTTTCGACCCGCGACGGATTGCCCCACCCCAGCTCGACCGCTGGAACAAGGCTTTAAAATCCAGGGGGGTTACTCTGGTGCCGTTGGAACCTTCGCCGCTTGACTCCCTGTGGCACAATCGGCCAGCTACCCCGGCAACCGTGGTCTGGAGTCACCCGGCCGAATTTAACGGTGAAGACCATCGGGTCAAGCTGACCAAAATTGCCACCGAACTGCGCAAATCGGCCATTGATGCTGCCGTGATAACCTCTCCCGAATCGATTGCCTGGCTGCTCAATATTCGCGCGGGCGATAGCGACATCAGCCCCATTGCCTTGAGTTTTGCCGTGATTCATGCGGGCAAGGGCAGGCCTGAATCGGTCGAATGGTTTATCGACTCTGGCCGCTGCGATGATAATGTCGTGAGCCATTTGGGCGAGTCGGTCAGGCTGATGCCTCCCGATGAGTTTTTATCCCGCCTCGATCAACTGGCGGCGGGGCGGATAAAAATTCTGTGTGATCCGCAATCGACCAATGTCCAGATCATGAATCGCTTGCAAAAATCTGGGGCCGAGGTTGTTCATGGTTCAGACCCTTGCGCTCTGCCCAAATCCATCAAGAATCCGACTGAGCTTGAAGGCAGTCGAGCCGCCCATCGCCGCGATGGTCTAGCCTTGGCGCGTTTGCTGGCCTGGTTGGATGGACAGGCCAAATCGGGGATTACCGAACTGACGGTATCTGCCAAGGTGCAGGAGTTTCGCCGCTCGATTCCGCTCTATCACAGCGATAGTTTTGAGACCATATCTGCTGCGGCAGCCAATGCTGCCTTACCCCATTACCACCCGTCGCTGGAGCATGATGAGGTTCTTAAGGATGGTTCGATATTTTTGCTTGACTGCGGGGCGCAGTATCACGATGGCACCACCGACATTACGCGCACGGTTTGGATTGCTTCTGATGAGGGGGTGACTCCGCCTGCCGAACTTCGGTCTAATTACACGCGGGTTTTGAAGGGTCATATTGCGATGGCGCGGGCGATATTTCCGATTGGGACAACGGGCAGTCAGCTTGATATTCTCGCGCGGCAGTTTCTGTGGCGGGTTGGGCGGGATTTTGACCATGGCACCGGTCACGGGGTTGGTTCCTTCTTGTCGGTTCATGAGGGGCCGCAGAGGATCTCGAAACTTGGCGGGGGAGTGGCTTTACAGCCGGGGATGATTATTTCTAATGAACCGGGCTATTACCGCTCGGGTCAGTATGGCATTCGAATTGAGAATTTGGTCGCGGTGGTCAAGCTGCCGATGCAGGCGGGGTTCGAGCGGGAGATGCTGGGGTTCGAGACCCTGAGTCTCGCGCCGATTGATCTGCGGCTGGTGGATTTGGCATTGCTGGATGCGGGTGAGTTGGACTGGATTAATGGCTATCACCAGCGGGTGTGGGAGTCGGTTTCTCCCGAACTTCAGGGCGATGAATTGGATTGGTTGAAACGGGCGACGAAGAAAATCGAATGTCGTCCAAAAACAATTATCTATTTGGAACGGCCTAACTTGAAGTCTATTCAAAGATAGCCCTGATCGGTTGCAAGGCGAAGCCTTGCTGGATTTTTAAGGCGAAGCCTTAAATGGGTCTGGGCGAAGCCCAGCG
>JASGCE010000062.1 GCA_030054295.1 Minisyncoccota bacterium
TGGCAGCAAGCCCGCGAAGCGGTCAGATTTATTTTAACAATAACTATTTGATTTTAATATATTATATTGACCGCTACGCGGGCACATTGCCACGGCGTCCTCGCAAATGCGCCATTCGGCGCGGCGAGGAGCCTCGCAATGACGAACATGGATAGTTATTGAAAACTAAACAAAATTTTGATTTCTCAAGTGAACGGTGTATAAAAAAAGATAAGAAATCGGTTTGGCTGCAGGCCAAACGCGAAGCGCAGTTTCGTTGGTCACTACCGTTGAAACAGTTTGAAGCGCCGCAGGCTCTTCCCCGCCCTGCGCATATTTGAATTAATCGTGTGATTTGGTGCGCGTTCGATTACTCCCAATCAATTATTTATTCTTGCTCCCTGCGAACGAAGGGAGAAAATTGCGAGTAAGGATAAATAATTCATAAGAACGCGCTGAATAGAATTACACCCAATGACCTAAGGGACAAGACGCTAAGAGTAATAGGGATGGTTGAACCATAAGAAACCACCTCATCGCGTTGCGAAGCAAGGCGAAGTAAAACGAAGTGAGACGGGGCGACACCCCCCTTGACTTGCGACACAAGTTACATCCTCTCTGGATACCCTCGTGCTTACGCACGACGCTATGAGGTGTAAGAGAAAGCGACTAAACCCAAGAATCTATCAATTTCAATTACAATCACATGATGTTTAAAACACTTATCCTTCAATTTCAAAAAAATTTGCAAAACCTTTTTCTGATAAGGTTGTCATGATTGATTCATATGCCTTCATAAATTCATTCACAGCAGTACCATTGTTTATCTTAACCCACATTTCAGTTTCACTTTCCCAATTTGAACCCAAATTTGTAATATTTTTATCAAAATCACATGACAAATAGTAACTTGGCCACCAATCGGTTTGTTTTGGACTATGGCAGTATTTAGCTTCTAAAACCTTTATTATTTTAGAATCCCACTCTAATCTTACAGGGTGTTTCATAGAATATTTGTTGCCGTCACGAACTTTAACTCCAAAAAAAAGATTATTTGCATTTTTGTTTTCAAATTCAAAACCAAGACCAAACAGACTATTTTCATTTCTGAAAATCGATATTCCAGACCATTTGCCTCTAAGGGTAAAACCATGTATTATTTTACAATTTGGTAATTTTTGTTTAAAACCTGAAATCATATCTTGATTAAGTCGGTCAATTAAATTTTGTTTGACTATTTCAACCATAACTCCAATTCGCAAAGAAGTTTCTAGAGACTTTTCATCTTCTAGGATTGCATTCTGAATTATGTTGGCCTCTGTCATATCTTTTACTCCCAGTAAAGTTCTATTGATGTAGTTTAACAGTTCAACAATAAAATTATCGACTCTTGGTGATTGCGAAAGTCCTTTACATGCAATTAGCCAGTTAATAATCTGTTGATAAGATAGAATTAGCAATTTTCCATTAGCAATTAAATCATCAACTTCATCAGTTGTCATGCTTACTTTGTCTGGATATACCCCTTTAGGATTTAAATATATCAATTTATATGATTTATAATTATTCGATAAGAAATCATTATATCTTGTCAGTTGTTTCTCACCATCATGTGCGGTACCAACTTTGTTTTCAATCCATATCGTAAATTTTTTATCCATTGATGCAATCTCAATATCGATACGACCACAGTCTCTTCCGATTTCATATTGAGGTACAAAAAATTCAGTATATCCACCTTGACCAAAGTCATTGGGATTTACTCCAATTAATTTAAAAAACTCACCTAAAAAACTTGTTCCCTGCCCATGCACACTATTAGGGTCTAACAACCGCTTGATAATGCGAGACATGTGATTTTCATAAACAAAATCAATTTCCAAAAAATCAAATACATTAAATTCTGGTGATAACTGTCGTTTTCCAGCTTCCATAATGCTACGATAGGCAGAAATTTCAGAACCTAAGTGGCTTAAAAAACTTCCAACTGATAAATCACTTTTAGTTGCATCTTTTGAAGTTCCGTCATTCATTCCTTCACTCATTTTGATTTCCTTCCAGATTTGTAATTTTCATTCAATTAACTTTATCACAGATTAAAACCTATGTAAAGTTGTTTGTTACCTTCTCATTGAACTGGGTAATTTCTTTTTAACCCGAAGGAAGCGAGATTCCCCGTCTGCGGTTGCCCCTGCCCTGCCGACGAATGTCGGCATTCGCCGACGGGGGCAACCTGGCGGGGAATGACAATCGGGGGAGGCTCTTGCAGAGACGGGTATGACAATGCCAGCCTCTGTTACCCACAGGCAAATATTTACGACGGCTAGTAAATCCTACCCCCACAAGGCTTGCTAAGGATTTTACAAAAGTAAAATCCAAGCGCGCCTTTCACCCCCTGCTAGGGGAAGACATAAGTTACTAAACCATCGATCCTCAGCCCCTTCTCATTCGGTTCTTTCGCGAGCATAGTATTGCCTCGCGCCCTTTTCGTTGAGTTTGATCCAACACTGTGCTGCCAGCCGCGCGTCGTATATCGCTCCATGCAGCTGCGACTCGTCGTGCGGCACCCGCAAACGATGACAGAGTTCCCCCAGCCCGTTGCCCCCGACTCCCCAATAATCCCGCGCTATTTGCAGGGTACAGACCGCCGACTCATAGGCCAGTTCCCGACCACAGCGCGTAAATTCCGCCGCCAAAAACCCAACATCAAAACTCGCATTATGGGCAATGATCTGAGCCCCGTTGATAAACTCGGCAATCGGGTCAATCTGCTCGGCGAACCGCGGCTTGTCTTGCAAGAAATCAACCGTCAGCCCATGAACATCAATTGCACTTTGGTGAATATAGTCAACCTCTGGGTTAAAATAGCCCTGATATTCGGTGCCGGTCATGACGGTAGTCGTCGTCTCCTCTCCATCCGTATAGCCGTGCAGCCGCACC
Source organism: Minisyncoccota bacterium (assembly GCA_030054295.1). Lineage (GTDB taxonomy): Bacteria > Pseudomonadota > Alphaproteobacteria > Elsterales > Elsteraceae > JASGCE01. Next base: position 2,920 of record JASGCE010000062.1, read on the forward strand.
AACACCTCGACCAGACCGATCTCGACAATGCGATTTTTGGCGGGCGAATAACCCGTGGTCTCGATATCCAGTGCCACAAACCGAGCAATGGTCTTGGGCGGATAATAGCTGATGTTATTAGATTCGCGTTCGGGATAGGTCTTCATGGTAAACTCCTTAGAAATTCAAGTTGTTCCGAGGTTAAACTGGGCTCTTTAGAATTATGGTAGTAGTATTTGGAATAGGCGTTTTTCTCCTTAAGTTTGAGCCAAGATCGCGCCACCAACTCTGCATAATAGTAGGCATTGGGAAATCTAATATCATCAAACTCAATCTCAAACCGCTCGCAAATATCCCTCAGACCATCGCTTTCATAGCCCCAATAGTCGCGGGATATTTGCTGGATACAGTCGGTTGACTGATAATCCAATCCATAACCACAGCGGCCAAATTCCGCCGCCAAAAAATCAAGATGGAAATAAAGATTATGGGCAATAATCACATCGCCATTAATGAAATTCACGATCTCATCAATGGAATCGCCGAAGGAATCTTCATAACTCAAGTTTCTTTGTGCGATGGTAGGATTAAATCCTTCTGGATAGAAATATTCAAAGCCGGGATCAAACAGCCTCCTATATCTTGTGCCGGTCAATTCTGTGGTTAAGACCTCCTCCTGCTCACGATAACCATGGAGCTTCACCAAGACCTCGGCCAGACCAATATCAACAATCCGATCCTTGAACGGAATAAATCCTGTGGTCTCGACCGCCAAGGCTACAAACCGCGCTACCGTCTTCGGCGGTTTGAAGGTGGTTTTGTTTAAATCTATAAGCCGTAGATAGTTCATCCTCACCTCCAGATTCTCTGACAAAAAAGGGCGATAGCCTTCGTCAAACGCATTCTTTTTACCCGCCATTTGCTTGCATAAACATTCCTATAAATCATGTTTAATTACAAGCTAAACATAACCACGGTTGAACCCACCGTCAAGGGGTAATTTGCAATTTTTCGAATTTATTTTGGGGATGTTATTGGGGGGTGATTTCGCCAACCCTAAACCCGGCAACCACCCAGCCAATTTACAGCCTCTATTCTTTATTTTTGTCTTGCGTTAAGATAGAGTCAAACTTGAACAAATCTAGAAGGTCTGCATGACTGAACTTGACAAAAGACTCATTCTCCTGTCGCCTGAAGACAATTGTCTGGTTGCTGCCGCTGACCTTCCTGCCGGCAGTCAGGTCTTGATTGATGGCGAGCAGGTTACCTTGCCCCATACAGTATATCTTGGGCATAAATGCGCCCGTTATGACCTTCGTCAAAATGACAAGATCATTAAATATGGCGCGGCCATCGGCCATGTGACCGTCGATAGCCCTATCGGCGAGCATCTCCACCTTCATAATCTGGTCAGCGACTATATCCCCACCTACACCCACGAAGCCGGAGCGCAGTTCGTCAGCCACCCCAGCCACCCCAGCCACCCCAGCCCCTAGGCGATTATTCGGAGTGCCAAAGCCATGACCACCCTCCCCCAATCCCATATCAGAGGCTATCTCCGCCGCGACGGTCGCAAGGGCATTCGCAACCATGTCGCTGTCGCCTATATGGTCGAATGCGCCCATCATGTCGCCCGAGAAATTGTGCTGAACTTCCGCCACCAAAAATGGGGCGGCGGAGTCGCGGGCATTGGTCAGGTTCATCTCATCGGATTTCCCGGTTGCTTCCCCAATGCCTATGCCGAGACCATGATGGAGCAGCTTCTGACTCATCCCAATGTCGGGGCGGTGGTGCTGGTCTCCCTCGGCTGCGAGAGTATGAATAAACACCACCTCGCCCAGTTTGTCGCTGACTCCGGTCGGCCGGTTCATACCGTCACCATCCAAGAAACCGGCGGCACCCGCAAATCCATCGGTGAAGCCACCGAATGGATCGTCAGCACGATTAAGGAGCTGGAGCGCACCAAATCAGTACCGATGGGGATTGAGGAACTGGTGATCGGCACCATCTGCGGCGGCAGCGACGGCACCAGCGGCATCACCGCCAACCCCGCCGTCGGCCGCAGTTTCGACCTGCTGATCGAGCAAGGGGCGACCTGTATCTTCGAAGAAACTGGCGAGCTGGTCGGCTGCGAATATCACATGAAGAACCGCGCGGTCACGCCCGAACTCGGCGAAGAACTGGTGCGCTGCGTCGCCAAGGCCGCCCATTACTACACCGTGCTGGGCCATGGCAGTTTTGCCGTGGGCAATGCCAGTGGCGGCCTGACCACCATGGAGGAAAAATCCCTCGGGGCCTATGCCAAGTCGGGAGCCTCCCCTATTCGCGGGATTATCAAACCCGGCGAAGTGCCGTCGCAAAAGGGCCTGGGCGGTGGATTATATTTGCTGGATGTGGTTCCCGATGGTGAGCCGCGCTTTGGCTTCCCCAACATCTCCGACAATGCCGAGATCGTCGAATTGATCGCCTGCGGCTGTCACTTGACCCTCTTTACCACTGGCCGCGGTTCGGTGGTTGGCTCGGCCCTGGCGCCGGTGATCAAGGTCTGCGCCAACCCCGAAACCTATGACCGGATGAGGGACGATATGGACATCAACGCCGGACGAATCTTGAACGGCAAGGCGACCCTCGACGAGGTGGGGAGGGAGATCTACACCAGCGTCATCCGCGTCGCCGAAGGAGCCAGATCATTATCCGAAGAACTGGGGCATCAGGAATTCATCCTCGGCTATAAACAGTTTGAACCGAGCGGCCCGGCCTGTTTTCCCAGCGATCAGCGGATCGCAAAGGTCGCCTGAAAATGGTCGTCAAACTACCCACTCGCCCCATCGGCAATAGCGGTTTACAGACCACGGTATTGGCCCTCGGCACCGCGCCGCTGGCCGGACTATTTACCGATGTCGAGCCGAGCGAGGCTGCCGCGACCATCCAAAGGGCGTGGGAACTGGGGATCAAGACTTTTGATACCGCTCCCTATTATGGATTTGGTAAGGCCGAACATTATCTGGGGGCGGCATTGCGGGAGATTCTGCGGGATAGTGCGCGAGATAGGATCATCATTTCGACCAAGGCTGGCAGGTTGCTCAAAGCCATTCCGCCGCGCGGCCCCCTCGCCCTGCCGAGCGGCTATCAGCACGGGGCGGCCCAAGGCTGGGATCGGCCGCTGAATTTCGACTGTGTTTATGACTATTCCTACGACGGCATTATGCGCAGTTACGAAGATAGTCTGCAAAGACTTGGGCTCAGCGAAATCGATATTCTGCTGATTCACGATATTGGCCGCACCACCCACCACAGCCAACACCGCCAACATTGGCAGGATTTGGTGAATGGCGGCTTCAAGGCCCTGCGGCAACTGCGCGATACTGGCGCGGCCAAGGCAATTGGCCTGGGAGTCAACGAGGCCCAACCGATCATCGAGGCTTTGGAGGAAATAGACCTCGACTGTTCATTATTGGCCGGAAGATATACGATTCTCGAACAGGAATCGGCGGAGGAACTGTTGCGGCTCTGCGAGGTGCGCAATCTCTCGATTCTGGCGGGCGGGGTCTTTAATTCGGGCATACTTGCCTGCCCGGAGGAGGAACTGGAGACCAAAGGTTTTTACAATTACCAAAGGGCCCCGCCCGAAATCATCGCCCGCGTCAAAGAACTGCATCGATGGGCTGAAAAGAATCGCACCACGGTAAAATCCGCCGCCTTGCGGTTTCCCTTGCAGAATCCTATGGTGGCAACCGTGGTAATTGGCGCAAGATCAGTCAAGGAGTTAGAGGAGAATGTGAAGGGGGTAATATGATTTGCCCCCCCTCCCTTTAGGGAGCGGGGGGAAGGCTCTTGCCGAAGAATGCGGCGAGAGACAGGGGGGGTAGGTATTGAAATCATGTGATCGTGTTAAGACATACCCCCCAAGCTGTTCTAAGATTTTCGCTGCGCTTTGCTTGCAAAAATCCAAGAACAGCTATCCCCCGCTTTCGCAAGCGCGAAAGGGGGGACAGTTCGAATAATTGCCTGTGTCTTACAAAACCCCAACGGACGAATAAAATGGACATCATCGACACCCATCTGCATCTATTCCTGACCGAACAGGGTCTAACCTACCCGTGGGCGGTGGCGGCTGGCCTGACCAAAAAATACCGTCTGAGTGACTATCAGACCGAGGCCAAAAATACCGGCATTACCAAAATGATCCATATGGAGGTCGATGTGCCAGAGGATCAAATCCTCGCAGAAACCCGGACTATTCATCAAATGACCCAGACCCCCAACAATCATTTGCTTGGCCAGATTGCCGCCTGTCGCCCCGAATTACCGCAGGATGAATTTTACAATTCGCTGGCGGTGCTTAAAAACAGCTATCGCTCGGTCAAGGGGGTGCGGCGAATATTGCATGAATCGCCGGATTCACTGTCGCGGTCGCACCAATTTATTGGCAATATTCAGATGCTGAGTGATTTTAACTTCAGTTTTGATCTGGTCGTCTTGGCACGGCAGCTGCGAACCGTCGCCATTCCTTTAATCTACCAGTGCCCGGAGGTTCGCTTTATTCTCGACCATGGTGGCAATCCCTTGATCGACAGTCCGCAATCGGGCAATTTTGAAGACTGGCGCGACAATATTAGGATCATTGCCGAGCTGCCCAATGTCAATTGCAAAATATCAGGCCTGGTCAGCAATGCCCCGTTGAATTGGCGGTGCGAGGATCTCCAGCCCTATTTTGATCATCTGGTGCAGGCCTTTGGTTTTGATCGGCTGGTGTGGGGCAGCGACTGGCCGGTCTGCACCCTGAATGGCGGCCTGACAAAATGGGTCGAGGCCAGCCGCAAACTGGCCTCCCCCTATTCCGCAGCCGACCAGCAGAAACTCTTCAGCACCAATGCGGCGAACATTTACAAGGTGTAATCATGTCCAACAGACTTGCCAATAAAACCGCCATAGTCACCGCCGCCAGCCAAGGTATTGGTCGCGCTACCCTCGAGGCTTTTTTGCGCGAAGGGGCGATGGTCTATGCCCTGGATATTAACACCGCGCCACTGCAAGATTTGGCGGCAAATCCAAAGCTGAAGATCGTAAAGATTGATGTTACGGATAAAAAAGCGATTCTTGATTTTGCTGATCAAGTAACGGCCTGCGATATTCTGTTCAACTGCGCCGGTTTTGTTCATGCTGGTTCGATTCTCGACTGTGATGAGTCCGACTGGGATTTTAGTTTTAACCTGAATGTCAAGTCGGGTTATTTGCTGACCAAGGCAATTCTGCCCAAGATGCTGGCTGCGGGAGGCGGCTCGATTATCAATATTGCCTCGGCGGCATCATCGATCAAGGCGGTGCCCAATCGCTTTGTCTATAGCGCGACCAAGGCCGCCATCATCGGCATGACCAAGGCCATCGCGGCTGATTTTATCGGCCAGGGGATCCGCGCCAATGCCATCTGCCCAGGCACGGTCGAATCACCATCGCTGCGCCAGCGGATGGCCGAGATGGCGGAGAGCCAAAAGAAACCGCAGGCAGAAATCGAGGCGGCCTTCGTCGCCCGCCAACCGATGGGACGACTCGGCAAGCCCGAAGAAATTGCCGCCCTGGCGGTCTATCTGGCTTCGGATGAATCGGCCTTTACCACCGGCGCGGTACATTTGATTGATGGCGGCTGGGCGGCATAGTCTATTTTTTGGGGTTTCCATTGCTCAGGATTTGCGAGTTCACCGAAACCTAACATTTTGCGGCAGCAGATCTTGCCTCAATTAATTTGCCGAAGGGCGAGGGCATAATACAATGGCATTGAATCCAATATCCTTTTGCTATATATAAACGATGGTCTAAATGTTAACCGATATAATGAAAATCACGAAGCCAAATCGAGAAAAACGATTACTGCAATCCGCAAGGATTTAAGGAAATATCTAAGATGCTTAAAAAATTCTATAATCGCTGTCTTCAGGTCTCAGCAGAAAATCTGTTGATTATCGTATTTTTGCTTTGCGCAAGCATCTTGGTACTGTTTAATACTACACCTAAATTTGTTTATGAACTGGATAAAGGTCGCATCATCCAGTTAGCTGATCGCCCAAACAGTGCCAATTCCGAGTTAACAACCAAGGTCTATGCCTATCCCATCGAAAATAGAGTTAATTTTCCATGGGTAATCCTTCGTGACAGCTCCGAGAAGAATACCGATTCTGGAACAGTATTTTATCAGAATAATCAATATTTAGATCATGATATTAATAACCTTTACACTCTGGGGGGGCAGGTTTCTGGAAGATATGCCTATTCTAAATTTGATTCGATTTTAAAACAAAACCAATGGAGCCATGCCATTGGGGTGTTAACCTTTACCAGCTTGAATAATAGTGACCCCAGAATCGATAAAAACAAATATACAGTAGAAATTAATTCTGTGATTAACCCATATTTACTTGGCGTAATCCTATTCTTTATTTCTATCTGTGTTGTTCTATTGCTATTGCCTTATTTGAAAACTGCGGCCAAATTGGTGTTTTCTGCGGTCAAATTTTTCCTAATTGCTGTGGGTAAATTTCTGTTATCTACGGGCAAATTTGTCTTAGATCTATATTATTCCCCTATTGATCGACATAAGAAACAATTAAACTATTTTCTTGGCTTTGTTTTCTTGCTGGTCTTTATTAATACAGTTTACATGATTTTCAATTTTCAATATTTGCGGCCATTTTATGATGATTTGATTCATGCTGAACTGGTTCTTCGCTTAGGATTTATCGATTCCATTGCATGGTGGTGGAATAGTTGGAATGGTTTTATTCCACGCGATATAATCACACAGACTTTGGTTGGTTTGCCCGTTGCCTATTTTCCATTGAGTCTTGCCAGTTTTGTTCCTGCCCTATTCTTTATTGTAACCATTGGATTGGGTGGCCTTTATATTTTCCGCAATGGTATAAAACTTAAGTTATTTGAATATGTGATTGGAGCCATGTATTTAATCACTGTTTGGTGGTTGTTTTTATGGAGCCGTAACTCGATCTTTAATGATTTTGGTGTCAATAATCAATTTGCCTATGCAATCGTCAGTTGGCTCGATATCAATTCAATTTATATTGTGCCTGCGGTTTTTATTTTAATTTTTGCTATAAAATTTAATCTTAAGGGAAGTTTAACTTTTCGATCTGCTCTTTATACAGCATTGTTTGGACTGTTTTGCGGTTCAATCTATTATGTTTTTAATGCATCCCTGTTGGCAATGCTGGTCCTGTCGCCATTATTCTTTTGGGGTTTCAAAGAAAAAATTAGTCACCGAAATCTGATCCTGGGTGGGATTTTTGCCGCATCACTGTTAATAGCCAGTTATATTGCGATTAAACTTGCCCCCGGCACGGCTATCAGACAGGCGATCATCATCAAAACCTCTAATCCGCAGTTTAATTTCGGTTCATTATCAGAATTATCAGCTGCGACTATTTGGGATATGGTCAATTTCACTGTCCCTTTTTCGCTTAAATTTATCGCTTCAAATATTATTTCTTGGGGAGCCTTGATGACTCTATCGAGTGCAGCTGGATTCTCTTATCTTTATAGTCAAAAATTCAACCAAGAGAATATTCGATTCTATCTTAATCTATCCATTGTTTTGGGGGTTTATTTTCTTATTAATATTCTGATCACTAGGTTTGTTGAAGGATTTAGCTATGACGGTTTTTGGCATTATACAACGAGTGTGCTGATACTATTCTATAGCTTAACTAGTATCGGTCTTTGGCTGGGGATCAAGATTAAACAAAAAAACAGCAAACTGTCGATGATCTTTTTGGTCTCTTTGTTCGTTAATGTTACGATTGCCTTTACTATAGGTTCCAAGGTTTTTGCCGATCTGCAGATTCGCAAGGATAATTGGGAACGGGGTTTAGATAGCATATATCATACACAGCAGGTCTTTGATTTTGATCGTCAATCTTTATTGGCGGTTCAATTACAGGTCACAAACTGTCTGCGGGAGGGTAGAAAAGACTGTCCAAATCCTGATCGTGACTATCCAAAAATCACCGAGTCAAAATAGACTGGGCTGGACAAGACCGTCAATCGGTTCAAAGCTCACCGCGCGGCGATGGCGCGCCAGACCTCTACCGCTTGGCAGGTTTCAAAAACATCGTGGACTCGCAGCATCTGGACTCCCGCCGATAATCCGACCAGGGCGGCGGCCAAGGATGAGCCCAGCCGCTGTTTGGGTTCGACTCGGCGGTTCGCATCGCCACTCAGCAGGCCCTTGCGGGATGCCCCCAGCAATATGGGCAGACCAAGGCCATGAAACCCCGCCAGATTGGCCATAATGGATTGATTGTGAACGGAATTCTTAGCAAAACCGATGCCCGGATCGATCATGATATTGTCGCGTTTAATCCCCGCGGCCTCGGCGCGGGTCACGGCTGCGGCCAGTTCGCCCACCACATCGGGGAGCAGGTCTTGGTAAAATGGGGCGCGATTCATGGTCGAGGGGTCGTGGCGCATATGCATCAAAATCACCGCGACTCCCCCCCGAGCGACGACCTCCAGCGCCCGGGGGTCATGGTTCAAGGCCGAGACATCATTGATGATGGTGACCCCGGCATCGATGGCCCGCTTCATCACCAACGAATTGCGGCTGTCGAGCGAGACCTTGACCCCCTGTTTGACCAGCGATTGGATGACCGGGGCGACGCGCTGCCATTCCTCCTCCGGCGGAACTACAGTGGCCCCCGGGCGAGTCGATTCGCCACCGACATCAATCAGGGCGGCCCCGGCCTTGAGCATAGCCTCGGCACGGGTCAGAGCCGCCGCCTGGGTAAAACTATCGCCGCCGTCGCTAAAACTATCGGGGGTGACATTCAGGATTCCCATGACCAGGGGTTCACTCATCGGCAGGCCAGCAAATTCATGGCGCGGCGCGGTCAGTTTGGTAAAGATGTCAGGGTGAGAGTCACGGAACTGCTGGTGACTGAGTTGGTGCCTCTGCCCGCCAGCCTGAACCTCGACGGCGTTAAAGGCGAGGCCGCTCACGCCCCCAGCCAGTGGGCTTGCCCCATTGACCGCTCGGGCAGCTTGGGCCGTTTGACCGCTGGTAATGCCAATCGGGAGGTGAAAAGACTGGGGCATGGGGTGGTCCTGAAGGATAGTTTATCCTCACCTCCAATAAGAGAGCGGGGACAAAGGGAATTATAACTGCCCCCGTTCGCCCTTTAGGAAGGTCTGAAAAACTTCAAACTTGTCATTCTGAGCTTAGAACAGTCCGAGCTTTAGCTCGGCTAACTGTTCTTAGCGAAGAATCCAGAAAAACTTAACCTATTGTAATTGATTAGTTTTCTGGACTCTTCCCCTCACGCTTCGCTCAGGGTTGCTAAAGACTTTGCATTCGCAAAG
>JASGCE010000063.1 GCA_030054295.1 Minisyncoccota bacterium
GCGGCGAGGAAACCGCCCTCATCGAAAGCCTCGAGGGCGGCAAGGGTCAGCCGCGCCTAAAACCGCCCTTTCCGGCCCAGGCCGGACTCTACGGAATGCCGACGACGGTCAATAATGTCGAATCGATTGCCGTCGCCCCGACCATTTTGCGGCGCGGAGCCAGCTGGTTCAGTGCCCTTGGTCGCCCCAAAAATGCTGGCACCAAGGTTTTTTGCATTTCGGGCCATGTCAATAATCCCTGTAATGTCGAGGAGGAGATGGGGATTCCGCTGCGCGAACTCATCGACAAACATGCAGGCGGGGTGCGTGGCGGCTGGGACAATCTGCTGGCGGTGATTCCAGGGGGCTCTTCGGTGCCGATGCTGCCCAAGTCGATTTGCGATACGGTGCTGATGGATTTTGACTCGCTGCGGGAACAGCGGTCGGGCCTTGGCACCGCGGCGGTGATTGTGATGGATCGTTCCACCGATGTGGTGGCGGCCATTGCTCGCCTGTCCAAATTCTACATGCACGAGAGCTGCGGCCAATGCACCCCCTGCCGCGAAGGCACGGGCTGGATGTGGCGGGTCATGGAACGACTGGTCAAGGGCGAGGCCATCCCGCGCGAGATCGATATGCTCGAGGATGTCTCTCGCCAGATCGAGGGCCATACCATCTGCGCCCTCGGCGATGCTGCGGCCTGGCCGATCCAGGGCCTGATCCGCCATTTCCGCCCCGAACTCGAGGCACGAATGGGTAAGGAGCGACGACGACTGGCGGCGGAGTAGTCTCTCCATAAGTGTATAGAAATGAATAAAAAATGCCCATCACCGATTATCTGATCAAAGATATTCAACTTGATGATCAATGTAATGGTTTTATAGATGATTATCTTTTGCAGATGGTCACGGATCACTATTACCCGCGGGCGAGTCGCTGCGACCTGCCAGATTTTCCGACCATCATCGAGCCGATTCTGGGGCTAAGATCCGATGGCATTTTTGTCGAGGTTGGGGCCAATGATGGTCATAATTCCAACTGTTGCGGCCTTGCCGATATTGGCTGGCAGGGGGTCTATATTGAACCGATCGCCGACTATGCCTTGGTTTGCAAACTTCGCCACAGTCGCAACACTGTCATGGTTTGGAATCTGGCGGTTGGGGCGATGGATTCGCCGCTCGAGTTGCATATTGCCAGTAACAATGCTGAATCTTCGTCGGCCTTGACCGTGGGTCATGAATTTATCAAGGCCAACCATAATGTTACATTTGATAAGAAAATCACGGTGCAGCAATATCGCCTGGATGCCATCCTGGAGGCCTCCCAAATTCAGCCTGATTTTGATCTGCTGGTGGTCGATGTCGAGGGTATGGAGCCCGAGGTTTTTGCCGGCTTTAACATTGAATATTATCGCCCCAAGGTGCTGCTGGTCGAACTTTGGGATGTGATTGCCGGTCACCCGTTGGAAGCCCGCCATGCCGAGGTGCGGGACTATCTTCAGGGTCGCGGTTACCGCCAGCATCTGGTACAGGGCTATAATACGGTATTTGTCCGCGGCGATCTGTAGGGGTTTGATTTATTACCAATTATGAACAATTTGTAACTTGGCATTGAAGATAAAGCGGGTTAAACAGGGTTACGGAGGTTTTAACAGGCTCCGTTTGATTAACCAATTGGTTTGGAATTCTATTGCATAGATTTTTGAACCGTGTGAAAGGACTAAAAATGTTGCGTTTGTTTACAGCTATCACTGTTGCAGTATTTGCCTTGACCGCTTCGGCTAGTTTTATGCCGGTTCGCGCTGCTACTGACACCACTGCCGCCGCTGCTTCGGGCGAAATGGGCGCGGCCACGATGGATCACAACCAGCACAATATGGACAAGAAGGCCAAGAAGGCTAAAAAAGCCAAGAAAACCAAAAAGGCCCCGGCTGCCAAGAAGGCCGAGATGGCAGCTCCCGCTGCTCAGTAACCATTGCTTCGGCAATTGTTTTGGAATGCCGAGTCTGTTTACACAGGCTCGGCATTTTTCTATTATGGCTCGTCGATTAATTGCCATTGTTATCATCAATTGTGAATATCATGCAGCTTTCCGTAATTGTTCCGATGCTCAACGAGGCTGACAATGCCGTCGCCCTCTGTACCGAGATTCACATGGTCTTGACAGGCGCCGGTTTGCAGTTCGAGATTCTCTGTATTGATGATGGCTCGACCGATGGCACCCGTGCGACTCTGCAAAAACTGATTCCTGTCATGCCGCAACTTCGGGTCATTGCCCATAGCCACAGATCGGGCCAAAGCAGCGCGATATTAACCGGAGTCAAGGCCGCTCGCGCTGAAGTCATTGCTACTCTGGATGGCGATGGACAGAATGACCCGGCGGATATACCTGCCTTGCTGCAATCCTATTGGGATTGGGTCAAGCACTATCCCGATCAGCCGGTGATGATAGCAGGACATCGGCAAAAACGCCGCGATAGTTTGAGTAAGCGTATCGGCTCCAGGCTCGCCAATCGGATCAGGCGCGGGTTGCTTCACGATGGTACCCCAGACACCGGTTGCGGGCTGAAGGTTTTTCCGCGCGACAGTTATTTGGGATTTCCGGCCTTTAACCATAACCACCGTTATTTTTGCGCCCTGATGATTCGCAGTGGCGGTCGGGTACTGTCGGTAGCGGTCAACCATCGCCCCAGAATGGCCGGCAAGTCTAACTATGGTAATTGGGGGCGGTTTTTGGTAGGGATATGGGATATGATCGGGGTAATGTGGTTGATGCGGCGGCCGACCCGGGTCACGGCAACCGAGATTAAATCAGAAAATTCAAAAAAATGACAACGACGGATAAGGTTTGGATTGGCGTCAGTATTGTGGCCCAGGGGGTTTTTGCCTCGCGCTTTATTGTTCAGTGGCTTCATTCGGAGAAGCGCAAGAGGTCGGAGATTCCGGTCGTCTTCTGGTACTTGAGTTTGGTTGGGGGCAGCCTTTTGTTGCTCTATACTCTGGTGCGTCAGGAATATGTGCTGGCCCTCGGGCAGGTCACCGGGGTGGTGGTCTATAGCCGCAATCTGGTACTGATTCACAAGAATAGGAAAAAGAACTGCCCCCCCTCCCTTTAGGGAGCGGGGGGAAGGCTCTTGCCGCAGAATGCGGCTAGAGACAGGGGGGGTAGGTGGAGAAGGTCGTGGTGCCATTTTCTATTCTTTGGTTTTTAAATATAGTGTTAAAAACCAAAGAATAAGGAATCGAACAGACCGTGCCTGCCTACCCCCCAAGAGGTTCTAAGTTTTCAGCTTCGCTTCGCTTCGCTTGCTAAAAACAAAGAACCTCTTTCCCCCGCTCCCTAAAGGGAGGGGGGACATTCATTATAACTGCCCCCCCTCCCTTTAGGGAGCGGGGGGAAGGCTCTTGCCGCAGAATGCGGTAAGAGACAGGGGGGGGTAGGTAAAACTATGGTAATGCAACAAAGCCCTACCCCCCAAGAGGTTCTAAGTTTTCAGCTTCGCTTCGCTTGCTAAAAACAAAGAACCTCTTTCCCCCGCTCCCTAAAGGGAGGGGGGACATTCATAATAACTGCCCCCCGCTCCCTAAAGGGCGAACGGGGACAGATCAGAATTTCAATTGTCGAGTTTAAAATAATGGCAAAAACCACTAACCGTAGCTTTCGTCTTCCCGCGGCAAAAATGCCACTCGCTGATCACTATGGCTGGTCGTCGGTATTGATTCTTGTCCTGTCGATTATGGCGGTTCGGCTGCTCATGATTGCTGGGGCCAATATCTCGCTCTATGGTGACGAGGCGCAATATTGGCTATGGGGTAAGTCGTTAGAATTTGGTTATTTTTCGAAACCGCCGATGGTTGCTTGGCTCATTCGCTTGACCAGCAGTATTTTTGGCGACCAGGAATTTGGCGTTCGCATGGGTGCACCCGTGGTGCAGGCGGTGACGGCCTTGATCCTCTATGCTGCGGCGCGGGAGATTTTCCGCGGCCAGGAGCGGGCGAGTTTAGCCGCCCACCGCACGGCCCTGGTTTACAGTTTAATGCCGGGGGTGATGGTCTCGGGGCTGGTGATCTCGACCGATGTGCCGCTGCTGTGTTTTTGGTCGCTGGCGCTGCTGTTTGTTTTGCGGGCGCGGCGGAGTAACCATTGGCGCGACTGGCTGGGGCTGGGGCTGGCGTTGGGGCTGGGGCTGCTGAGTAAATATTCGATGGGGCTTTTTATTCTCTCCCTCTTGATTGCGGCGGTGGTGGTGAGGGAGGAACTATCGGATAATGGTGCCGAAAATGGGCTTCGGCAAACCAATCATTTGACCCTAAAAAATTCGCGGCTGTGGCTGGCGATTGGGCTCGGGTTGTTGGTCTATAGCCCCAATCTGGTTTGGAATATCCAGCATCAGATGGTCAGCTTCAGACATACCGCCAGCAATGCCGGGACGATTGGATTGCAGCTGCACCCCGGCCATATGGGCGAGTTTCTGCTCGGGCAGTTGGCGATTTTTGGCCCGATCAGCTTTATTCTGTTGCTGATTCTGATCGCCACCGGGATGCGCAGACGGAAGCCCCAGAATGCCCCGCCAAACCCGCGATTGGCGGTTGGCACGGCGCGGTTTTTGGTCATATTTATCGCTCCGCCTTTGATTTTTGCGATGGGGGTGGCCTTGCTTAATCGTGCCAATATCAATTGGGCGGCGGCCAGTTACAGTGCGGCCTCGCTTTGGCTTGGTTGGTATTTCGCCGTCGAGTTCAAGGATCGGCCGCTATTCCCGCGGGCGCGGCTGAGATATTGGCTGTGGGTTTCGGTGGTGATTCTGGGCACGATGGTGGGGGTAACCGCCGGCTATTACCGCGAGATTATGCAGCAACTCGGCATAGAACTGACGCGTCGTAATGATCCCCTGGTGCGGTTGGGCGATGGCCAGAGGTTGGGCGATGCGGTCTTGGCGCAATTGCTGGCCGAGGCCAAGACCAGCGGCACCATTCCGATCTTGGCGACCGATGATCGGATGATATTTGCGACTCTGGCCTTTTACATTCGCCCGCCGGTGGCTCAGGTGCAGTTTCAATCGGGCCCGCGGCCGACCGATCATTTCCAGATGACCAACCCGATGAGTGGTCAGCGCGATGCCCCGATGATTTTTATCGCTCGCCCTGAGGTTCTGAGTGGTTACAACCCCAGCACCTCCGCCCGAGAGGCGATGGAGGTGCCGGAGGTTCTGGGCTACTTCGCCAAACACGAGGCGGCGGGAGCCATCACCATCCCGATTCATGCCGATTATATTCTCTATTATCGGCTCTATCATTTGCAGCATTATTTGGGGGAGCATTAATAATTGTCGCTTGACAGGTCGCAAGAACTTTACTAGAACGAATGAGGTCTTAAAGGGGTAAGATGCTTACTTACAAACAGGCAGAGCTTTTGCGGTTTTTGGACGACTACCTTCGGCGGGAGGGGGTATGCCCTTCCTTTGACGAAATGAAGGATGCGCTCGAGGTCAAGTCCAAGTCGGGCGTTCATCGTCTGCTGGAATCGCTGGAGGAACGGGGCTTTATCCGTCGGCTTAAACATCGGGCGCGGGCGATCGAGGTGATTCGCCTGGCCGAGGATGTTGTTTTGCCGCGCGGCACCCGCGGCACCCGCGGCCCGCGAAGGCCGACTCTGGTCAGCGACGAGTCCAATCCTCAGTCTGGGGCGACTCGAGAGGGGGTTTTTCCGATCCTTGGCTCGATTGCGGCGGGTACCCCGATTGAAGCGGTGGTCAGTGGCGGGGATAATGATGGGCTGCGTTTGCCGCTCTCGAGCCTCGGCAGCGGCGAGCATTTTGTCCTGACGGTCAAGGGCGATTCGATGATCGAGGCCGGAATTTTCGACGGCGACCAGGCCGTGCTGCGCGTCAGCCAAACTGCCGAAACCGGCCAGATTGTCGCCGCCCTGGTCGATGACCAGGATGTGACATTAAAACGCCTGCGCCGACGCGGCTCGGCCATTGCGCTGGAACCGGCCAATGGTTTGCACAAGACCCAAATTTACGGCGCCGACCGAGTCAAGATCCAAGGCGTGCTGGTGACATTGATTAGGAAGTATTGAGTATATTCCACCTTGTCATTACCCGCGCGAAGCGACGGGTAATCTCCCTTTTTAAAGGAAGGTCTGAAAATCGAAATTTTTAGTGCAACCCCACCAAGAAACTCTAAGGTTCGACTTCGTCTCACCAAGAGTTTCTATCCTCCCCTTCTAAAGAAGGGGAGGTGATTGATCTTTATCCCCCCTTCTTCAGAAGGGGGGAATAGTCGAACTTAGCCGTTTACGGCTTAGTGAGACTAAGGGGGGTTGACTGACTTTCTATTTATATGACTTTTTGCACACCTTCCAAAAGAAAGCGAGATTCCCCGTCTGCGGTTGCCCTGACGGGCAACCTTGCGGGGAATGACAATAGAAAACTGATAGCTTGTTTTAACCCCGAACTTGCCCCTCGATTGTCATTACCCGCCGCTGCGAAGCAGCGAGACGGGTAATCTCGCTTTGCTTTAAGGGAATAAAAAACAAAGCGAGATTCCCCGTCTGCGTCTGCCCTGACGGGCAGCCTTGCGGGGAATGAGAACTTTACAGTAACTTTGCTGCTATCACTTAAGAATGCACGAACGACTTGATTTTAATTTACGATGGGCTATTCTGGATGGGTAAATCACAGGAAAAATAATGTCTGGCTTAAAATACACTATTAAAAATCTCGGCCCGATCAAGGATGCCACCATCGAGACCGGTAAACTCACCGTCTTTACCGGCCATAACCATACTGGCAAAACCTGGGCAATGAATCTGATGTACGGCGGCTTGTATTTTCGTACTTTGCCGGACGAGTATATAAATGTGCCTTTTGAACAGTTTATCCGAAATAAGTTAAGTCAATTATTGGAAGTAGACCATGTTGCAATTTATTCATCCGAAATAAAAAAAATGATTATGGAGTATGTTTCCTCAATCGGAAACTATCAAATCAAAAATTTTAAAGAAATTTTTGCAACAAGGCAAAAGATTGTTGGTAACGCAACTATAGTTAACAATTTTGAAGAATTGACAATTGATTTTACTTTTTTAAGTGACGCATTTTTATCAAAAATAATTAAATATATTCCATATAATTTGGCTCTCAAAAAAATTGAACATGGCACTGATTCTTACATCGACATTTCAATTAAGTCCCTTGAGAATTACAATGATGAAATAAAATCAAAGGACAGATCTTTTGAAGATAATATATTTATACATAATCAAAAGCAAGAATTCATAAAGTTTTTTGAAATGATAAAGAAAACACCTCAAGACTTAAAAAAAGAATTAGGTGGTTCTATGGATGTTTTTGAAAAAACAATGTTAATGCTTATAAAAAACTCAATTACATTAAATACGAACTTTTATTTTCATTTTATTCCTGCGGGAAGAAGTGGGTTTCATTTAACCTATCTTGATCTTGACCGCCGCAATTCGGATTTGGTACGGCAGATTAAACTTAATGACGATGAAGAATCGCGCAAAAGATTCGATGAAATGGTGGTTGCACAATATCCTTTTGCCACCGAACGCTATTTGCAATTTTTGGGTACTGCACGCAACATAGAAGGCAATATTGAAGGTAATTACTTTCAGGACTATATAACCAAAAGAATCGTCAAGATGGACTATTCGGTTGATTCCATGGGTGTGGTTCGCGGTCGCCCCCATGGAACCGATCAGCCATATCCGATTCATATGCTCTCCTCTGCCGCCAATAATCTCTATGGACTTTGGCTTGCCCTAATACCTGCGATTGATTATATCCAAAGTTCTAAAGAGAATTTGATTCTTTTTATCGACGAACCGGAACTCAATCTGCACCCCGAGAATCAACAGATGGTGGCGCGGCTGTTGGTGCAACTGGTCAATAGTGGGATTCATATTGTGATCAGCACCCATTCAGATTACATCATTACCGAGCTTAATACCATGATTATGCTCAGTCGTGAATTTCCTGAGCGGGCAGAGATTGAGGCCGAATATGGTTTCGACAAGGATGGTCGTGAGCGACTTAATCCTGAAGATGTAAAGGCATATCACTTCACCATGGAGGGGGTAGAGCCCTGTAAAATAAACTTACCCGGCGGTATTGTGGTGCCTTCAATGGAAAAGGTCATCAAGAGAATGAATGAATCCTATGAATGGGCTTGCAATAGTTATGAGGATTCACTTGATAATAATCAGAGAGATTAAGCATGAGTGACGCAAAAACCATCGTTGCCTATTACAGAAACCATATTCACAGTGACTTGCATCTAGTAAAGCAGGTTGATAATTTTATTTACACCCATAAGGAGCTAAATCAAAAAGATTTTAAAATTGATTTTAAGGATCACATTGATAATCCCGATTGTCTATTTTGCTTTCGACTTTGTGATAAAATTGGCCCCATTAACAAACTATTCAGTCCTAACTCGGATTTAAAAAAATATACTGATCTGTTGGTTGTGGCGGCCATAAATAATAATCTTCATTTAATTGCCATTGAATTTAAAGATTCGAGTAAACCATCTACCTTGGCTGAAGGTCATGACCAGGGAATGGCTGGTGTTGCATTTTTTAACTATTTCAATCAGCTACATGATGTGATTAAAGATAGTAACATTGCTAATTTCAAACCCAATATGCGAATGTTTGTTGTTTCGCGGAGCAAATCATATAATACGGTAAAGAGAAACAGCAGTGTCTTGCTAAAGAATTCGCGGATGCGAATTTTTCAGGAAAAAAACAGCTCGACCTGGTTAAATGACTTGATTTCTTAAACACTGAATCCCCCCTAGTCATTTGGTTAATTCCGTGTTTATACTGGTCGGAATAACCCGCCAAACCTACGGAGGAATCATGACCAGATCGCCATCGCCCGAGGCCATTCGCAGCGACGCCCTCGCCCATTTGCGCCAATATGCCGATGCACATCCGCATGGCAATGTCAAGCTGGGGATCATCGACAGCGACGGAGTCATGGCCGGCAAATATGTCTCCATGGATAAGTTTCGCTCGGCCCTCGATGGTGGTTTTGGTTTTTGCGATGTGGTTTTCGGCTGGGACTCGGCGGATGTATTGTATGACAATACCCAGGTGACCGGTTGGCACCATGGCTATGGCGATGCGACGGTGCGGTTGGTGCCGGAATCTTGGCGGCCTCTGCCCTTTGAAGCCCCGACGATTTTTGTGCAGGGCGAGTTGGATGGGCGCCATTCGGGCATCTGTCCGCGGCGCACTCTGGCGCGGGTTTTGGATCAGGGCGCGGCCAAGGGTTTTGCGACCTTCGCCGGGTTTGAATATGAGTTTTTTACCGTCGCGGAGACCCTGGAATCGCTGCAATCGCGGCAGTTCCAAAACCCCAAGACCTATGGCACCGGTGGTTTTGGCTATTCGGTGATTCGCAACTCGGCCCATGCGGATTTCTATCAGGGGCTGCTCGCCCTGTGCCGCGAGATGCGGATGCCACTCGAGGGTCTGCACGAGGAGACCGGCCCAGGAATGCTCGAGGCCGCCCTGACCGTCGCGCCAGCACTACAGGCCGCCGACGAGGCCGCGGCCTTCAAAACCTTCGCCAAGGTCTATGCCCAACAGCGGCAGATGATGATCAGTTTTATGGCCAAATGGAGCGAGAAATTCTCGGGGCAAGGGGGACATGTTCATATCTCCCTCTGGCGCGATGGTAAGAATCTATTCCACGATGCCGCCGCCCCCGACGGCATGAGTCTGATCATGCGGCAATTTATTGCTGGCCTGCAGGCCAAAATGGCCGAGATTATGGCTCTGGCCGCGCCGACCATTAACAGCTATCGGCGGCTGGTGCCGGGCTATTGGGCCCCGACCAGCAGCCAGTGGGCGGTGGATAACCGCACCGCGGCGATTCGCGCGATTCCCGGCAGTGCTAAATCGACCCGCGTTGAGTTCAGATTGCCGGGGGCTGATTCCAATCCCTATTTGGCTCTGGCTGGGGCAATGGCGGCGGGGCTGTGGGGGATTGAGCAGGGTTTGACTCCGCCGCCGCCGATCACCGGCAATGGCTATTTGATCACCCCGAAGGCGCGGGATCGCCTGCCGCGAACTCTGTGGGATGCGGCGCAGAAACTACGCGGCTCGGCCATGTTGCGGGCGGCACTGGGTGATGATTTCGTCGAGCATTTTGCCGCGACCCGCGAATGGGAAGAAAGGGAGTTCCAAAAATTCGTCACCGACTTTGAACTAAAAAGATATTTCGAGATTATTTAGGAGCATTTATAGGAGTTGTTTATGGACGACAGAAAAAATTTGATTTTTCTTGGCAAGACATAAAAAATATTGTATAGACTATTCAGGTGGATGACGAACGGAAAGGCGTCCGTTCATCTGATGATATGGCTATATGCGGGATTATGATAATGACCAAATCTTACCGATTTCGCGTCATTGTTGCGTAACTGTCCTGTTAACTATAGGTCCAATCTTCAGCTATGGTGGGTCTGCCGTCCACCCATCCACCTCTTTTTATAAACCATCAATATCAATATAGCGCTTTGAATCTTCCTCAATGGCTTGGGGGTTAATTTTAAAGCAGGAGCGGATTAGATTTATCTTCCGTTTTTCTCGACCAAGATTAAAATTCAAATGAACGGCGAGTTTGATGGCTCGGTCACACTCAAGCGACGGAATCATAAAAATGATGTTTTCAGTTCGTCGGTCGAAATAGCAAGAGCAGCAATTAATAATTGCGTAAGGAATCAATTCCCATTCTTTTAGATCCAGCTGATTGCCTTGATGAAGATGACGATTTGCTTTTTTTCCAACCAGCAGTCGGTCTTCAAGAAAAATTTCGTGTGAGACTAAGGAATAGCTGTCATCCAATCCGTTAATTGTGTCAAAAAGATAAGAATCAAACCGACCAACCAAGAAGGTTAGATTTCTTGATTGGTCGGATGAGAGAGTTTTACTGATTTCGTCATGGTAAGAATAGTGGTCGAAATGCATTCATTGACTCCTAATTAATGCATTGTTTTATCGAAGCAATTGATCCTACATCGTCGGAATCACAAAATCGGCCCCTTCCTTGACTCCCGATGGCCAGCGAGCCGTCACGGTTTTGGTGCGGGTATAGAACCGAAATGCATCCGGCCCATGTTGGTTCAAATCGCCAAAGCCCGACTTCTTCCAACCACCAAAGGTATGATAGGCCAAAGGCACCGGAATCGGCACATTGATCCCCACCATCCCGACATTGATGCGGTTCTGGAAGTCACGGGCCGTGTCGCCGTCGCGGGTAAATATGGCGACACCATTGCCATATTCATTCTGCATTGGGTAGGACAAGGCATCTTCATAGGTCTTGGCCCGCACCATACAGAGCACCGGGCCAAAAATCTCCTGCCTGTAGATCTCCATATCGCGAGTCACCCGGTCGAACAGGCAGGGGCCGACAAAAAACCCATCCTCATAGCCCTGGAGCTTAAAGCCGCGGCCATCGACCACCAGTTCAGCCCCCTGTTTAATCCCCGAATCGATGAGACCAACCACCCGCTTTTTGGCGGCATCGGTGACCAGCGGACCAAAGTCTGGCTCGCCCGAATTGTAAGGGCCGACCTTGAGTTTCTCGATCTTGGGGATCAGGTTCTTGATCAGTCGGTCGGCGGTCTCGTCGCCAATCGGAACCGCAACCGAAATGGCCATGCAGCGTTCCCCCGCCGCGCCATAGCCCGCCCCAATCAAGGCATCGGCCGCCATGTCAATATCGGCATCGGGGGCGATGATCATGTGGTTCTTGGCTCCACCAAAACATTGTACCCTCTTGCCGGTGGCACAGCCGCGACCATAGATATATTCAGCAATCGGAGTCGAGCCGACAAAGCCAATGGCCATAATATCGGGATGGTCAATGATGGCATCGACGGCCTCCTTGTCGCCATTGACGACATTCAGGACTCCGGCGGGCAGGCCAGCCTCGATCAGCAGTTCGGCCAGCATCATCGGCACGGAGGGGTCGCGCTCGGATGGTTTTAAGATAAAACCATTGCCGCAGACCAGGGCCGGGCAGAATTTCCACATCGGAATCATGGCCGGAAAATTAAAGGGCGTGATTCCGGCGACCACCCCGAGCGGCTGGCGCAGCGAATAGAGATCAATGCCCGTACCCGCCGAGTCGCTAAACTCGCCCTTGAGCAGATGGGGTGCCCCGATGCAGAATTCCGCGACCTCGAGCCCGCGTTGAATATCGCCCTTGGCATCGGCGATGGTTTTGCCGT
>JASGCE010000064.1 GCA_030054295.1 Minisyncoccota bacterium
CGAAGCGAACCTTCCCGAATCGACCTGGCTTCCGACCCATTTCTCGAGGCCGCCAGTTACATTAATATCTAAGTTCAGCATGATATTAATCCCTATCAGAAACCAAGACTATTATACTGTTAAGACCATAAACTGTCAAACCAGAATTCCCCCCTAACCCCGCTCCCACTCCAGCAGCAGGCCTTTGCGTTCCAGCCCGAGGCCGAATCCGCCGAGGCTGCCATCGCTCGCCACTACCCGATGGCAAGGAATCACAATCGGCAGGGGATTGGCCCCGCAGGCCGAACCAGCAGCCCGCGCTCCCTTGGGGCTGCCAATCCGACGCGCCATCTCGCCATAGGTAATGGTCTGGCCGCGGGGAATCCGCAGCAGATTTTGCCAGACCTGCCGTTGCTTCGCTGTTCCCCGCGTGCCAAGGTCGAGCGGCGGCAACGAGGTAACGACCTCGCCATTGCCGAGCTGCTCGACCTTCTTAACCCAGTTCAGAACCTCGCCCGTCGCCGGCCTTAGGTTGGGGTGGTCTAACTCCAGCCTCGCCAGACCAGCGAGCCGCCGCGCATTAAATTCAGGATCATCAATCCGATCCAAGAGATCAATCGCCACCAGCCCAATGTCGGAAGCGATAATCTGCAACTGACCCAATTTGGTTTTAACAATGGCCTGATACAATTTTCTCCTCCTTGTCGATAAATCGGCTATTCCAGTCGCTTTGGAAACCCAGGGGCGCGCAGGTCGGTCTTGAGCGCATCCTCCAGCAGCTTGACAATGGCGGTCGATTGCTCGTCGCGGCCATATTTCTCGGCACCCATGATGAACTGTTGCAGGGTCTGGGATGCCAATGCCAAGGGTACGCCAAATTCCTTGCCAAAATCCATGGCAAAATTCAGGTCTTTTAAAGCCAGATCCATGGTAAAGGCAATGTCATAACTGCCGTTCAAAATCAGCTGCCCTTCGGTCTCGTGGACGAAGCTGGTACCTGAACTGGCCTTGATCGCATGGAAGGCCTGAGCAAGGTCAAGGCCGCCGCGTTTGGCCAGCATCAGGGCCTCGCCACAGGCCACCAGATGAATAAAGGCGAGCATATTGGTAATGACCTTGATGATGGCTTCCGACCCCAATTCGCCCATGTGGAAAATCTGTCCGCCCATGGCCTCCAAGGCCTTGCGGTGTTTTTCGAACAATGGTTTTGGCCCACCAACCAGAACCGTAATCTTGCCCTGAGCCGCGAGATGAACCCCGCCCGTCACCGGACAGGCCAGAGTCTCGACGCCATGGGCGGCGCATTTGGCGGCAAAGTTCTGAATCTCGGCCCGCCCGAGGGTACTCATCTCGATCCAGGTCTTGCCCTTGCCCATGGTCGGGAGAATCTGATCGAGAACCTTGGCGGTGATCTTTGGACTCGGCAAACAGGTAATGACGCAATCGACCGCTTTGGCGAGGTCTACCGCCGAATCGGCCCATTTGGCACCCGCCGCGATCAGCTTCTCGGCGTTCTTTTTATCGAGGTCCGTCACCGTGACCTCGAAGCCTTCACGCACCAAACTCATCGCCAGATTTTGACCGAGATTGCCAAGGCCAACATAACCGTACTTCATTTATTTCTCCCTGAGGGTTGCCAGATCGTAAAAGGATTTACCACAATCCCTATCCACTATCCAAGCCATAGGCAAATTGCAATTTAATAATGAGAGGATTTGCGATAATATTTATCACAATCTGCGGAGTGATGAATGAATGAGTGAAATAAAATCCGATAATCTAGAGTCTGATTCTTTGAAAATCCAAAACTTTTCGTTTTTAGCGGGGGGGCGGATGCCCCCCGAGTTGCTGCGCAACTCCCCCCCTCTGGATCGCCTTGCCCCGCCGACGCATGTCGGCATTCGCCGACGGGGCAACGCGATGAGGGGTTGTGGGAAGTTTTAACATTCCCTTACTCCTCATAGCGTCGTGCGTAAGCACGAGGCTATCCAGCGGGGGGAGTCGAGCATAGCTCGACGGGGGGCATCCGCCCCCCTACAAATAATAGGTAAATAGACTCGCTTGAGTTTTTAAATTCTCGAAGCGCGAACGAAATCTTGTTTTGGTAACTCTTAATGATGGGAGACAAATACGAGGATTGATTGGTAAAGAGTCCTTTATGTCATCCGATACCGCCAACCGTGACATCTATATTGAAGATATTGATATCTATCAGAAGGACTTGAAACATAGTCCCAAAAAATCTATACTCATCATGGCTGGGAATATTAAGCATATTGAATTTATACCTTACGACCCAAAGGAGTAGATCATGAAAGAGCAACGCTCTATTCAAACTGGAAATCTTGGTGGTGGCTGGCAACCGATTGGTCCCGAAGTCAAGTTGACACCTGAGTTGCTGGAATATATGCGGCGAATGTTACCTTATGAGAGTGAAAAAAACCAAGAGGTTTTCGCCCATCCTCTGCAAGGCTATGTTACTCCCGCGCCGGACAAGAATGACGGTTAGGCTATAGTCCGTTCAGTTGAGAATTCAAAATTTTGGTTAGGTTTCAATAACTCTCCATATTCGTCATTGCGAGGCAAATCGCCGCGCCGCAAGGCGCATATGCGATTTGGCCGTGGCAATAAGCCCGCGTAGCGGTCAAAATAATCTATTAAAATCAAAAAGTTATTGTTGAAGGAATCTGACCGCTTCGCGGGCTTGCTGCACCCGCTGACGAATGTCAGCATACGCTGACGGGCTTCGGCGGTTGTGCGACCCCCTTCGAGGGTCGCGCCGCCGAGGCTCGCAGTGACGAATTATGGGTTGAAACTTCAAGAATTCTTGAGGATACACAGTATTCAAAAAAAATTTAAAATTTGTTAAAATTTATATTGACACCAATAAATTTTTAATACTATAGAGATAGGGTTGTAATAAATATTTTATTGACATAAAGGATATTTGAATCATGATTAATTATTCTAGGCTCACACTATTGAGTAAATTCATTCATATTAATACAGATTTCAATAATATCTCACCCAAGAAACAGTCTGATCGCCTGAAGCCGCGATCCCATGCTGGGGTAACCAGGCTGGTGGGTTCGGCGGCGGTAGCGGCTGTTTTGGCCTTCAGCCCGCATAGCGCAAGTGCGGCACCGATTGGCGGAAGCCTTGCTGCCGGTTCGGCAAGCCTCTCGACCAATGGTCTTACAACCACCATTATCCAGTCGAGCGACCGCGCGGTGATTGACTGGCAGAGTTTTAACCTTGCCGCCAATGAAACGGTCGAGTTCAAGGTTCCGACCGATACCTCGGCGACCCTCAACCGCATCAATGACTCCCGACCAAGCCAGATCAGCGGAACCGTCACCAGCAACGGCGCGGTCTATTTTACCAACCCCAATGGTTTGGTTTTTGATGCCACCAGCCAGGTCACGGCCAATGGCTTTTTTGCCGCGACTCAGAATTTGAACCAAACCGAATTTATGGGTCGCAGCGCAACAGCCCCGACTCTCAGCAACCTTGGTGGCGCGGAACTGCGATTGGATGGCACCATTACCGCCCCGACCATCACGGCCCTCGGCGGCATGGTCACGGTCAATGGCACCATTGAAGCGAGCCGCGGCACTATCCTGCTCTCCTCGACCAACCTCACGACCATTGGCGCGACTGCGGTCATCAGCGTCGATGCGGCGCAGAATGGCAATGGCGGACGGGCCATCATCTGGTCGGATAATCACACTGATTTTAACGGCTTTATCAGCGCGAAGGGCGGCAGCGATTCAGGCGACGGCGGTTTTGTCGAGGTCTCGGGCAAACATACCCTCAATTACAACGGTCTCGTCAATACACTGGCGAACCACGGCAAGACGGGAACCTTGTTGCTCGATCCGACCGACATTACCATCAGCACCGACCCCGATGCAGCGACCAGAGGCTCCACGACCATCACCGGCACGGCTGCGACCTCGGTCGTCAATATCACAACCCTGCAAAACGCCCTGGCCTCCAGCAATGTGATTGTTGATGCGACCGCTGGGGTTGGCACCGGCAGCGGCTCGATCACGGTTGCCAATGCTGTAACATGGACAAGTGCCAACAGCCTGACTCTGACGGCTGGGGTGGGCGGCATTAAGATCAATTCGACCATCTCGAGTGGCACGGGCGGGTTGATCCTCAATAGCCAAGGGATGGTGACGATTGTGCCGGGGGCCGACTGGACTCTGGGCGGCGATGTGACGATTAACAGTGCTGGGAATACCAACACCGTGCGGCTTGATCTGGCGGGAAATGCCCTGCATGGCAGCAAGACCATCACTGCCACTGGCTTGAATGTCTTTTACACCGGCGCGACCACCGGTAATCACGCGACCATTGCCGTGGGATCGGCGGGTAGCTTTACTTTTGTCAATGACAAACGCACTGTGACCGCCGCGACGACCTTGGACAATACGACCACTGCGGCCACTGCGACCAAGGGCTGGGGAACGGGGCTTGGAACCATCACCAGCGGCACGGCCAGTGCCAGCGGTCTCACCGTCAGCGGTAACAGTGCCAACAGCAGTGCCAATATCAACCACCAGGGTGTAGTCTATGGCGGGGCCCTGACGATTAACAGTGTTGGAGTTGCTAACCCTCCCACTCGCCCTGGCGGTACCGTTCCGCCTATCACTGGCACCGCGCAGAATCTTCGTTATATCGAGGGTACCAGCATTACCGTGGCTACGGCAAACTCGACATTTAGCGGTTCCGTGCAGCTTCGCTCGAATGGTGCTGTCACCATCGGTAAGACAAATGGCCTTACCCTGACTGCCGGCGGGCAGATTGTGATTACTGGCACCAGCATGACCCTGACCAGCAATCTAGTTACCACCAGCAGCGGGGCGGTAACCATCGACATTGGCAGCGGAACCTATAGCAATACCAATTCAGCTCCCAGTGCGACGGTTGGCTTTTCGCTCAGTACCAGCAACCGGAATCTAACCTTCAGAGCGGGGGATATTTCCCAAAAATCGGGGACGATCTTCAATCTGAAATCTTTGAACAGTGCCGCGGGAACCTTTACCCTGTTGGGGGCAATTCCATTATCGACCGCCAATGATACGCAATATACGATGAACCCAGCCTTTACTGCCTTTGCCAGCACTGCGGGAGTAACCCGTTTAACCAACAGGGCTGTCACCAGCTATAGTTTTGCCGATAGTAATGGCGCAACCGCGTCGTTATCGAGCGACGGCACGATTCTCAACCTGCCCACCTCCTTCCTAGCCGCTAACAGCCTGGTTATTGGTACCGCGATGAGAATCAGAACTCAGGGCTACAGCGCGGGCTTGGGGGTGAGTTCAACTGGTACGGTTATCTGGCGTAATCAATCAAACAATCTTTATGACACCAAAATAAGCACTGTCTTCCTTTCGCCTAGCAAGGCGATGGTCATTGCCGGGGTCACTTCGGCAGCGATCAGTACAGCTGGACTTGCAGCGAGTACCATCACCCTCAGTGGCAGCAATAGTTTCAGCAACTCTGTCTTGATTTCTGCCAGCGGAAACATCACCCAGACGGGCGGCACCATCACCCTGGCGGCGGGCAAGGTATTGAGCCTCAGCTCTATCAATGGCAATATCAGCCTGAATCAAACCGGCAATGACCTGAAAACACTGGGAATTATCTCTGCGGCTGGCCTGGGCAAAACAGTCACCATCTGGAACAGCGGCAACCTGTCTTTGGCGAGCTCAATTACCGTGGGTGGGGCCATTACGATCGACACCACCAAGAATGCGACAGGCGATGCCAACGGCAATCTTACCCTGACCAGAAACATCACCACCCGCGGCGGTGCCGTGACCCTGAACCTCGGGGGTGGAAGCTTTGTTAACGGAACCTTTACCCTTACCACCACCAGCCAGAATCTTTCCCTCACCGCCGGCGATATAGCCAATAAATCGAGCAGCACCATCTTTATTTTGGGTAATGCAGGCCGATTGACCACGGCGGGTGGATTAAACGGCAAGTCATTCGAACGCGACCTGGCCAAGGACTATAGCATTAGCAACAGTGTCTTTAGTGACTTTAACTCGGCTGAGATTGAAGGCCAGTTGATCAATGCCTTAACCTATAGTTTTGCCGATAGCAATCTGTCTGCATCGGTCAGCGGCACAAGCCTTAACCTGCCCGGCAGCCTCTTGTCAACCAATAGTCTGGTCA
Organism: Minisyncoccota bacterium; assembly: GCA_030054295.1. Lineage (GTDB taxonomy): Bacteria > Pseudomonadota > Alphaproteobacteria > Elsterales > Elsteraceae > JASGCE01. Next base: position 6,172 of record JASGCE010000064.1, read on the forward strand.
TTGGCACTAAGAAGAAGGTCACCAGCCAGGGTCATCTTGCCGGTACCGGTCTGTTTGCCGATGCCGAGGGTAACTATTCTTGGCAGAGTTTTGCCACCGCAACCAATACGGTCTGGGAGACAGCGACCTCGAGCAATGTCAGCCTCTCGACCGGCATGGATCTGGTGATCGCCGGAGTCGATTCGGCGGTGACCAATGTCACCATCTTTGACCCGAACAATATCGATTTTTATGGCACCAATAGCTTTACCGCTGCCAGCCTCAACCTGACCGCGACGGGAAACATTACCCAATATGACGGCACCATCACCGTTGCGAACAGCCTCAACCTGACTGCAACGGGAAACATTACACAAAATGACGGCACCATCACCGTTGCGAACAGCCTCAGCCTGACCGCGACAGAGGGATACATATATCAGTCCGTTGGCACAATCGCAATATCCAACGGCGAGCTGACCCTTACAGCAGGGAGTTGGATAGAACTGAGGCAGACGGGAAATAGCCTCCGCAGTCTTGGAGCCATCAATAGCGGAGGAACAGTTTATATTGTCAACGATGCCGCTGACCTTGCCTTGAATGGCGATATTACGGCTGGTTCATGGGTGGAAATCGACACCACAGACGGCAGGGTTTTCCATAACCTGACCCTCAGCAAGGCCATCAGCTTCAGCGGCGGCTACATTTCGATTAATCTTGGGAAAGGTAGCTTGATTACCGGCGGCCATTCGATCAATGCCAATGGCAATAATATCTATCTCTGGGCGGATCATATCACCGCCAGCGATAACCAAACCTTGATCAGCAATGCCGGAGAGAGTAGCACGATTTACAAATCAGATTATTCCGATTGGTTACCCAATGAAAAGACCAGCGATCCAAGATATACGATGAATGCAGGCTTTAGCGACTTTGGCACGGATACGGGTGTAACATCGCTGACAGATAGCACAGTCGCCATCTATAATTTTTCTGATGCCAATAGCACGGCGACTCGAGCCTATTTAGGCAGGAGTATATATGTGCTCAATATGCCCACCGCGCAGCTGGCTGCTGGCCTCAAGATCGGCACCCTGGAAACCGTCAAGACGCCGGGTCGTGACGCGGGTTATGAAAAAAGCGGAACCACCTATTCATGGCGGGCGGAGGTGAATAGTATTTACAACAGTCCGACCGATGTAACGCTTCCGACAGGCAAGCCGATGGAGATCAAGGGCGTAACATCAGCCGCGACCAGCCTTGATGTTTTTGCCCCTACGACCATTGTTTTCTCAGGCACCAATAGTTTTACCGGCAATGGCCTCAGCCTGTCCTCGACGGGAAGCATATCCCAGACTAGCGGCACCATCAGCCTTGCCAGCGGCGATTTGACCCTATCGGCTTTTGGTGGGATTGATCTCAACAGAACGGGAAATAGCCTTGGCTCGCTCGGGACCATTACTAATAATGGCGGCGGGTCTCTTGTAATCAACAACGATGGCGGTGCCCTCGCCTTGAATGGCAATATAGGATTTTCCGGCACCCTCTACAGCCCCTATGCTGTGACCATCAGCACCAGTGACGGCACGACCAGCTATAAATTGACCTTAAAGAAGGACATCACCATCAGTGGCGGGCCGGTTTCGATTAACCTTGGCACGGCTACCTATGACAATGATTCCACCCATCACTATCTTTTGACCACCAACAATCAGAATCTGACATTGATCGCGGGCGATATAGCCGCCAAGGAGAGTGGGGTAAAGATCTTTGCCCTCGGCCTTGGCGCGATTGATAACGGAATGACGGGCACCATCCAGACTGGTATCCTTAGCCCGGGTACTGCGGAAACGACCTATAGCGGCGGTTATATTACGGCCAGCAACGAGGCGGGATTCATTTCAACCACCGACTATTACATTGTTGATGTGGTTTCTGGCAAGACCAACGACGATTCGCATTTCTGGATTAAATCGGATCAGCTGACCAATGCAAACCTCGGGTCAAAAACCACTGTTTATACGGGCGCAACCTGGACGGAGGGTTTACAGAATAAAGACGATCATGGCCTCAAGGGGGATATTTATTTTGTCGCCGCGCAAGCCACGCCGCAAAACCTCACCACTACCGAGGTTTTTGCCCTCGACCCCCGTAAATCCGTTTATTTTAACAATGTGAATAATCCCTTGTCTGGGGCGACCCAGAGTTTGATCGCCAACAACACCACCGGGACAATTTACTTTGATGGTACGGTCAGTTTTAACCAGGGCCTGACCCTGCAAACTGCGGGTGCCATTACCCAGTGGAGCGGCACGATGACGGTCAGTGGCGGCGACCTGTCCCTGACGGCGACGGGAGGGATCAGCCTGAGTCAATCCGGCAATAGTCTTGGGTCACTTGGTACCATTACCAATAGTGGCGGCGGGTCAATCTCGATTTCCAACCTTGGTGGTGACCTCGCCTTGAACGGTAATATAGGATTTAGCGGGACTCTCGACTCGTCGAGTACCTACGCTGTGTCCATCAGCACCTCTGACGGCACGACCAACCATAAACTGACCTTAAAGAAGGACATCACCATCAGTGGCGGGTCGGTTTCGATTTACCTTGGCACGGGTGCCCTGGATGTCGGTTCCAGTCACTTCTCTATCGACACCAGCAACCAGAATCTCGAACTTACCGCGGGCTCGATTGCCAATATTGACGCGACGAAACCGATCTTCAAACTGAAATCGGGGGTTGGTGCTGCGGGCCAATTGGGTCTGTGGGGGGGCGTAGCCCTTGCCGGCGCCAAAAACGATGATGCGACCTATACCGGTCTGGCCACCAGCGAGATTGCCGAAGCCCTGAAGTCTGGCACCATCACCACATATCTTTTTAGAGACATTGCCACGGCAAGTTTGGTGGATACAACCCTCTACCTTCCGGGCTCACAGCTTGCAACTGGTTTGAAGATTGGGACGATCAAAACCGTCAAGACTCAGGGGGTTGAAACGGCTGGCTTGAAGGAGGGTTCGACCCCGGGTGAATATAGCTGGGCAGAACTGTCCGACAGCATCTTCAATGATGCGACAGAACTAAATCTTGTGACCGGCAAAGAAATGGTAATTAGCAAGGTAACCAATTCGACCGCAACCAGTGTCTCTGCCTTTGCCCCGAGCACCCTCTCTATCTGGGATACCAACAGCTTTACGGGAGCCTTGACTCTGGAGGCAACTGGTCTTGTCTCGATGGAGGGCAGCATCACCACGGTTGGTGCCCTGACGATCAGCGGCAGCGGCCTGACCCTGACCGACAATCTCAGCATCACTGGCGGGGCCGTGACGATTAATCTTGGCGCCGGAACCTATAATAATGGCACCAACTACAGTATTGATGCCAATGGTCAGAATGTGACCCTGACCGCGGATCATATTACCGTCGCGGATGGTGACAGCATCATCACCGACGGCGGCACGACCGTGACGATCCAGAAGGCCGATTTGACATCCTGGTATTCCATATCCAACCAGACGGATGATCGCTATACCTTGAACAACGGTTTTGGCAGTTTTGCCAGTACCGATGGTGTTGATCGTCTAAAGAGCAGCACTATCGCCACCTATCGTTTCGCCGATGGCAATAGCTCGGCATCTATTTCGAGTGACGGCACGACCTTAAACCTTTCTGGGACTCAGCTGGCATCTGGGCTGGTGATTGGCACCAAATTTGCTGCCGCCACCCAAGGCCATAGTGCAGGCTTCCGTCGCAATGTAAATAGCTATGTTTGGCGGGCGAGTTTGGATACCACCTTCAGCGAGACCGCGACCAATGTCGAACTGAATAGCCTCAAGGCGATTGTAATTGCGGGTGTGACGGGTTCGACCGCAGTTAATGTCACCGCCTTTGATCCAACCAGCATCACGGTCAGCGGAACCAACAGCTTTAGCGGTGCCTTGACTCTGGCGGCACAGGCGGGCGTGACTCTGGGGGGAAGCATCACCACGGTTGGAGCCCTGTCGATCAGCGGAACCGGCCTGACCCTGAGCAGCAACCTCACCACCAGCGGCGGCGCGGTAACGGTTAATCTTGGCACGGGAACCTATACCAACGCAAGCTATTGGCTCGATACCAGCAACAATAACCTAACCCTGAAGGCGGGATCGATTTCCAACACCGCCGCTACGGTGATCTTCAAACTGGGCAGCAGCGGCACCTTAAGTTTCGCCTCGGGTTCAACGGTTGGGGAACGGATTCTACGAACCGATGCGACCACCCGATATACTGTCAGTGCGGGCTATACGGGAGTAACCGAGACCAACCTTGCAGCGATTGAAACCAATTTGGCCTCGATTACTGAATATAGTTTCAAGAATGGTAATACTGGAACCATTACTGGCAACAGCCTCAACCTACCCACCGCAGCCTTGGCGGCGAGCGGTCTGGTCATTGGTACCAAGGCAACCGTCGCTAACCAGGGTGTTGAAACGGCGGGTCTGATGAAGGATGGTTCGGGTAATGTTATGTGGGTTGATACTGTGGCAGCCTCCTACAATACTGCGACCAATATCTCGCTTTCGCAAAACAAGGCGATGGTGATTGCGGGTGTGACCAATTCGACTGCGACCAGTGTGACTAACTTCAACCCGACCACCATCACCATCAGCGGAAGCAATAGCTTTACTGGGGCCTTGAGTCTGACCACGACCAGCACAGTCTCGGTTGGCGGCAGCATCACCACGGGTGGAGCCCTATCCATCAGCGCAAGCGGCCTGACCCTGACCAACAACCTTACCACCAGCGGCGGGGAGGTGACAATTAATCTCGGTACTGGGGCCCTGGATGTGACGGCCAGTCACTTTTATCTCGACACCAGCAACAAGAATCTGACCCTGACCGCGGGTTCGATTGCCAATGGCTCAACGAGTGCGATCTTTAAACTGAAATCAGACTCGACCAAGGACAAGGGTGAATTGACCCTGTCCGGGACTCTGCAAAAATCGGCAAGCCAAACGGTCAGCACCAAATATATCATCACCAACAGTGCCTTTACCGGTCTCGACCTTGCGGCGATTGATGCTGCTGCTGGCACCATCACCAAATATAGTTTCAAGGATGGTAACAACTTAAGCTTAACCGACAGCAACCGCACCCTGAACCTGCCCACCGCCGCCTTGGCCAGCAGCAGTGGGCAGATTGGCACCAAGGAAATTCCCACCGTTACCGAAGGTCTGACCGCAGGATTAAAGGAGGGGTCGACTGCGGGCGAATTTACCTATGAGACTGGCAATATTACCTATAATACTGCGACTGCGGTCAATATCGTGCAGGGCAAGGCGATGGAGATTGCGGGGGTGAACTCGGCCGCGGCTGATGTCACGGTCTATGCCCCCAGCACCATCACATTTAGCGGAACCAACCGCTTTAGCGCGGGACTGAGCCTAACCGCGACCGCAGCCATCACCCAGAGCGGTGGCACCATCACCTTGACGGCGGGCGATTTGACCCTGACGGCGGTGGGTGGAATCAGTTTGAACCAGAGCGGTAACAGTTTACGGTCGCTCGGGGTCATTACCAACAACACCAGCGGCAATATTGTGATTATTAACTCCGCCGCAGCCCTCGCGGTCAATGGCAAGATTACTGGCGCGGGTGGTTCCACGACCATCACCATCGACACCACGGGCGGGAGTCATAACCTCACCCTGTCGAAGTCCATGGAAAGCAAAGACGGCGATCTGATCCTGAAGATCGGCGGGAAATATGATAAGAATGGTTTCACTTGGGAACTCAATAGCCGAAAACTAAACCTAACCAGCAATGGTCTGTTGGTTGCTAATAATGTCACTGACACAGATAGCGAAATCTTTACCCATGTTTCTACCGCCGTCATGGGTTTCGAGAGCAACCTAGAACCAAAGGTAGCCAGCGGCGAGTTTAAGGACACTGGCCGCAACTACTTTACCACCCTGACCAAGGGCAGTCAGGCCTATGATGATGCGGAGAAGGAACTCCATGCCCTGGACTCAACCGCGATCTTGAATCCCATCGCCGATATGATCCGACCAGGGGCGGCGAC
>JASGCE010000065.1 GCA_030054295.1 Minisyncoccota bacterium
CAACCCCCATCGAATTGCGGGTAAAGCTGTAGGAATACATGAAGGTCGCGGGCATTTCGGTCGCCTGTCCTGGCCCCCCGCCGGTCAGGGCGATAATCAAATCATAGGATTTGATTGCCAGATGGGCGAGGATGACGAATGATGATAAGAATACGGGTCGCATCAGGGGTAAGATAATCCGTCGATAGATGGTGATGGTGGAGGCTCCGTCGATTTCGGCGGCCTTGATAATCTCGCCATCGACTCCGCGCAGTCCGGCCAGAAACATGGCCATGACAAAGCCCGATGATTGCCAGACTGCGGCTATGACCACGGTATAGATGGCCATATCGCTATCCTTGATCCAGGTAAAGCTGAAGCTGCTCCAGCCCCATTGTTGTATCAGGTGTTCAAGGCCAATGCCGGGGTCGAGAAACCATTTCCACGCTGTACCGGTGACGATAAAGGACAGGGCCATGGGGTAGAGATAGATGGGGCGTAAAAATCCTTCGCCGCGAATCTTTTGGTCTAAGAATATTGCCAAGGCAAGTCCCAAGACTGTGGTCACGCTGATATAGAGACCGCTAAAGATCAGCAGGTTGCGGAAGGCTTGCCACCAATGGGGCAGTTGCCATAGTTTGGCATAGTTGCGCCAGCCGACGAGATTATAGCTTGGCAGGATTGTCGAATCGGTAAAGGAAAGATAGAGGGTATAGGCGATAAAGCCATAGACAAAGACCAGCATCAGCACCAGGCTGGGCGATAGAACGATTTTGGGGATGATTCGTTCGAACCCTTGACGGAGTCGGGAGGGTTGATAGGGGTGGGTGCTTGACTTCATCGGACTCTCCAATGCGGGTAATTCTTATAGTCAATCTTATCGTTGCGATGAATTCAAGTGTTGATTTTAAAAAGGGGAGAATTTACAAAAAAGAAAAGGAAAAGCGGTTTGGCTGCAAGCCAATGAGCGAAGCGCAGGCACGGCCTGTGCGATTCGATTTCAAATTGTTTCAAGTAAATAAACCAAACCAAAATTTACAAAAAAGAAAAAAAGCGGTTTGGCTGCAAGCCAATGAGCGAAGCGAAAGTTAGAGAGTCACAGACCGAATAACAGTTTGAAGCGCCGCAGGCATTTCCCCACCCTGCTCACCCTCGAATTTATCGTGTGATTGATAGCGCGTTCGTTTTCTCCCAATGAATTATTTATCCTTGCGAGCTTGCGAACGAAGTGAGCAGATTGCGAGTAAGGGTAAATAATTCATAAGAACGCGCCTTAACTGACCAACGAAAGCCATCAGTGGCAAAATGCTCTAATCAATCCCGCGACAATCCCTTGCTCGCCAGGGCAGTCAGATAGGCCGCCCAGATTCGATCAAAATCATGCCCCAGTTCATAGAGATAGGCCCAGGAATAGAGCCCAGTATCATGACCGTCACTAAACAGAATCCGCAACGCATAGTGCCCGACCGGTTCCAAACGGTTGATCGTCACCTGCCGACATCCACCCAGGATTTTGCGTTCGCTGGGACTATGGCCGCGAACCTCGGCCGAGGGCGATTCAACCCGCAAATATTCCGCACTGAGGGTAAAGGTTTCGCCCGAGTTAAAAACCACCACCAGAGAATGATGATCCTCGCTCAGGCGGATTTCGGTGGGATGGGGCGGGGCATTAACGGCCATCATGACTCATCCTGCGCGCCTCCTCGACCAGCAGAATCGGAATCCCATCGCGAATGGGATAGGCGAGACCAGCCGCTTCACTCCATAATTCCTGCTCGGCGGGGTGATAGGAGAGGGGAGTCTTGGTCAAGGGGCAGACCAGAATCTCGAGCAGCCGTGGCGAAACGCCGCCACCGCGGGCAAGCGATATACCATCCGAAACTTCACTCGGGTTATTCTTGACCATGGATAGAATCCTTAATGTTTGATGGCTTCGCTGGTGTCGCCACTCAGCACCGCCATCTCGAGCAGATTGGTAATCAATTCCGCGCGAGTCAGCAGGGTGGGGGATTCCAAGAGGGCCTGTTTCTCGACATCTTCAAAGGGGCAAATCATCGCCAAGGAATTGACCAGACGATTGTCGGGCGTATGGTCGATGGCTTCCCACTCGGCATCGATACCATGGAGGGTAAAATATTTCCGCAGGGCCTGAGTCAATTTCTTGCGATCAATTTTGGTCGATTGATTAACCACCAGTTCGGGAATCATATCGGCGCGATAGGGACTCCAGCTTGCACTTACACGGCGATAGGCCTTGGTAAAGGGCAGTTCCTCGGCAATATTAAAGCGAATCACCCCTTCCAGGATAATCAAAACCCGACCATCGTCACCCTCGGTCATGGAGGTAATCCGCCCGGCACAGCCAATCGGATAGATCGGCACCGCATCCGACAGATGAGCCTCCTCGGCATGAATCGAGGCCTCTGCCGCGCCAACCGGCGGATTCGGAGGACTGTGCGGCAAAACCATCCCCATCATCCGTTCGGGCGTGGCCAGGGCATCAAAAATCAACTGCAAATAGCGCGGTTCAAAAATCGTCAAGGGCATCCGACCATGGGGCAGCAACAGGGCTCCCGCCAAAGGGAATATGGGAAGTTGCGGCGGCAATTCATCGAAGCGAACGCTAAAAAAAGACTTCATGAGAAGAGTACCGCCGACATGCGCCGCCGTGCCGCGACGGTGATAGGATCGGTGGCTCCCATCGCCTCGAAGATCTTGACCAGCTGTTGTTTGGCCGCCTGATCCTGCCACTGGCGATCCTGGCGGAGAATCTCGAGCAATTGGTCAATCGCCGCCTCGGGCTGACCCGCCGCATAGTGGGCGTGGGAGAGAACAAAACGACTCTGTAAATCCTTGGGTGCCGCGGCAATCTTATCCGAGAGAATTTTAATCTGCTGCACCGCATCCCCGGCCTGCCCCGCCTGTTCCGCCAGCTCGATACTGGTCTTGAGGGCGGTCAGGGCCTCGCGATATTCGGGCGGCAGGGGATTGGGGTCGTGCGATTGCCCGGGAGTCAGAACCTCGCCTGTGGGAATAAGCGCGAGGTTGCCCTTCGCCTTGTCGATGTGACCAAGGGCGACATAGAGCCGACCACCTTCGATCAAGGCCCCCAGATGCTGCGGCTCGTGTTGCAAAATCGCCTCATACAAGGCGAGGGCGGCGGTAATATCCCCCGCGGCCTGAAGCTCCATCGCCTGGTCCATCGCCTGTTCCAGCGGATTATCGGCCCCGCCACCCGTCGCCTTGACCATGGCGAGCAACCGCTGAATAAAGCTGCGAATCTGACTCTCGGGCAGGGCGCCGACAAAACCATCGACCGGCCGCCCGCCAAAAAAAGCATAGACCGCCGGGATCGATTGAATCCGCATCTGGGTGGCTAAATCTTGATTCTGATCAATGTCGATCTTGACCAGGCGAACCTGACCGCGAGTCTCGGCCACAACCTTCTCGATCATCGGCCCCAGAGTCTTGCATGGGCCACACCAGGGTGCCCAGAAATCGACAATCACCGGCACGGTCATTGATCCCTCAATCACCTCGGCGACAAAATCCTGAGTGTTCACATCCTTGACCGCCGCGCTGCCGGCCGCCGCGGGCCTCGCCCCATTCGCCCGTGGAGCAGGTTTTCCCGCGCGATTCATGCCGATTAAATTATCCATAATCCCCGTAACCATCCCCCTTGACTTGACTATCCCCCCTATATTTGGCACCGACAGGCAAAAGTTGCAAGGTTATTGGTGGATTAAATTGTAACCTCAATCGTTTGCCGATAGAGCGAGGCGGGAACGAGCCCATTTTTTTAAAAAAATCTTTCAGCATTGTCGCATAATCCACTTGCACAATGGCAAAACAGCGTTATAATCCGCTCGTTGACTGGCAGTGCGGGAGTAGCTCAGGGGTAGAGCATCACGTTGCCAACGTGAGGGTCGAGGGTTCGAATCCCTTCTCCCGCTCCAGTCGAAAAAACCCTTATTAATACTATGCGCGGCGGAAACTATGGGCCGGATAGCTGCCCAGAATCTTGATATCGTGGGTATAGAATGCCAGTTCGTCAAGGGCCTGTTTAAGGGCCGGCGAATCGACATGCCCCTGACATTCGGTATAGAACTGCGCCGCGGTAAACTTGCCATCGACCAGATAGCTCTCGAGCTTGGTCAGGTTCACGCCATTGGTGGCAAAACCGCCCAGGGCCTTGTAGAGTGCCGCTGGCACATTGCGCAGGCGGAACATAAAACTGGTCATGGTGGATTCGGGGTGATGCGGATCAAACTGCGGAGTCTCAGCCTGCGTTGAAAGCACCAAAAACCTGGTCGTATTATGGGCAGCATCTTCAAGCTTCTCCGACAGGATCTGCAAGCCATAGATCTCCCCGGCCAGGCGAGAGGCTATGGCGGCAAGGGTCGGGTCATTTCGCTCGGCGATTTCGGCGGCAGCCCCGGCGGTATCGACATGGGCGACCGCGCGGTATCCTTGTTTGGTGATAAATTGCCGCGACTGTTGCAGGGCCTGGGGGTGGCTATGAACCTCGGTAATGGTGGTCAAGCTCGCCCCGGCGGGCGCGAGCAAACAGTGGCTGACCGGTTGAAAATGCTCGCCCACAATATAGAGTCCGGCATTGGGCAACAGCTGGTGAATCTCGGCGACTCTCCCAGCGACCGAATTCTCGACCGGCAGCAAACCACGGTCGGCTTGTCCACTGGTAACGGCGGCAAAAACATCTTCAAAGACCCGACAGGGCAGGGTCGCAACGGCCGGGAAAACCGCCCGCGCCGCCAGGTCGGAATAGGCCCCGAGCTGCCCCTGAAAAGCGATTTTTTTAAGCAACTCTCCCATCGGTTTTTCCTTATTTCTTGGCCAGTTTTTGACCCGCGGCGACAATCGCCTCGACCGTAATGCCAAAGAATTTAAACAGATCCCCCGCCGGGGCCGATGCGCCAAATCCCTTCATGCCGATGAATTCAGTGATTTCCCATTCCTGCCAGCCCTGTTCAATCGCCGCTTCAATCGCGATTCGCGGTGCGCTGCCGAGAACCGCCTGTCGGTATTCGGCGCTCTGGGCGCGGAACCTTTCAAAACTGGGGATAGAAACGACGGCGGCGGCGATTCCCACCCTTGCCAATTCTGCCTGAGCCTTGACGGCCAGTTCGACTTCGGAACCGCTGGCCATCAGGGTCAGATCGCGCTTGCCGCCTTTGGCCTCGGTCACGACATAGCCACCGAGATCTGTTCCATTCTTGGCCGTGCCATTCTGTGCAGCGGTAATGCGCGGCAGGAAGGTCAGATTCTGCCGCGACAGGGCCAGCACGGTGGGGGTCTCGGTCTGGCTCAGGGCGACCTCCCAGGCCGACAGAGTCTCCTCGGCATCGGCGGGACGGAATACCAGCAGATTGGGTATGGCGCGGAGGGCCGCCAAATGCTCGACCGGCTGGTGCGTCGGGCCGTCTTCACCAAGGCCAATCGAATCGTGGGTCAGGACAAAAATCACCCGCAGCCTCATCAGGGCCGCCAAGCGAATCGCCGGCCGGCAATAGTCGCTAAAGACCAGAAAGGTCCCGCCATAGGGCACGACCCCACCGTGCAGGGCCAGTCCGTTCATCGCCGCCGCCATGCCAAATTCGCGCACGCCGTAATAGAGGTAGTTTCCGCCATATCCACCCTTGGCGATGGTTTTTTGACCCGCGACCTTGGTGTTATTGGAACCGGTCAAGTCGGCCGAGCCACCGACCAGGGCCGCCCATTGTGGCGCAATGACCTCCAATGCCTTTTGGCTGGAGACGCGGCTGGCCTCGGTGGGTTTGGACTCGAGCAGTTTTTGGCGATAGTCGTTAATCGCGGCGGTGACGGCGGTTGGAACCCCAGCCTCATGTCGCGCCTTCCAGTTTTGGCGGGTAGTGGAATCTGCGGATGCCAGCTGCTCTTCCCATTTGTTTCGTTGCACCGACCCGCGCCGCCCAGCCTCGCGCCAGACCGACAGAATATCCGCCGGAATCTCGAAGGGCGGAGCGGTCCAGCCGAGGCTCTGGCGCACCGCCGCCGCCTCATCGGCCCCGAGGGGTGAACCGTGAGTCGCGCTGGTGCCGCCCTTGTTGGGGGAACCCTTGCCGATGATGGTGCGACAGGCAATCAGGCTCGGGCGGTTTGATGATTGGGCGCGGGTCAGGGCGGCGGCGATCTCGGTGGGATTATGGCCGTCGATCCGCTCGGCATTCCACTGGCTGGCCTTGAACCGCGCGATTTGATCGTCGGATACCGACAAGGATGTCGCGCCATCGATGGAGATTTGATTATCATCCCACAGCACGATCAGCTTGGATAGGCCGAGGTGACCGGCCAGGCTGATGGCCTCGTGGCTGACTCCCTCCATCAGGCAACCGTCGCCAGCAATGACATAGGTTCGGTGGTCGACCAGACTGTCGCCAAATTCGGCATTGAGAATTCGCTCCCCCAAAGCCATCCCCACCGCCATCGCCAGACCCTGACCGAGCGGCCCCGTGGTGCATTCGACTCCCGGGGTGTGACCAAATTCGGGGTGACCGGGGGTGATGGAATTCAACTGGCGAAAATTCCTTATCTGCTCCATGGTCATGGAGTCATATCCCGTCAAATGGAGCAAACCATAGAGCAGCATCGAACCATGACCCGCTGATAAAACAAAGCGATCACGATCCGCCCAGTCGGGTGAAGCGGCATCGAATTTTAAAAACTGGGTAAAGAGAACCGTTGCCACATCGGCCATGCCCATCGGCATTCCGGGGTGTCCCGATCTAGACCTCTCGACCGCATCCATGGCGAGAATTCGCAATCCATTGGCTAGTGGCAATTGAGCAGCAGATGATAAGGATGACATTTAGATACTCGCCCGTTAAAAAAGGGCAGTAAAACAGTTTTTAAGTCATTTTGGCAAGGATAATTACAGGGATTAACCTATGTTTTTGCCCTTAAGGCCATAAATTCGGCCATGGGTCTCACGCCCTTTTGCGAATTGCAGGCATGGCAGAGTAGTTGCAGATTATCGATATTGTCGCCGCCTCCCTTGGCTCGCGGAACAATATGATCGATGGTCAGGTTGCGATATTCAAACAGGGTTGCGCAGCCATTACAGACTCCGTGTTGCTTGCCAAAAAAATAGGATTTTCGGTCGAGATAGGGCAGGGATTCATTGTCCAGATCGGTGCGCTGCGGAATGTCATCGCGGGCGATGATCTCGCGGCTCCAGTTGAGCAGGGATGCGGTTTGCTGATCCTTCTCCAGCCTTTGCAGCACCAGTTCCTGGGCGCGTTTTGATATGTCAATCCCGATCCATTGCCGCCCGAGTTTCTCAGCGGCAATACAGGTGGTGGCGCAGCCGCAAAAGGGGTCGAGTACCAGATCACCGGCGCGACTGGAGGCCAGAATAATTCGGTTGAGCAGGGCCAGTGGTTTTTGGGTCGCATAGCCGGTTTTTTCTTTACTCCCCGAGCCGAGATAATCAATGTCGCTCCAGAAATCACCGATGGGTTGTCCTTCATATTGATCCAGATATTGTTTATAGCGCGGGCGGTTGTTTTTGGTCCAATAGATGAGGTGGGGATTCTCGGCCAGTTTTTTATCGATGGTAGCCTGACTCCATCTCCAACCAAGATCGGTAGTGACGGTGCGGTCGCCGAATTTGCGCGGCTCTAATCGGCTTGATTCATTGGAGGATTGTTCCAGCGCGACATGTTGGAATCTTCGTCCGGTTTCCTCCTCGAGATATTTAAACTTTTGGTTAATTTCGTAATCGGTTGGATTGCCGTGCTGGAGGTCAAAATAATAGTCATTCTGATCCTTGACATAGAAAAATATCTTGTCTGAAATTGAATCAAATCTTTTGTCTGATACTGTATGGGCGGCGTAGCGTTTCCAGGTAATTTCGTTGCGGTAATTTTCGCTGCCAAAAATACAATCGAGCAGTAATTTAATCGAGTGGCTCATGGTATTGTCGCAATGGAAATAGAGACTGCCGCTGGGTTTTAAGACTCGCCGCAGTTCAATCAGCCGTACTGCCATATAGGCGAGGTAATAGTGATTGGAACCGTGACCGATGGAAACGATTCCTTCCATGAATTTGGGTAAATGGCTATAGTCCTCGTCATTGGCGATAAGTTTGAACCATTCCTCCTTCATATCCTCCTCGCCCCAATAGTCTTTGAATTCCGCGCCCTCGGCGCTGCTTCCAATCGGTGCAGCGAAGATCTGTTTTTTATTAAAGGGTGGGTCGAGATAGATGAGGTCAACGGTTCCGCTGTCGATACCGCGCAGGATTTCGATATTGTCATTGCAAAACATTGTACGGTTTTTTAGGGTGGTTTGCATGGTGGCAGTATAAAATCATTTGGTTCCAGTTTTCAAACATTCTTTGCCAAATTCGTCACCATTAAAAAATCACAAAATGTGACTGGTTTAATTTGAAGTCATTTCAAAAATCCCCCTGATCGGATGCAAGGCGGAGCCTTGCTCAAGGAAGGTCTGAAAAAGTCCAAATTTGTCATTCTGAACTTAGAACAGTCCGAGCATTGCGAGGCTAACTGTTCTTAGTGAAGAATCCATAATAGCTTAACTCATTGTAAAAAATAAGTTTTCTGGACTCTTCGCTTGTCTTGCTAAGGCTTTCGCTACGCAAAAGCCAAGCGCGACGACGCTCAGAGTGACAACGAAACTGACTTTTTTAGACCTACCTTTAGGAAGTCTCACCAGAAGGCTATGAGGGGTTTTGGGAGGTTTTAGCATCCCCTAACCCCTCATAGCGTCGTGCGAAAGCACGAGGCTATCCAGCGGGGGGAATCGAGCGAAGCTCGATGGGGGGCATCCGCCCCCCGCAAAAAAGCAAGAGTTTTTGGATTTTCAAAGAATCAGTATATAGTTCGTTCACCTGATAATTCAAAATTTAGGTTAGATTTCAATAACTCATCTCGTTCGTCATTGCCGCCGCTCGCTTTGAGCGGCTGGCAATCCAGTGGGGAGTTTGAGGGGCATAAGCCCCTCAATTATAATGATTATTGTGTTTGGCTTACGCCGATCTGGATTGCCACTCTGCGCTGCTATCGCAGCTTGAGGGCAATGACGATTTTGGATGAGCCTATAACTTCGGGAGGTAAGCTAGAATTCTCAAGTCAACAGAGTCTATAACTCAGAAAAAATGGCATTTTTTCTGAATCTATCCTCAACCCCCATAGCTAAAGGGCTGATCCTTCTGTTGCTCCAAAAAAGCCTGAAATTGAATAGCGTTCAGCGGTTTGCTCCACAGATAGCCCTGGCCGATGTCACACTGCTGTTCGCACAGGAATTGGCGGTGTTCCTCCCGCTCCACCCCTTCAGCGACCACCGTCATCCCCAAAGAATGGGCAAGCTTAATAATGCCGCGGCTGATCGCCCGATCCGTCGATTTAAGATGCATATTGCTGATGAAGGACATGTCAATCTTTATCGAATTGATCGCAAATTTTTGCAAATAGGTCAGGCTGGAATAGCCCACGCCAAAGTCATCGATACTGATATGAATACCAATATCCTTGAGCCACGAAAAGGTCGCATTGATGGTCTCGTCGTCATAGAGCAGAGCCCCTTCGGTAATCTCGATCTCGATCTGTTCGGGCTCGAGTCCCGATTTCTCGAGGGCATCGGCAATATTGCCAATCACACTCTGGCTGCGAAAATGGGTCGTCGAAAGATTGAGGGCAACAACCAAATCCTTAAATCCCAAATCGCGCCACTGCCGCGCCTTTTTACAGGCACTGGCCATCAGCCATTCGGTCATGGGGGCGATAAGGCCAGCCCGCTCGGCAATGGGAATAAATTCCGAGGGAGGGATAAAGCCAAATTCAGGATGTTCCCACCGCATCAAGGCCTCCATCCCAATGATTCGGTTGGTTTTAAGATTAACCTTGGGCTGATAGGCAATCGACAGTTCGTTCCGTTCCAGCGCTGTGCGCAGATCAAGCTTAATCAAGCTTTTGCGCATCGCAATTTCGCTCATCTCGGGCTGGAAAAAATGGAAAGGCCGACTGCGATTCTTCCGCGCCCTGGTCAAGGCAAGGTTGGCACTGCGCATCAGCTTGACCGCAGTGCTGCCATCATCCGGCGCACGAGCGACCCCCACACTGATCGGCAGATCAACATCAAAGACTCCATCGACATGAAGGGCCTCGCTTTGGAAACTGCGGATCAGGGATTCGGCAAAAACCGCCTCCTTGTCGCGGGAATCGAGGTTGGTTTTAAGGATCGCAAATTCCGAGCCAAAAAGACGACAGACCAGACTATGGCTGCCGGATAAACTGGTCAGTCTTTCGGCAACCCGGGCGACAATCCGCCCCGCCAAGGAATGGTCGGTAATCTCGATGGTTTCGTTGAACTCCTCAAGGCTGATAAAAAACAGACTGACCTTGGAACCCGCAGGCAGGGCCGATTGAATAAAACTATCGAGCAAAAGTACAAAGCCCTTCCGCGAGGGCAAGTCGGTCAAGTCATCGCGGTTGAACCATTGATGGGTTGAATCGGCCTGAAGATACTCATCGATGGAATTTTCCTTAAGCTCCTCAACCGATTCGATAAAGCCGCCATTTTGTAAAAAGCTTCGGCTTAATAGAATCTCCTGCCCCTTTGGCGATAACCGAGTTTGCACCGTGTTTAACTTCGCATTGACCGCCACCATCTCCTGCTGGCTTTCGATTCCCATCGAATGGAGGGCGTCACATCCCTCCAGCCGAAGCTCAAGAATCTGGTGATATTCCGCCCCAATGGTCAGGGGCTCGGCCCTGCCCCCCAGCCCCAGTAACGATAACCAGCCGTCGGTAAAATCGACCAGCCGGTTGTCCCTATCAAATAAAGCATGACCTTGAGATATATTGTGATTCATCGTTGAGGTTGCTCGCTTTATTGCAATAACGAGGATAAATTCTATCATATCATGAGAGGATATTCACAGATCCGCTCGTTATAATTTGAATAGCTAACCGAGATAGTCCTGAATATCTTACCTTGGTTTAGCCCGTTAAGTCTAGGCGGTAACCGTTAAATTAAGATGAAGATTGTCGGACTAATCTTTGGAGTTTTTATCGACCAAGGGTTGGTTATTTTTACGGAATATTTATAACTTTGGTTTGGTATAATTAACTGGAAATTCAATAGCATTATTTAAGGCTAGAGGCTATTGTGTGATACTGTGAACTATAGGACTGCAACAGTTATAACTTAAGTTTAAGACAATGGAATCTGTGGAGATAGATCGAAATGCCTGCAAAAATGCCCGCTGAACATATTGCAAAGTCATTTGACGATGAACTTGCTCAGCTCAATCTGACCTTGGAAGAGATGGCGAAGCTCGTGCAGAGTCAACTTCAGGCCTCCTTGCTCGCCATCGAACAGGGTGATTTTAAATCGGCAGAAAAGATCATCATCCGCGACAAGGAGATCAACAGTTTGAACGATGCGGTCGATCGTCAAGCCGTAAGACTTCTCGCCCTGCGCCAACCGATGGCGGTGGATCTGCGGCTGATTGTCAGCAGTTTGCGCATCGCTTCGGAACTGGAACGAATGGGCGACTATGCCGCCAATCTGGCCAAGCGACTGCGGGTCATTGCCGAGGGTCGCAACGCCGTCCCAAAGGTTGTCGATGCGACGGTGGCCCTGGGGAATCTGGTGCGGTTGCAGATCACTATGGTGATCCATGCTCTGGTGCAGCGCAACGCCGATCTGGCTCGCGAATCCTGGCTTCATGACCATATTATTGACGAACAGTTCTCTAAACTCTCCACCGAGATTGTCGAGATGATGAGTAACGACAAGGGGCTGGTTGTGCCCCTTACCCATTTTTTATTCATGATCAAGAATCTCGAACGGATTGGCGACCACTCGACCAATATCGCCGAGGCCGTGACATTCATCGTCACCGGCAGCCGAATGATCGAAGCCATCAAACCAAAGGTGGGGTAGAATTTTTCCTGATTAAGGAAGGCCTGAAAAACCACAATTTTAAGACAGTCGGGCACCCCCCCTTAGTCTCACTAAGCAGCAAGCTGCACCCGCTGACGCATGTCAGCATTCGCTGACGGGTCGACTATTCCCCCCTTCTAAAGAAGGGGGGATAAAATAGCTATGATTACAACAGCTTACACCTCCCCTTCTTTAGAAGGGGAGGATAGAAACTCTTGGTGAGACGAA
>JASGCE010000265.1 GCA_030054295.1 Minisyncoccota bacterium
AATCGCGCATTGACTGTTTTGGCGATGATCGCCGCCGGTTCATAGCCAATCGCCTCGGCCAGACCCAAACACTGGTTTACCTTGCCCACCATTCCATCGGTAATTATCCAACAGATGCCCGTTGGTTTTGAAGTTTTCATCTGTTAAAATCAACCCGTATAGTTTTTTGTAATCGCAACCCCTCCAAGAAAATCTAATGCTTGGGCTTCGCCCTTCGCAAAGATTTTCTATCCTCCCCTTCGTCAGGCGGGGAGGTAATTCATATTTATCCCCCCTTCCTTTAGAAGGGGGGAATAGTCTCACTTAGCAGCTTGCTGCTTAGGGAGACTAAGGGGGGTTGTTAATCATCCAAATCTAAAACAAAATGCTGTTTGACCTTGCGACCAAACAGCATTCTATCATCCTTAACGCACAATAAAACTATTGCACTAACTTTGCGATCGCTGCCTCGTCAACATTGCCCTTTTGATTACGGATGACCGTATCGACATAGGTCTGACGAGCTGCCGCCAGTTTCTCTTCTTTAATCTTATTGCTGAGTTCATCCTTGACATCTTCATAGCTGGCGGTGCCCGCTGGTTTCATATCGTTCAAGCGAACCACATACCAGCCGACCGCCGGGACATTGATCGGGGCGCTAATATCGCCGGTCTTCATGGCTTCAATCGCGGTCTTGAGTTCGGTCGAGCCAAGCTGATCGAGCGCAATCAAACCACCCAAGGAGCCTCCCTTGTCGCGGGTATTGGGGTCTTCCGAACCCAAACGAGCGGTCTTGGCAAAGCTTTCCTTCGACTTGTTGCCGGTCTTCAGATCATTGGCAATTTCGTCGATCTTTATCTTCTGTGCCTTGCGCAGTCCGGCATCGTCTTCGGGGGTGGCACGAACCATGATCCAGGAAATATCAACCCGCTTCCCCAGCTTCAGCCGTGCCTTGTTCTTTTCGTAGACATCGTGGATCTCGGCCTCGGTCGGGTTGGCGACGCTGCTGGGGGGAACGGCCTGTTCCAAAACGGCGCTCAGATAGATTTCGGTTTTGGCGGTTTCAACCTTCTCTACCACATCGGCCTTGTCGCCAATCTTCTTGGCCTTGGCCTCCTCGACCAGCAGCTTGCGCTGCAAAGCAACGGTCGCAATATTCTGGACATCCTTTTGCGACTTAAGGGCATCGGCCAGCTTATCGGCGGTAATGTTGGGGTTCATCATGGCGGCGAGTTTTTTGACCTCCCCATAGGTAACCGTAATGTTATTATTGGCCTTGGCAACAACCGTCTCGTCGCCCGGTGCAGCATAGAGCGAAGCCGAGGCCAGCATCGAACCCGCCAGTACCGTCATGGTTAGAAGTCGTAATTTAAAACCGGTTTTATTAGACATTTTTAGATCCTCTAAGGTGTGTGTGTGTTTGCCTTTAACCCAACCCCTGTCATAAATATTCAAATCGGGGTTGCGATGATCGGGAAAATTCAAAATCATACTGTCTCAACTTGAGCTAATTTGCTAAATCATTTATCAAATTGCCAATTATCGATAAAATAGGCACTTTGTTTGTATATTTCAAGAGCAAGCTAACAAAAAGCTGCAAATGAGTTTTTTTTAAATTATTTAGTAAGGTCTGCATTGATAAATCGGGGCAAAATTCTTAGACTGCTGACAAACTGCTATAGAATTTTATCGAACAATTCACCTCCCCTTCCACAGGAAGGGGAGGATAGAAAACCTTAGCGAAGACGAAGTCGAGCTTTAGGTTTTCTTGGTGGGGTTGGTTAGTAGGTTTTTTAATCAACAGATTAACCAACCCCTCCAAGTCTCGCTAGGCAGCAAGCTGCCAAGCTGCGACTATCCCCCCCTTCCTGGGGAAGGGGAGGTGAAGTAAATTCATTACCCTTTGTCATCAGCCTGAATTCTGCTGTCAAGTTCCGGGCAATCACCATTGCAAAAGGATACTGGACAGAATTGTCCAATCAGGCTACAAACCGAGGGTATCAAGCTCAATTCTTGTCGCAGATTAACAGCCAATAGGGCAATTCTCATGCCAAAACTAACCGTCAATGGTATCGAAGTCGAGGTTCCGCTCGGGGCGACCGTCATGCAGGCCTGCGAAGCCGCAGGTGCCGAGATTCCAAGGTTCTGCTACCACGAAAGACTCTCCATCGCTGGCAATTGCCGCATGTGTTTGGTGGAGCAGGAGAAGGCCCCTAAACCCATTGCCTCCTGCGCCATGCCCGCTGGCGATGGAATGGTCATTCACACCGACACGCCAATGGTCAAAAAAGCCCGTCGCGGAGTCATGGAATTCCTGCTGATTAACCATCCCCTCGACTGCCCGATCTGCGACCAGGGGGGCGAATGCGATCTCCAGGATCAGGCCATGGGCTATGGCTATGACCGTTCCCGCTTTGCCGAAAATAAGAGATCGGTCAAGGATAAGAATCTCGGGCCAATTATCAAGACCTATATGAATCGCTGTATCCATTGCACCCGCTGCGTCCGTTTTGCTTCTGAAGTTGCCGGAGTCCCCGAGATGGGCGCGACCGGTCGCGGCGAAAATACCGAGATTGGCACCTATATCGAGGCTGCCCTGAGCTCGGAACTGTCGGGTAATCTGGTCGATCTCTGCCCGGTCGGGGCCTTGACGGCCAAACCCTATTCCTTCGCCGCGCGGCCCTGGGAGCTGCGCAAAACCCTGTCGGTCGATGTGCTGGATGCCCTGGGCAGCGCGATTCGCATCGATTCGCGCGGTAACGAGGTGCTGCGAA
>JASGCE010000266.1 GCA_030054295.1 Minisyncoccota bacterium
GAAGTAAACTTCTAAGTTCGACTATTCCCCCCTTCTAAAGAAGGGGGGATGATTATCTTTTTACCTCCCCTTCTTTAGAAGGGGAGGATAGAAACTCTAGGCGAAGAACGAAGTTCAAGCCTTAGAGTTTCTTGGTGGGGTTGCGCTTCAAATTCAAACTATTCGGTGATTGCTCACCCCTCTTTAGCTTTACCCGCTAACCCGCTATAATGGAGTCAATAACAGACATAAGGACTCCATCTTGGACATTAAAACCTTTGACAATGTAACCGGCGCGGCGATATTTTTCCGCGCGGCTGGTCATCCGCTCGCCGCCGAGAAGTTCCCGGCCCTGCTCCAGCAGCTGCAAAAATTCAAATCCATTGCGGTATTTGACCCCGAAGGCCATAGCCGTGATCTTGCTGCCCTCTATGACCTCAGCAGCTTGAAGATCGCCGCGGTATTTGTCCATCGGTTTGAAGACCAGAATCAAAACCGCCTTGGCCATCAGACAAGACTTCTCTGTGATCTGCCCGCCACCAACTGCGATGCGGTATTTGTCATTGACTTTGACCATGGCAAGCGGCAGGCGCAGCTGGCCCCGATTTTGCCCTCGGTTCCACTCATCAGCCTGTCGGCGATGCGTTTGCCGGATGAATTGCTGACCGTCAAATATAACTACCTCGATAGGCTCAATTTTGCCGGCGATTTTATTCTGTTCCGCAACCAAGACCAGTGGCAGTCGCGGGTTGCTACGGCCAACTATTGGCTCGGTCATGGCGGGAGTGGGATTAAACTCTGGCTGAGACTCTTTGACGGGGATGGCACGGTACTGGCGACGGTGACCCGCCCCCTGCCCGATCACGGTGGCAGTGTGATTATCGATTCGCTCGAATTTACCCGCGACTTTCCCGAGTTAAAAAACAAGGGCTTCTGCGGTTCGCTCTTTATTCACGCAATCGGGGCCAAGGGTCACGATGTGATCAAATATGCCCTCGATAGCTATGCTGATCGCGCCGAGTTGATGAGCTGCACCCATGACTCCAACCCCTTTCCCGCCGATTACTATGCAGGCCTGCCCGCCCCGGCCGATGGGGAGGTCGTGCGGCTGTGGCTGCAAAACTGTCACCCTACAGCAATCCCCGGCGGCACCATCAGCCTGAACCGCATGGGTCTGGATTCAGAATCCCAATCCATCCCCCAGGCCATTCCCCCCTTCGGCACGGTGGCGGTGGATTTAGTCAGCCTCTTCCCCAAGGCCAAATGGCCTGAGCAATATGAACTCCAGGCTAAAAAATACTTTGGCCGCCCGCGCTACGAGATCACCACCAGGGCCAAACACCAGTACCTGGCCCATATCAATGTCGAGCGCAGCGATCTGGCCCCCGATGCCGAACTGGCCAAAATCAGCCCGAACGGAGCCCAGCAATCGGCCTTTGGTAAGGGATATTTGCTGCCCGCGCCGATCCTGCCGATGGGTGATTTTACCAGTGTGATCCTGCCGACTCCCATGTCGCGGTCAACCCAGTCCTTACCGCTCGCTATTGCCATCTATAGTCCCGATGGTAAGGAACTGCTGCGGGAAAAGATTGGTAATCTGCCGCGCAACCATGCCACCACCATCGATGCCAGTGGGTTATTGCGCCGCGCCGGTTTAAAGGCTATCGACTATGGCCACAGCGAGCTATTCTATGACCTCTCTGCTGGCGGTGCCGTCGATGGCTGGCTCCATGCCCTGTTCAGGTTCGAACGGCAGGGGGCGGTGGGCAATGGTCAGAAAGCCGATACCAGTTTTGGCGCCCATATTTACAATACCCCCTTCACCTATAAAAAGGAGCCGCAATCCTATCTCGGTCAGCCGCCGGGACTATCGACGCGACTGTTCCTGCGGGTGGACGGGCGAGTCGATGGGTCGGACTCGCGGCCGATCAATGATACCATCTGCCATTTGATCTACCCGAGTTCGGCCGGAATTTGGCACAAGCAATCGACGACTCACCTGCTGCTCTGTAATGCCGCGGGGGAGACGGTCGCCGAGCGCACCATCCATATTGCCCAGAGCGGCAGTTATTTCTTTGCCGTGCAGCAGCTCTTTACGGCCGCTGAAATGACCGCGGCACTGGCGCCGGTAGCGACTGCCCCCGGCTGTCGCCAGCCCGCAGTTCTGGTGCGGGATACGACCTGCCGACTCTTTGGTTTCCATGGCCTGGTCAATCCTGCGGGCGGATTTGCCTTCGACCATATGTTTGGATTTTAATGGTTTCTTAATCATTCTTGACTATGGTTGGTTAAGCCTGTATAGTTTATAGGCTATTTTGAACTTAGAGGAGTTAATCATGGATATTAAAGCAGCTTCCGCCGAATATACCAAGGCCCTGGAACCCAAGGTTCTGGCCGGTTCGGGAATTCAAACCTACGACAAGAAGAATGCCGCCGCTGCCGCCGCTGCCATCAGCCTAGAGGCTTCCAAAAGCACCTCCTCCCTGACCAGCAGCTCGACCAATACCGGTTTGGTGACCAACAAGGTTGCTTAACTGAGGAACATAGCCTTTGGGATTCCCCGCAGCTGCCCCCTTAACGGGGCAGTGATGCGCGGGAATGGGAAATTTTTATTTCAGTCAAACTGTGAACTGCTGTAACTGTCCCACCTCCCTTTAGGAAGGTCTGAAAAACTCCAAACTTGTCATTCTGAGCTTAGAACA
>JASGCE010000066.1 GCA_030054295.1 Minisyncoccota bacterium
CCCCCATCGAGCTTCGCTCGATTCCCCCCGCTGGATTGCCTTGCTAACGCAACGCGATGAGGGGTATCGAATGGTTATAACCCTCCCATCACCCCTCATAGCGTCGTGCGATAGCACGAGGCTATTCAGCAGACTTCAGCCACCCCCCCTCGGCGTTGAAGACAATACGGTATCAAGATAAAGCGCGGTATGGCTGGTCTTGACCTTGGCAACCTGCTCGGGCGTGCCCTGTGCGACGATTCGCCCGCCCTTGTCGCCACCGTCAGGGCCAAGGTCGATAATCCAGTCCGCCGTCTTGATCACATCGAGATTATGTTCGATCACCAACACCGTATTGCCCTGATCGACCAGTGCCTGCAAAACCTCCAGCAGTTTTCGCACATCATGGACATGCAATCCGGTGGTCGGCTCGTCGAGAATATAGAGGGTCTGGCCAGTCGCTCGCCGCGACAGTTCCTTGGCCAGCTTGACCCGCTGGGCCTCCCCGCCCGACAGGGTAGTGGCCTGCTGGCCAATGTGAATATAGCCAAGCCCAACCCGCGCCAGAGTGGCCAAACGATCCCGCACCTGTGGCACAGCGCGGAAAAACTCAGCCCCCTCCTCCACCGTCATGTCGAGAACCTGGGCAATATTGCGATCCTTGAACCGCACCTCGAGGGTCTCGCGGTTATATCTCTGCCCCTTGCAGACATCGCACTGGACAAAGACATCGGGCAGGAAATGCATCTCGATCTTGATCACGCCATCGCCCTGACAGGCTTCACAGCGACCGCCCTTGACATTAAAACTGAACCGCCCTGGCCCATAGCCCCGCGCCTTAGACTCGGGCAGCTGGGCATACCAGTCGCGCAGGGGGGCAAAGGCCCCAGTATAGGTCGCGGGATTAGACCGCGGAGTCCGACCAATCGGCGATTGATCAATATCGATAATCTTATCGATGAACTCCATCCCCTCGATCTGATCATGGGCCGCGGGCAGGTCGCGCGCGCCATTCATCCGATGGGCGAGGGCCTTATAGAGAGTCTCGATAATCAGGGTCGATTTCCCCCCGCCCGAAACCCCAGTCACACAGACGAACTTGCCGAGCGGAATGGTCACCGAGACATTCTGGAGGTTATTACCCTTGGCCCCAATAATCTTGATCGACTGTTTGGCCTTGCCGGCCCGCCGCTCGGCCGGAATGGCGATAAATTTGCGCAGGGCCAGATAGTCGCCAGTCAAGCTGTTCGGATTGGCAATCACCTGTTCGGGTGTCCCCTGAGCGATAATCTGCCCGCCGTGAATCCCCGCCCCTGGCCCCATATCGACCAGGTAGTTGGCGGCGCGAATCGCCTCCTCGTCATGCTCCACCACAATCACCGTATTGCCGAGGTCGCGCAGCCTTTTTAGGGTCGTCAGCAAACGATCATTATCGCGCTGGTGCAGCCCGATGGAGGGTTCATCGAGAACATAAAGCACCCCGGTCAGGCCCGAGCCAATCTGTGAGGCCAACCTAATGCGTTGACTCTCACCACCCGACAGGGTTCCCGAATTGCGGGCCATGGTTAGGTAATCCAAACCAACATTCTGCAAGAACCCCAGCCGCTCGTTAATCTCCTTGAGGATTCGCACGGAGATCTCTTGGTTCTTGGGCGAGAGGGCCTCGCGCAGGGAACCGAACCACTGCACCGCCTCGGCAATCGACAGGGCCGTGACCTCGCCAATATGGCGGTGGTTGATCTTGACCGCGAGGGCCTCAGGCTTGAGCCTGAAACCATGGCAATCATCGCAGGGGGCGCGGCTCTGGTATCGTTCCAAATCCTCCCGCATCCAGTTGCTCTCGGTCGTGCGCCAACGGCGCTCGAGATTGGGAATCACCCCTTCAAAGGCCGTCTCGGTGGTGAATTTCTTGGTCGCGCTTTTTTTGGTCGTCGCGGCATTGGAATCGCCAAACTCCATCGCCACCTTCTCCCCACCCGAGCCAAAAAGCACCAGAGTTTTAAATTCGGGCGGCAGGCTATTCCAGGGCAGGCGCATCGAGACCTTTTGACTCGCCGCCAGCGACTGCAATGCCTGTTCGTAATAGATCACGGTCTGACCGGCCCACGGGGCAATGGCTCCATCGGCAAGCGATTTATTTTCGTCTGGCACGACCCGCAAAGGATCGAAATAATATTTTACCCCAAGGCCATCGCAACTGGGACAGGCCCCGTAAGGATTGTTGAAGGAGAATAGTCTCGGCTCAATCGATTCAATCGTAAAGCCCGAAACCGGACAGGCGAATTTGGCCGAGAAGGTCAGGGTCTCGAGCGTCTTTTGCTCGCGGTCGATGACCTCGGCAAAGACCAGACCATCGGCCAGTTCAAGGGCAGTCTCCAAGGAATCAGCCAGTCGTTGTGCTAGGCCCTCGGCACCGATCTCGACCCGATCCACCACCACCATAATATCGTGTTTGAGTTTTTTATTGAGGGTCGGGGCCTGATCAATCTCGTAGAGTTTATCGTCGATCTTGACCCGCTGGAAACCGCGTTTTTGCAGTTCTATCAGCTCCTTGCGATATTCCCCCTTACGCCCACGAACCACCGGCGCGAGCAGCAAAAGGCGCGTTTTATCGGGCAGCAGCAAGAGTCGATCCACCATTTGCGAGATGGTTTGACTCTCAATCGGCAATCCCGTCGCCGGGGAAAATGGCGTGCCGCAACGGGCATAGAGCAGCCGCAAATAGTCATAGATTTCGGTCACGGTTCCCACCGTCGAACGCGGATTCTTCGAGGTGGTTTTTTGCTCAATCGATATGGCCGGCGACAGGCCCTCGATCAAATCGACATCGGGTTTTTGCATCAGTTCAAGGAACTGGCGGGCATAGGCCGAGAGGCTCTCGACATATCGCCTCTGCCCCTCGGCATAGATGGTGTCAAAGGCGAGACTCGACTTGCCCGAACCCGACAGGCCGGTGATCACAATCAGCTGGTCGCGCGGCAAATCAATGTCGATATTCTTGAGGTTATGCTCCCGCGCCCCTCGGATACTCAGGTATTTGGTCATGTCATTCTTTTAGCGGTTTTTGCGCCACAGGTCTAAACCAATCTTATGCCGTTGCCGTGCCACCCACGGTCAAGCCGGTCATCAGCATGGTCGGTTGCCCCACTCCGACCGGCACCGATTGCCCAGCCTTGCCGCAGGTACCAATGCCCGGATCGAGTCGTGAATCGCGGCCAATCATCGAGACCTTGGTCAGGGCATCGGGGCCATTGCCGATCAGGGTTGCACCCTTGATGGCCGGGCCGACCTTGCCATCCTCGATGAGGTAAGCCTCTGACGCACTAAAGACAAACTTGCCGTTGGTAATATCGACCTGCCCGCCGCCAAAATTGACCGCATAGATGCCGCGTTTGACCGAGGCGATAATCTCCTCGGCATAGTGCTGACCATTTTCCATTATGGTGTTGGTCATGCGCGGCATCGGGGCATGGGAATAGGATTGGCGGCGACCATTGCCGGTTGCGGGCATCTTCATCAGTCGCGCATTCAATCGGTCTTGCAAATAGCCCTTGAGGATTCCATCCTCGATCAAGACCGTCCGCGACGAAGGGGTACCCTCGTCATCAACCGTAATCGAACCACGGCGGTCGGGTATCGTACCATCATCGACCACCGTCACCCCCGGCGCGGCAACCCGCTGGCCCAGCAGACCCGAAAAGGCCGAGGTCTTCTTGCGGTTAAAATCCCCCTCCAGCCCATGGCCAATGGCTTCATGCAGCAATATCCCCGGCCAACCGGCCCCCAGCACCACCGGCATCTCCCCCGCCGGAGCCGCCACCGAATCGAGATTGACCAATGCCTGCCGCAGGGCCTCGTCCACCGAAGCCTGCCAGAATTCGGGCGTGAGATAGGTCTTGTAGCCGACCCGCCCGCCCGCGCCATAGCTGCCCATCTCCTGCCGCCCCTTATCCCCCACCATCACCGAGACACTCAGGCGAACCAGCGGGCGCAAATCGGCAAAATGACTGCCATCGCCGCGAACAATCTGCACCGCCGACCATTCCGAAGCCAGCGAGACCATCACCTGCACCACCCGTGAATCGCAGCCACGGGCATAGCGGTCAATGTCATTCAGCACCTTGATCTTATCTGCAAAGCTGACGGCTTGAAGCGGCGATTCGCCGGTGTAAAGACTGCGGTTGGTGCCAGCGGGAGCCTCGGCCATCGTGCCATCATAGCCCGAGCGCACCGAGCGCACGGTGGCAGCGGCCCGTTTAATCGCGGCCTCGGAGATTTCGTTGGCATGGGCATAGCCCTGAGCCTCTCCCGCTACCGCCCTGAGGCCAAAGCCCTGAGTCGTGTCAAAATTGGCATTTTTAAGTTTGCCATCGTCGAAGCTGAAACTTTCTGACTGCGAATATTCCAGGAACAGTTCGCCATCATCCATGCCCTTGAGAGCATCGCCAACCAGCGCACTCACCCGCCCCTGATCAAGCCCCGAATCCGTGTAAAATATCCGATCGGTTTCCATCATTGCCGACATATTATGCTCCAGTCTGTCTAATCATCTCATTCAAAGATAAAACTACTATACACGAATTGCAGATTCGTGGCATTTATCATATCATCAAGTTATTAACCGAGGTGAAAATGGCATTTATTTCACAAAATGAAGCATTGTTAAGGGCGGCACGATTTGCGGCTGAATGGAAAGATGCGACCAAGGAAAAACAAGACACTCATTCTTTCTTAAATGATTTTTTTGGTGTCTTCGGAATTGATCGTAAGAAGGTTGCTGTTTTCGAACATTTCATTGAAAAGCTTGGTACTTCCAAGAAACGAGGTGCAGCTTTTGTTGATCTTTTGTGGCCAAAGAAAATTTTGATTGAACAGAAATCGTTAGGAAAAAATCTTGATGATGCCTTCGTGCAGGCTATGAATTATAGGAAGGCGTTGAACGATGAAGATAAACCTGAATGGGTGATGGTTTGCGATTTTCAGAATTTTTTGGTACGAAGAATTGCAAAAGTAGACATTGAAGTGAAGGATATTTTTGAACATCGGGAGTGGACAGAGGAATATAGATTTACTCTTCAAGATTATGAAAAATGGTGCCTGTTTTTTGCTCCAGAATTTTGGAAAGAAGATTTAGAATTTTTTGCTCCAGAAGATTTAGACTATCATGTTGCAGAAAAGCTCGCAGAACTTCGTGATAAACTCCATGAGTTAGAGTATCCAGAAGATTTCACGATAAAATTTCTAATCCGTATTGTATTCTGTCTCTTTGCTGCCGATAGCGGCATCATTGAATATCGAAATATTTTTTATAGTTATTTGCGAACTAAAACTCGTGAAGATGGACATGATTTTGGCATTCAACTGGGGCAAATTTATAGAGCTTTAAATCAAAAGGATCGAAAGCAAATCTTTATCACTGGCGTTAAGGATTTTCCCTATATCAATGGGGGAATATTTGATGGAAATTTGCCCGATGCGCCCTTTGATTTAGGGATGAGAAAAATTATTCTCGATTTAGGCAAGAAAAATTGGAGGCAAATTTCTCCCATTATTTTTGGCACCCTGTTTGAATCGGTGATGGAGCCAAAGGAACGGCGCGAACTCGGGGTACACTATACCAGCGAAGAGAATATTTTGCGGGTTCTGGGGCCATTGTTCTTAACGGAATTACAAGAGGAACTAGAGCAGATAAAAAATTTAACCCACCAAAGTGAGAAGTTACACGCCTATGAACAGAAACTAAGGGGCTTAAAATTCTTTGACCCGGCCTGCGGTTGCGGGAGTTTTTTACTCTGTGCTTACGAGCAGATTCGCAAACTCGAACTAGAATCAATACTGGTGCGCCGCGAATCGGCTATTGCCCAGAATATCGCTGTCAATGGCAATCCCGATTATGAACCCAGGGTCAATGTCGATCAATTTTACGGCATTGAATTGAACCCAACCGCCCAGGCCATTACCGAAGCCGCCCTTTGGATGATAGACCAATTGCAAAACATTGAATTTTCGAAATCCGCATCGATACAAAATCGCAAAAATGGCGATAAGACAGAAGTACGATATAGCCGAATTCCTATTACTTCCTCCCCTAACATTATTCAGGATGATGCTCTAGAACTGGATTGGGAATCTGTTCTGCCCGCCGCCGAATGTAGCTATATCATCGGCAATCCGCCTTTTGTAGGGGCCAAAATGCAATCCCCAAAACAGCGCCAACAGTTGCGGAGAATCGCAGACCTCGGAGGTAATGGCGGAACCTTGGATTTTGTTTGTGCATGGTTTATCCGTGCCACAGACTATAACCAAAATGGTCGCGCTAGAATAGGTTTTGTTGCCTCTAATTCCATTTGCCAAGGTGAACAGGTCGAGCAACTTTGGCCTATTATTTTAGACAAGTATAAACACCAGATTCTTTTTGCCCATCAGACCTTTGCTTGGCAATCACCGCTTAAAAAAGCTGCGGCAGTTCATTGCGTAATAATCGGTTTGAATCGCGAAGATGATAAACCCGCGAAGAGGATTCTTTTTCATTACGACAGCGAAAACAGGTCCAAGGCAAAGGGCAAAAACTCGCGCGGAAAAAGACAGGATGGTATATATGGAAAACCACGCATTGAGATTGTTGATTTTATTTCACCATCACTACTTAATGTAAGCAGCTATGAATTTTCAAATCTTATTGTTGCTAGTTCAAAAATCCCTATGAATGGATTTCCGCGTATGATTTTTGGATCACAACCAATTGATGGGGGACATTTTCATTTTGATGAGTCTCAAAAGAACAAATTGTTGCTACTGGAACCGCGCGTTGAAAAATTTTTATTCCCATTAATTGGTGCAAAAAATATGTTAAGCGGTAAACCAAGATGGATTTTAAGTTTAAAAGGAATCACTTCGGATGAATTAAAAGCAATTCCGGTACTCAGTAATATTGTTGAATCTGTGAGAGAATTTCGGTTAAAAAGCCTAAGAAAGACAACATTAGAATTTGCAAAATTTCCAGATGAATTTGCTGAGACTGTGATACCAAAATCTACATTTCTTTGTGTACCAAGGGTTAGTACAGAGAGACTCAAATATATCCCAGTAGCATTTTTTGAACCTCCTGTGATTCCTAACGGTGCCGTTGAAATTGTTATTGATCCACCACTCTGGCTTTTTGGAATACTTTCTTCTGCCTTGCACATGCTTTGGTTTCGTAATGTAGGGGGTAAACTCAAGAGCGACCCTCGTTACTCCATCACCATAGTCTATAACACCTTTCCAGTTCCTGATGGTTTTCATTCCAAGGCAATAAAACTGGAACCCTTGGCGCAGGAGATTTTGGATATTCGTGCCGAGACGCCTGACTCATCCTTGGCGACATTGTACGACCCCAAGTTCATGACCAGTAAATTGACCAAAGCCCACCAATCCCTTGACCGCGCGGTGGATCGGCTCTATGACCCCAAGGGGTTTGAAACCGACCAGCAAAGGCTCGCCCACCTTTTTGCGCTTTATGAAAAACAGATCGCCGAGCGAGAGTGACTCGTAGTCTTTAAAACTCTCGTATATACTCACTCCATGCAGATACCCTATTATGACGATCCGCTCAGTGGTTCGCGACCGGCAGATTTGCCCGAGCGCAAGATGCTCCACCGTCTGCAAATCGAGTCCGACTTTGCCCCGGCGGGCGATCAGCCCGAGGCCATCAACCAACTGCTGCGTGGGCTAGAGGGCCATGAACGCGACCAGGTTCTGCTGGGAGTCACCGGTTCGGGCAAGACCTTCACCATGGCGCATCTCATTGAACGGAGCCAGCGACCGGCCCTGATTCTCGCCCATAATAAGACTCTGGCGGCGCAGCTCTATGGCGAGTTCAAGTCGTTTTTTCCCCATAATGCCGTCGAATATTTTGTCAGTTACTACGACTATTACCAGCCCGAGGCCTATGTTCCGCGCACCGACACCTATATCGATAAAGAAGCCGAGATCAATGAACAGATCGATCGGATGCGCCACAGTGCAACTCGCGCCCTGTTGGAACGGCGCGATGTGATTATCGTCGCCTCGGTCTCCTGCATCTATGGTATTGGCTCGGTCGAGACCTATTCCAGCATGGTCGTGCCGCTGGCCAAGGGCGACCAGGTCAACCGCGAGGCCTTCATCAAGCGACTGGTCGAGCTGCAATATCGACGCAACGACATGGGTTTCCAACGCGGCACCTTTCGCGTTCGCGGCGATTCGGTCGAGGTCTTTCCGGCCCACTATGAAGACCGCGCCTGGCGATTTTCGCTTTTCGGTAGCGAACTGGAATCGATTACCGAATTCGACCCCCTGACCGGCGAGCGCACCAGCGAATTGGAGTCGGTAAGATTATATGCCAACAGCCACTATGTCACGCCGCGCCCGACCCTCAATCAGGCGATTAAACAGATTAAGGTCGAGCTGCAACAGCGACTCGACGAACTGTACCGCGACAATAAATTGCTGGAGGCGCAGCGGCTGGAGGAACGGACTCGCTTCGACCTCGAGATGCTGGAGGCGACGGGAAGCTGCGCTGGGATCGAAAACTATTCGCGCTATTTATCGGGTCGCAAGGCGGGAGAACCACCCCCGACCCTGATGGAATATCTGCCCAAGGATTCATTGTTAATTGTTGATGAATCCCATGTCACGGTCTCGCAGATTGGGGCCATGTATAAGGGGGATTTTTCGCGCAAATCGACTCTGACTGCCTATGGTTTTCGGTTACCCTCGGCCATTGATAACCGTCCGCTCAAGTTTGAGGAATGGGATCAGTTTCGCCCGCAGACCGTCTTTGTCTCGGCGACCCCCGGCAGGTGGGAACTCGAGCGCACTCAAGGGGTTTTTGCCGAGCAACTGGTGCGCCCCACTGGCCTCATCGATCCCATCTGTATTGTCCGTCCGATTGCGACTCAGGTCGATGATTTGATTGGCGAATGCAAGCAGCTGGCGGCCAAGGGGCAGCGGGCCCTGGTCACGACCCTGACCAAAAAAATGGCCGAGGACTTGACCGAATATATGGGCGATGCCGGGATTCGCGTGCGCTATCTTCATTCGGATATCGAGACTCTGGAGCGGATTGAGATCATCCGCGATTTGCGGCTTGGGGTTTTTGATGTCTTGATCGGCATTAATCTGCTGCGCGAAGGTTTGGACATTCCTGAATGTGCTTTGGTGGCGGTTTTGGATGCGGATAAGGAGGGGTTTTTGCGGTCGAAAACCTCGCTCATTCAAACCATTGGCCGCGCGGCGCGGAATCTCGAGGGGCGGGCGATTCTCTATGCCGATAAGATGACCGATTCGCTCACTGCGGCGATTGAGGAGACCAATCGGCGGCGCGAAAAACAGCAGAAATACAATGCTGAGAATGGGATAACCCCGACCTCGATTGTTCGGGGCATAGCCGATCTGATGCAGTCGGTTTATGAAGCCGACCATTTGACGGTTGATACGGGAATTGGGTCAGGGACATTGGTTGGGCATAATCTTAAACAGGTTATTGCCGAGGTCGAGAAGCAAATGCGTGAGGCGGCTGCTAATTTGGAGTTTGAGGAGGCGGCGCGACTCCGTGACGAATTGCGGCGGCTGGAGGCGCAGGATTTGGGGATTAGTTTTGGTCCGGGAACGGGTACCAGTGGCTCGCTCAGTAATTCCTCGCGGCGGGCTGGCACGCCCGGCAATATGGGTCTGGCCCTTGTCAAGCAGGACCGGGCTGCCGAGGCCAAGGCGCGGTCGGGGCGGTCGCGGTCACGACGGAGGGGGTAGGCGAATTTGCAGCCTTACCAATCGAGATTTTTTCATCAGTTTTATTGACACTATTATTCCTTTAATTTATAATGCTTATTATTAAAACCTATGCTTAATCGTTACAACAATCACTAAATGGAGTGTCAAATGAAGAAGTGTTTTTATCTTTTTGCCTTTATTCTGGCAAGTCTCTCGCCCTTCACCACCCCCGCACAGGCTGCCAGCAAGACTGATAATATCGAAGCCGCCATTCAAGGGGAGGAGTTCGCTAAATTAGTCGAGGCCCCCTTCGTACCACCCCCGATCACCCGCAAATTTGCGACCAAGGTCATCGTCAACCTCGAGGTCAAGGAAGAGGTGAGCCCAATTGCCGACGGTGTGAATTATAATTTTTGGACCTACGGTGGCAAGGTTCCCGGCAACTTTATTCGAGTCCGCGAAGGAGACCTGGTCGAATTCCACCTGAATAACCATCCAAAAAACAAGAATCCCCATAACATCGACCTTCATGCTGTCAATGGTCCGGGCGGCGGCGGAACCTCCTCCTTCACTGCCCCAGGTCACAGTTCGGTATTCTCGTTTAAGGCACTAAACCCGGGACTTTATGTCTATCATTGTGCGACGGCACCGGTGGCCATGCATATTGCCAACGGCATGTACGGCTTGATACTGGTCGAACCCGCCGAGGGTCTGCCCAAGGTTGATCGTGAATATTATGTAATGCAAGGTGACTTCTATACCCAGGGCAGCACCGGAGAAAAGGGACTGCAAGCCTTTAGCATGGAAAAGGCGGTGGCCGAGAAACCTGACTATGTTCTTTTTAACGGCGCGATGGGGGCATTGCAGAATGAAAAGGCCTTGACCTCGAAGGTTGGCGAGACTGTGCGAATCTTTATCGGCAACGGCGGTCCTAACCTGGTCAGTTCATTTCACATCATTGGGCAGATTTTTGATCGCGTCTGGCAAGAAGGGTCTATGTCGGCTCCTGGAACCAATATTCAGACGACACTTGTTGCTCCGGGCGGAGCCGCGATTGTCGAATTTATGACCCCAGCCTCGGGAACCTATATTTTGGTTGATCATGCCCTTACTCGTGCCTTTAACAAAGGAGCCTTGGGTCACCTGATGGTCGCCAGCGTCGATAGCAAGGCAAGCCAAGACAAATTGGTCTATTCTGGGAAGCAGAGCGACGAGATCTATCAGCCCGAGGGAGCCAATGTCGCTACCATGGCTAGCGATAAACCTAAGACCGCGAAAAGCCTGGTCAAGGATAAGCCTCTTGCCGACAAGATTAAGGCTGGCGAAATTATCTATCGCAACAATTGTTCCGCCTGTCACCAGCCCAAGGGACAAGGCATTCCTCAGTCCTTTCCGCCTCTCGCCAAGGCAGACTATTTTAACGAAAACATGGAACGAGCCATCCGCGTCGTGATCGCTGGATTAAGTGGCAAAATCACAGTCAATGGCCAGGTCTATGACAGCATGATGCCCGCTTGGGACCTCAAGGATCACGAAGTTGCGGATGTATTGACCTACATCAGTCAAAGTTGGGGCAACAAACCTCAAAACTTTAAAACCAGTGATGTCAAGGCCGTCCGCAAAAAACTGATGGTCGAGATGGATAAGGGTGGACACTAGAGCATTTTCATGTTTAAGAGGAGCGAAACATTAATTTTGATGCATGTTTCACCGTTGCCTCCCCCTAGCAGGGAGAGGATAGAAAACCTTAGCGAAGCCGTAGGCGAGCCTTAGGTTCTCTTGGAGGGGTTGGATTATTGTTTTAAAATCAACAGACTAACCAACCCCTCCAAGTCTCGCTAGGCAGCAAGCTGCCAAGCTGCGACTATCCTCCCCTTCCTGAGGAAGGGGAGGTGTAGTGCATTTTGGGACTTTGTCATCAGTCTGAAGGCTCCGCCTTGCAACCGATTATGGCAATTCTGGAATAGATTTTAGTTAAGTCAGTCAAAATGTGTAGTTTTTAAGGAAACCCTGAAAAACACCAAACTTGTCATTCTGAACTTAGAACAGTCCGAGCTTTAGCTCGGCAAACTGTTCTTAG
>JASGCE010000267.1 GCA_030054295.1 Minisyncoccota bacterium
CAAGGCTGGTGCTGGCCATCTGGTGACTCGCCTCGGTCATGCCATAGGATTCAACGACCGGACAGGCAAATATTGTCTCGAGTTCGTGCAGCAGTTTTGGCGCCAAGGCCGAGGAGCTGGAGCGAATAAACCTCAGCCGCCCACGCGAAGATTCAATGGCCGCGCGATTGCGTAAACTGCGGGCGAGGATGGTGCTGTGCATGGTGGGGACGGCAGTGTACCAGCTGAGTTCGGATTCCTCGAGCCAGCCATAAAACCTTAGGCCATTAAAACCCGGGGTGACAAAAACACTCGAACCCGCCAGCAGGGGGGCCAGCAAACCGGCCATCAGCCCATGAATATGGAAGAGCGGCATAATCCCCAGCAAGCGATCAGCAGGTGCCAGCTTCAATGTCGCGGCAATATTGCCCGCCGAGGCCAGCAGATTGCCACAAGTCAAGGGGACAATCTTGGGCCGCGCGGTAGTGCCCGAGGTATGAAGAATCAGGCTGGTTTTGGACTCCCCCAGCGGTGTTGATGGGGCGAGTCTTGCAACCCTTGGCATTCCTTGCAGCACCAGATCAAAATGACCAACCGCCAGATCAGATCGCGCGGCCATGACCAGCACCATAATCCCTTGTTCGCGGGCGACTTCGGCTGCGGCTGAATTCTCGGCCCCGGCAGCAATCACCACCGCCTTGGCCGATAGGTCGGTGAGATAGAATCGCAGTTCATCGGCACGATAGGCCGGATTGAGCGGCGCAGCACAGCCATAGTCCACCACGGCCAAAAACAAGGCGGCCATCTCGGGGCAGTTGGGTAGAACCAGGGCAATCCGATCCTGCGGGGTGATCCCCAGGTCGAGTAGCTGTCGGGCGGTACGAATCATGATTGCCGATAGCTGCCCAAATTGCAGCGGCGGGCGCTCGCCACAGTCTTCGCGCGGGGCGAGCAGGGCAAGCGATTCGGGGGCAAAGAAGTTAATCCGCTCGGCAAGGGTCATTATGGTTGAACTCGCTGTGGCATGGCTTGCTCTCGCGCGGGCAATGGAGTAGCATTGTTACCGATTGATTAACCGTAACCTTAATCCATATTACTCCAAAACCAACCGAACTTGCCACTGGTTTTGTTACAGACAAATGAGGGGAGAATCTTTGTTTACCGAATAGCTTAACTGAATATCTCCTTTTAGAAGGGGGCGGATGCCCCCTCGACTTGCGCCGATATGTCAGCTTTCGCTGACGGGCGCAAGTCTCACCCCCTCTGGATCGCCTTGCCCATAAAGGGCAACGCGATGAGGGGTTTTGGTAGGTTTTAACATCCCCTAACCCCTCATAGCGTTTTGCGAAGCAAAAGGCTATCCAGCGGGGGGAGTCGAGCGAAGCGAGACGGGGGGCATCCGCCCCCCTTGTAAACACTATTTGAACCAGGAACCATTTTGATTACAGTTACGACAGAAAAATTCTCGGTTGGGCAGGAATATGATCAATTTCTGGCCGAACTGAAGGTTCATGGTGGCATTGCGATTTTTGTCGGGTTGGTGCGCGACTTTGCCGAGACGGCTCAAGGGCTTGAATCGGTGCAGTTTCTCGAGATCGAACACTATCCCCAGATGGCCGAGCGGCAATTGACCGAAATCGCCGATGAGGCTAAAAACCGCTTTGAACTGACCGCAGTCACTGTGATTCACCGCTATGGCAAACTCGCGGCTGGGGAGCCGATTGTGCTGGTCTTGACAGCGGCTCCGCACCGCAAGGCTGCCATTCAGGGCTGTGACTTTGTTATGGACTGGCTTAAGTCGGCGGCGCCATTTTGGAAGGTCGAACACCGCAGCAATGGTCAGGTATTTGTCGATTCAAAGCCCGATGATGTCAATATGTTAAACTCATGGCAAAAACAAAAATCATGATTTGACTATGAAAAAAAGTAAAATATCTTTATAAGTGCAGCTGAATAAAACAACAACTCGAGGTCTGGTTCAATGTTGGTTAGGGATGTAACGGCTGAGAGACTCCACCGCAGAATTAAAAAGCGAGAACTGTTCAAACAGTTTCTGCTCAATCCCAAACAGGTGGGTACGGTTTTCCCGAGTTCGCCATGGCTGGTCAAGGCAATGACTCGCGCGATTGCTTCGGGTCTAAACCCCTTGCAGATTGCCGCCAGTCCATTGGTTTTGGAATTGGGGGCGGGCACGGGGGTCATCACCCAGAATCTATTGGCCATGGGTTTGCCGCCGCAGAATCTCTATGTCGTCGAGATCAATCCGATTTTGGCCGATGAACTGAAAAGACTCTATCCAACCATCAATGTGATTGTCGGCGATGCCCGCAATCTGGCGCAGATTTTGCCTACGGAGTTACGGGGCAGTTTTGACTTTACCATCTCGAGCTTGCCGCTTAAAAACTTTGATGCCGAATTTCGCAGTCAGTTTATCGAATCGGTTTTTGCGATTATGAATAATAATGGCAAGGTTTTTCAATATAGTTATTTCTTTTCTAACCCGCTTAAATTGAACGATAAAACCGTTGAATCGCGGGCGGTTAAGCAGGTCTGGTTAAACTTCCCGCCCGCGACGGTTTGGCAATATTTCCGAGCAAGATAATCAGATATTCTTCGTTCAGTTGAGAATTCAAAAACTCAGGGGCGTAACTTAAATTAAAATTTGTCGGGGGGGGGGGGGGGGGGGGGGGGGGGGGGG
>JASGCE010000067.1 GCA_030054295.1 Minisyncoccota bacterium
TTGCCCTGGCGGTGCCGGATGTCTATGCCGCCTGTGAAGTCTTGGCGGCCAATGGTGCGAAGATTCCGCGCCCGGCTGGCCCGATGAAGCACGGCACCTCGGTCATTGCCTTTGTCGAGGACCCTGATGGATATAAGATCGAATTGACCACCGCTCGTAGGCCTGCTGCCTAACCATTGGAGAAAATCATGACCCTTACAAACCGTATAAAATTGCTGCTCCTCGCCCTGCTGCTGACGGTGGGGGTTGTGCTTGCCGATCAGGTCAGCAAGGCCATGGTGCGGGATTTTTTTAGCGGCCGTGACCCGGTCTTGGAATATGGAAGCTATTTTATGCTGGTTTCGGCCTGGAATACTGGAGTCAGCTTCAGCCTTTTTGCCGAGAGTGGTCGTGCGGGGGCGATCTTCTTTACCGTCTTGGCCCTTGTGGTCTCGATTGGTCTGCTGGTCTGGTTGTTTTTGCAACCTCTGCTCAGTCGCTCCATCGCGGTTGGTTTGGTTGCCGGGGGAGCGATTGGCAATGGTCTGGATCGGCTGAGATTTGGCGCGGTCTATGATTTTTTGTATTTTCATATCGGCAGTTGGGGCTGGCCGGCCTTTAACCTTGCCGACAGTACCATTGTGATCGGGGTTGGGATTATCATTCTGTTTGACTTGTTTAAAGGATCAAACAAGTCTATATAGACTGTGAGTTTTTGGATTGAACTTTTTTGATTGAGCTTTTTTGATTAAACCGGGCGGGTAAGGGCGAGAATGCAGTATCACATTAATCGAATTGCGGTCGTGATGGCGGTGGTTGGCGTGACGGTCTTGGCGGGCTGTACCCAGCAGGCGCGTCGCTCAATTGGGCTGGAGCGAACTCCGCCCGACGAGTTCCTGGTTGATCGCCATATGCCGCTGGTCATACCGCCCGACTTTGGCCTGCGCCCGCCCGTGCCGGTGACCAGCCGCACGGTAACTGCGACTCCTGATGCTCAGGGCAAGGCGGTGATTATCAAGAATAACGATGGTGCGGTAGCGGTGCCAAAAAAGGAACCGGGCGCGCCCAAGGCTGCTTCGGATATTGCCCTGCTTAAGGCGGCGGGAGCCTTGAATAGCAATGACGCGATTAGGACCGAGATCGACCGCGACCTGCGGCAAAGACAGGCGGAATCGCCGGAGATGGTCAAGAAACTGGTTACGCCATAGATGGAGGGATTTTATGCTCAAACTGTCGGTTGAAGGGATGCATTGTGGTGGCTGTGCCGCCTCGGTCGAGAAGTCATTGCGGACGGTCGCCGGGGTCAGTTCTGTCACGGTCGATTTGGCGCAAAAAACGGCGGTGGTGGATGGGGCGGGAATTACCCCCTCGGCCTTGATTGCCGCCCTCGCCACTGCTGGGTTTGAAGCAAGGGTGGGTTAGCGCGGCTGTGCCCCCTATTTGCCATGGGCCTTGATATAGTCGTTCAGGGCCGCCGTGACGATTTTATTCAGCGAAACGCCAGCATCATTGGCCAACTTAGCGAGTTTTTCGTGCAGTTCGGGGCCAGGCCTGACATTAAAGCTGCCTTTGAAGGGCTTGTCGGGTGCCGAACCAATTTCTTTGCAGAATTCAAGATAGTCATCGACTGCGGTTTGGAACTCGGTTTTGATTTGGGCGGCACTATCGGCCTCATAGGTTACGAGGTCGCGGATGAATTCCAGCTTGCCGTGGAAGACCTCGTCCTCCGCGCTGTATTTGAGGGAGCCATAATAGCCCTTGTACTCCATTAATTCTTTCATTGTATTTATTTCTTGTTGAGAGATTTAATAATATCCGTCACTTGATAGGATTTCAAAATTTCCTTTGGATGAGGTTTATGGATAGAAATCTTGAGGTTGGTTTTAGGATTTACGAATTTCCTCTTCGACCCGCCCGTATGGCCGGATTTGTGTTCGTAAAAACCAAGGCTGTTTAGAAGCTGAACCAATTCACTCCAGGTAAAATCCTTGGGCTTGCCAAGAAGGCGGGTGATTAATTTCTGACTCTTTGACATTGCTAATGTCCTCGTTAAAGTTAAAGTGTTGCATCATTTTAAAACCTCATTAGAGTTATCGATGGCGAAATTGCACATCGTGATAGATAGGTTAGTTCAATTTTTGGCAAACTGCAACTAAATTCAGTTGCAGAAATTTTCGGTTGCAAGGGGGAGCATTCAGGCTGTTAAATAAAGCGAGATTCCCCGTCTGCGGTTGCTTCACTAGTGAAGCAACCTGGCGGGGAATGACAATAGAAAGGCGGATGCCCACCGTCATTACCTGCTGCCTTCCCCCACCCATTGTCATTACCCGCCGACGCTTTAGCGGCGAGTCGGGTAATCTCGCTTTGCTTTCAGAGATTAAAAAAGAGAGGGGGATTCCCCGTCTGAGGTTGCAACCCTACTGGGAATGACAAAAAAGGTTGGATTGTGATTCCAGCGCGTTCATATGAATTATTTACCCTTGCTCGCTTTTTTGCTCACTGCGTTCGCAAGCTCGCAAGGATAAATAATTCATGGGAGTAAAAGAACGCGCTAAAAACTTAATTTTAACAACCAATTTCGCGGGATTCTTATTTGTCTGCGACGCTTCAATTTGTAAATCGGTCTGTGACCACCTCGTTGCGCTTCGCGCTTGGGCTTCGCCCAAACCCACTCAGGGCGCTGCCCTGAGAACCCGCCAAGGCTGCGCCTTGGAACCCATTTGTCATAAGTGATAGGCATATTTAATGACAGCTATTCTATCCTTGCGATAGAATAGCCCCATGAATATCTCCGCCATCTTCATCCGCCGCCCCGTCGCTACCCTGCTGATCATGGTCTTCATCCTCGCAGCCGGTATCGCTGCCTTCACCCGTCTGCCCGTCGCCAGCCTCCCCACCGTCGATCTCCCCACCATCCGCATCCAGGCCAACCTGCCCGGAGCCAGCCCCGAAACCATGGCCAGCAGCGTCGCTACCCCGCTCGAACTGCGCCTCGGCCAGATCGCCGGCGTGACCGAACTGACCTCCCGCAGCAGCCTCGGCAGAACCCAAATCATCATCCAATTCGCCCTGTCCAAATCCATCGATTCCGCCGCCCGCGATGTCGAGGCCGCCATAAACGCCGCCATCCCCACCCTACCCGCCGACATGCCCAATCCACCCAGCTACACCAAGATGAATCCCAATATGATTCCGGTCATGATCCTGGCCCTGCAAAGCGAAACCATCGCCGCCGCCGAACTCTATGACCTGGCCGATTCAATCATCGCCGCCCGCCTGTCCAAACTCGACGGAGTCGCCGAAGTCACCATCAACGGTGCCGATAAATCGGCCATCCGCATCCAAGCCGATTCCGCCAAACTCGCCGCCATGGGCCTGTCGCTCGAACAGATTCGCCGCACGGTTCAAGCCAGCAACTTCCTCGCCCCCATGGGAACCATCAGCGACGACCAGCGCAGCCAAACCCTCTCGGCCAATAGTCAGGTCTTTGCCGCCGCCGACCTTTCCCCCATCCCCATCAACCGCACCACAAAATTGAGCGATGTCGCCACCGTCATCGACGGAGTCAGCAACCAAAGACTCGCCGGTTTTATCGGCAATAAAAAAGCCGTCCTGATCATGATCACCCGCGCCCCCGGAGCCAATCTTATAACCATCAGCGACCGCATCAAGGACGAGATTCCAATGCTGCAAAACTGGCTGCCCGCTGGTTCGCAACTGACGATACTATCGGATCGCTCGGGCGGAATCCGATCCTCGATCAGCCATGTCGAATCGACTCTGGGGCTGGCGGTGCTGCTGGTGGTCTTGACCATGTTTTTGTTTTTGCGTCGCTGGTCGATCACCCTGATTCCCGCCCTGACCATGCCGGTTGCCATCTGCGGCACCTTTGCGGTGATGTTTTTACTCGACTATTCGCTGGATAATCTGTCGCTGATGGCCCTGACAGTAGCGACGGGCTTTGTCGTCGATGATGCGATTGTGATGGTCGAGAATATCCACCGCCGCCATCAACTGGGCGAGAGTCCAATGGAAGCCGCCCTGCACGGCTCGCGAGAGGTCAGCTTTACCATCATCTCCATGACCCTGTCGCTGATTGCAGTCTTTATCCCGATTCTGTTCATGCCCGGCATGGCTGGCAAGTTCTTCCGCGCCTTTGGCGTGACCCTGTCGATTGCGATTCTCTTTTCGGCGATAGTCTCCCTCACCCTGTCGCCAATGATGGCGGCGCGGCTGGTCGGTCGAGCGAATGCCAAATCCCCTCACCCCTTTTGGCAGAGAATCGAACAGGGGCTGGAGCGAAAATTTAACGCCATGACCAGTGCCTATCTCTGGCTGCTCGACTGGGTTCTGGGCTGGCGGAGACTGGCGGGGTGGGTGACATTTGCCCTGGCGATCTTGACCATCTATCTTTATGTCGTGGTGCCAAAGGGGCTTGTGCCAACTCAGGATTCGCTGGTGATCAATGGCGTGACCGAAGCCGCTTCTGACAGTTCCTTCACCGCCATGGTCGAGCGGCAAAACCAAATCAGCGCGATCCTGGAGCGCGATTCGGCGGTCGAGAATTTCAGCTCCTTCGTCGGGCAAAATGGTTCCAATTCCGGCCAGATCTATATCAACCTCAAGCCACCCAACCAACGCGAACCATCCGATCAGGTGATCAAAAGACTGAACCGTCAATTTGCTGCGGTGCCGGGAATCCGCGTTTACCTGTCCCCGGTATCCGACTTTAAACGCGGTGGCCGCGGCAGCAAGAGTCAGTTCCAGTACTCCCTTCTCAGCGACAACCAAACCGACCTCGAGGCCGCCAGCAAAATGGTGTTGGAGCGGTTAAAAACCATCCCCATCATCACCGATGTGACTCGCGACACCGACAGTGGCGGGCTGCAACTGGCCTTGGCGATTGACCGTGACGCGGCTAACCTTTTAGGGGTCAAGCTGCAAGCGATTGACGATGCCCTCTATGATGCCTTTGGTCAAAGGCAGGTCTCGACCAGCTTTACCGCCCGCAACAATTACCAGATCATTCTCGAGATTCGACCCGAACAGCAGAGCGACCCATCCCAGCTGCTGCAATTGCGGATTCCCAATCAGGAGGGTCAGCTGGTGCCTCTGGCGGCGGTGGCGAGCCTGCGCCCGGCCACCGCGCCGCTGGTCATAACCCACCAGGGTACCGACCAGGCCAATACGATTAGTTTTGCCCCCCTGCCCGGAGTCGCCATGGGGACTGCGGTTGCGACCATCAACAGCGCGGTGGCTGAACTGACTCTGCCGCCCACCGTCCGCGGCGAATTTGCTGGGGAGGCCAAGGCCTTTGCGCAGGATAATAGTTCGCAGCTGATCGCCCTGCTGGCGGCCATATTGGTGGTCTATTTTGTGCTGGGGATTCTGTACGAGAGTTTTTTACAGCCCTTGACGATTATATCTACCATTCCCTCGGCCGGTTTGGGGGCCCTGTTGGCTCTGTTGATTACCGGGGTTGATTTCTCGCTTTTTGCCATGATTGGGGTTGTTCTGCTGGTCGGAATCGTCAAGAAGAATGCCATCATGATGGTCGATTTTGCCCTGGTTGAACAGCGGGCGGGAGCCTCCCCGCGCGAAGCCATCATCGCCGCCTGCCGCGTGAGATTCCGCCCGATCATGATGACATCCCTGGCGGCCTTTATGGGGGCATTGCCGCTGGCCCTCGACGGCGGCCCGGGGTCGGAACTGCGGCAGACATTGGGGATTACATTGGTAGGGGGATTGCTGGTATCGCAGTGCTTGACATTATTTTCGACCCCAGTCGTGTACCTCGGGCTGGAGAATTTAAAAAGGCGACGGGGAGACAAATTAACCTATGATCGATTGAGTATTTTCTGAACCTCGGTTAATCCCTTTCTGAACCTCGGTTAAGCTCGTCTGAATCTCTTTAAACATATAGTGCTCGTTGTCAAA
The DNA here is from genome assembly GCA_030054295.1 of Minisyncoccota bacterium. Classification (GTDB taxonomy): domain Bacteria; phylum Pseudomonadota; class Alphaproteobacteria; order Elsterales; family Elsteraceae; genus JASGCE01. Next base: position 5,917 of record JASGCE010000067.1, read on the forward strand.
CATAACATTGAGAATATCTAGGGCCATTAAATAATGTCTTTTTGACATGCTGTAGTCTTTTGATTTCAAGTAACACATTCCTATTAACATATGTGCTTTCATGATCACATTATGATTTACAGGTAATTGATTTTGTAAATTTGAGAAGCAATTTTGGGCTAATTCAATTGCCTTTTGATGATCCCCTAAAAAACTCAAACATTTTGCGATATCCAACGACGATTCCCAAATCCTATAATGATTTTCGGTGTAAATTTTTGAAAGAACTTCAAGATTCTGTTGGTAAAGAATTAAAGCTTTCTGTGGATTACCCGCCAAAAAATAGGCTTGACCTTTCCACATTAATAACAACGCATAATTCATTTTGTTAAGATTACCTGAACTTGATATCAACTTTTCGGTTCTGCGTATTAGATTAATTGCTTTATCAGGCTGAGGTTTGTCTTTTTGAAGAATGTTTGCTGCTATGTTAATTTCTAATAAGGCACGGGTTGATACTGAAACAGATTCACAGTTTTTGATTAAGGATAATGCTTCCTTAAACTTCCTTAAAGCATCTTCCGAATTTCCTAATGAAGTATTTATTACCCCTATACCATTGGAAATTTCAGCCATTTTGATCTTATTAACAGGCATGATCTTCACAAGAATCCCTGTGGCCTGCTCCAACAGATTGAGACTCGTTTGATATTGACAAATATGATAATTATACCATCCATAGTAAAAGAGGGTATCGACCCTAAGTAGCCTATTTTCATCCGCCCGTATGGCACTATTATCTCTTGCCTCATCAATGTATGGCAAAGCTAATTTATATTCATATTTAAATAGATAAAAATAGGATAATCGGTTTAAACAGATGATAACTTTTCTCTGATTTTTTATAAATTTTTTACGGTTGATCTCTAAAGAATTTTTAAAAAGTTTTTCTGTTTGATCAAAATCGCTCATTTCAAGCAAAATGAGACCCAGATTGCCCATGGCATCAGCATGGTCATTGTCGGCTGCCCTTTGATACCATTTTATCGCCTCCACTTTGTTGGGTTTGGTACCGATTCCCTCATCATACATATTGCCCAGAATAAACTGTTCCTTGGCACTGCCATTTTCTGCCTTTCTTAAGGTTGCTTCAAAATCAATTTTGGGTTGAGATTCAAGTTTTTGAATAGGGGTAGAGACTTGTTCCTGATCATCTTCTTTAAAATAATCAATCAAAGCATTAAAAATCAGCTGTAACTTTTCTTTTGGCCTTTTCTTGGCGATCTTGATCTGTTTTTTTAATTCAATGGCCGCAGGATCACCACGGAGTGCATCCTCAGTAATCTCAGAAAAGCCTGCCTTACCAGATGGTGAGTACGAAAAATTATTGATGGTTCCATTATTGATAATTACATTATAGGCAGTAACTTGACCAAGACTTGTGCTGGTCAGATCATTACTGTTACCAGCGGCAATTTGCGGATTTAAAACATTGAAATGATCAGTCATGATGATTACCGATGGTTATGTTTTTTGCCTTAACCTTGCCAAGATTTACTGAATTCTGTTTGTTATTATTGCCAATCGCAATTTGAACCGTTCCAGATTGCGGCTGACTGAGTTTGGCTTGCCGAACGGATTTTCTTTTGCGATAGGTGAAAAAACAGCCTATAGCTGTTAAAATTGTAGCAATGATAGTAGCAATGCCGGCTAGAAACTGAGTATAGATATTCCATTCAAAAAATGTCATTTCTAACCTCCATTTTAATACAGGTTTCTATTGAAGAATTTACAATTTACTAACATATTAACAAGGATGTCAAATGAATTTGGGTCTGTGGATTTTTCCTTTTCATGTCGACCCGAATTTGCCGCGCCCTCCCCAAAAACTTAGCGGAAGGGGACTAGATTACAATCAAAACAGTATTGCAATTCAATGGAATCTCATATCATTAGATTAATTTATAAATTTTTATTACTTAATGTGCTTTGCCTGTTCCTAGGCACTGGCTCTTGTCTCGCTGATGAGTCCAGATCCGAACTTCCCGGCAAAATCATCTGGGCCTGGGAGCGCCCCGAAGACCTGCGCTGGCTGCCGAGCGATTACGGCATTGCCCATGTTACCTATAGCATCAAGCTGATTGGCAATCAGGCCATAGTCAGACGCAATCTCAATCGGTTTTTGCACCGACCAGATATGGTCGTCGTGCCGATTGTCCATGTTGATCCCTCCTTTGCTCGGCCGCCGACGATGAACCGCCAGCAGCTGGTGACCATTGTCCAGACTCTGCTGATACAGGCGCAGAATAGCCCCAGCCAGTGGGTGCAGCTGGATTTTGAAGCCGTAGAATCGCAAAAACCATTTCTCGCCACGGTCATTCGCACTGCCCGTTCCATGCTGCCGGGTGAGAAAAAACTATCGATCACCGCCCTCGCCTCCTGGTGTTTTTTTGACGACCAATGGCTGCAAGACCTGCCCGCTGACGAGATTGTGCCGATGGTCTTCAGGATGGGGCGCGACCGCGACAGGATTCGCCATACCCTTGGGCGCAGCGGCACCCTGCCCCATCCGCGCTGCCGTTCTGCCATTGGCATTGCCACCGATGAGCCCCTTGTCAAGGTGGCGGCTTCGCGCTATTATTTTTTTGCACCCAAGTCAATGAAACCAGACTCGATGGTTTGGCTTGATGAATTTTTGGCCGAGGTTAAAGCAAAATGAGAAATTTTCAAAAGCTATTATGTCTCGCGGGTCTATGGTTTTGTGGCCTGGGTTTTAATCCGCTGCTGGCTTCGGGCGGCGATTATGGATATGTTCCAGATATAACCGAGGTGCAGGACCATGTCTATTCGCTCAATCAGGTTGGGATTATTGGTCAGGGCGACAGTCATCACTTTGACAAACTCTTTATTTCCTATCGGATTTTAATCGGTAAGCCCCTGACCGATAGCGATCTGGATCACTTTAGCAATAAGGAACCAGCCTCGGCCCCGAACCCCTGGATGGAATTGCGCCGGACTGCCTCCAACCGCCCCTTTCCGATTCAACAGGTAACGCCAAACTCACCAACCGACCCTTCTGAACTTAAGGAAATTTGGTATGCCTATTGCACGCCTCCCGGGCTGGTGAGTGACGATGCCTATGCTCAGGCGGCGGCTACTCTTAAAGACCGACAGGCCAAATATGATGCCAAATGGATCGAGATTTGGATCGAGGGGCAGGATGCGGTTTTTGGCAATTGCCCCGGCCTCAATCAAACCTCGCCTTCGCCCCTGCCCAGTGATGCGCCCGAGTGGCTGGTGCTTGATCGTCAATATCAGATGGCCGCCTTTTACCTTTACCAAAAAAGATTTTATGAGGCTAAAGCGGCCTTTACGGCAATCGCCAACAACAGCCGCTCCCCTTGGCAGGGGCTGGCCAAATATCTGGTGATTCGCACCGCCTATCACCAGATCTATGCCGATAGCAGACAATATTATTCTGATGAAACCGACATGTCGCCGCGGATTATCGAGCAGTTAAAACAGGTTCAGGCCGATTTTCGCCGCCTGCAAAAGGAATTCCCCCAAAAGATCAGCCTGATGACAAGGCTCGACTATCTTTTGGCCCCCGAACAGAGGCTGGCCAAATTAGAAAAACAGTTGACGCAGATCACCCGCTTCACCGCGGATGATTGGCACGATTATGACGATCTTAAATATATTTCGACCCATGAGTTTGTGACAGATTCCTATGATTTAAAGTTTAATTCATTTGTCACCTGGCAAACTGCGATTCGCTACCCCGGGCTGCGGCAACAAACGGTCGCGGTTTGGCAAACCAGTAAAAACCCGATCTGGCTGGTGCCGATTGTCATCAACAGCTATCGCCTGTCTGACCTAAGTCCCGAGATGGTTAAGGCGATTCTGGCCGCGCCCAAAACCTCCCCCCTGTGGCATAGTTTGAACTGGTACTATGCGCGGCTGCTGATTAAGGATGGAAAACTGGCGGAGGCAGATCGGCTGGTACAGATCGGCCTCGAACTTACCCCTTTAAATCAAACCCAGCTGCGGGCGGTGCGCAACTATTGGCTCCAGTTTAAGGCCTTGACCACCGCGAGTCCCGACGAGTTTTGGCAATCGCTGCTGCGCTATAACCCCTATTCGCAAAGGGAGTTTGATAAATGGAGCACCGAGCTTGACGATAAAAATCGGCCGCGGAATCTTGACTGGCTTAAGAATCCGGAGACTCAAAATGATCTCAATGACCGACTCTATATTCACCTGCCCCTCGCCGATCTGATTGCGGCGATCAAAGAGCGCGGTGCCAGTTTTCCTGATAGAATTCTTGCAGAAATGACTCAAACAGCCATGACCCGCGCATTTTTGCTCGATGATTGGGATGCGGCAAAGGGACTGGTCGATGGCTATCTCGAGGTGCAGGAACGAATTCTTAAAGCCGATAACTATGATTTCGTAGAGGACTGGAAGGAATTTAATCTGTTAAAACAAAGGCTTGTCGCGTTCAAACTGGCCAAATCACCCGAAGAGACCCGGCTTGCAGCGGCCATTGCCGTACTGACGGGTAACCTTGAACCATTGTTATATGTCAAATATAGTTACAATTATATGTCGTGCGAAAGCTACCGGCAGAGTATTGCAATTTTACAATTAGATTTCGACTGTTCGATCTTTCACCCATATATCACCATGTCCGACTTTAAAGAAGTCGTCCCGCGCGCCTTCACCCCAACCCAGTTTGCACAGAGCGAGGCCGAGGCCAAGACCATGATAAGGGATGGTTCCCTGCGGCGGAGTGTTTGGCTGGCCAATATTCTGATTCCGGCGGCAAAATCAAACCCGCAGGAGCCAAGACTCCCCGAAGCCTTTTATAGAATGATCAATTCCACCAACCCCCATTGGCATTTTCTTCCTAGAAATTACAAGGGTAATAGTGAAGATAAAAAACGCTATGCCCATTTGAAGGAGGCCTTCGCTCTCGCCCACCGACTCTGGCCTAAAGACCCGTGGGTCATCAAAACCAAATATTGGTACGAGAATGAGTATTAGGGGGGGGTACATCTATACTGGGTGACTTATGAATTAAAGGTTTTGTTGAGATTTCAATAACTCGTCACATTCGTCATTGCGAGGGATTGCTAGCGAAGCGTGGCAAGACCGTGGCAATCCATTTTTCCACTACAAAACGATTACTTAGTGGAGAAATGGATTGCCACGCTTCGTCTCACAGCAAGCTGTGAGCCTTGCTCGCAATGACATTTTTTGATTAAATTCCAAGAATTTTTACGGAAACAGAATATACACCGTTCGCTTGAGAATCCAAAAACTCAGGTGCACATCGTAGATTAAAATTTGTCGGGGGGCGGATGCCCCCCGTCGCACTTCGTGCGACTCCCCCCTCTGGATAGCCTCGTGCTTTCGCACGACGCTATGAGGGGTTATGGGAGGTTTTAATCTTTCGATAGCCCTCATCGCGTTGCGAAGCAAGGCGATCCAGAGGGGGGGGAGTTGCGAAGCAACTCGGGGGGCATCCGCCCCCCGCTAAAACGAAAAGTTTTAGTTTTTTAAAGAATCAGACTATATAACCGCTCTAAATCCACAAATCCCCCCCGATCGCAAAATGGCTGAATTTTATCTTCAATTCTCTAAACAATTTTATTGCAATTATGTTAATTTCGTATTAAATTGTATTTAATATTAATGGGTCTCTGTGGTTATTTTACTGTCGGAGGTTTGTCATGGAAATTTCATCCTATTATACTCAGCATAAGAATGTTTTGGATTTGATGGGGGAGTTGATTAATATCATTAGTAAATCCGATTATGACCCTCATTTTGTCGTCGAGAAACTGATCAAGATTTCGGCCCAGATCAAAT
>JASGCE010000268.1 GCA_030054295.1 Minisyncoccota bacterium
GGATAGAAACTCTTGGTGAGACGAAGTCGAACCTTAGAGTTTCTTGGAGGGGTTGGTTAACTTATTGTATCCCCCCCTCACCGATCCCTTTCATCAAACCCCACGGCCAGGGCAGCCTGGGCCGCCGCCAGCCGGGCAATCGGCACGCGGTAGGGAGAGCAGGAAACATAGTCCAGCCCCAGACTGGCGCAGAAGGCAATGGATTCCGGGTCGCCGCCATGCTCGCCACAGATGCCCATTTTAATCTCCGGGCGGGATCTGCGCCCTCCGGTCGCGGCCAGTCGCATCAGGGCCCCGACTCCGTCCTGGTCGATGCTGACAAAGGGGTCGTGCGGCAAAATCCCCCGCGCGACATAGGTGCCAAGAAAACTGCCAGCATCGTCGCGCGACAGGCCATAGCAGGTCTGGGTCAGGTCATTGGTGCCAAAGCTGAAGAACTCGGCGGTCTCGGCAATCTTATCGGCCTCGAGACAGGCGCGCGGCAGTTCGATCATGGTGCCGACCAGATAGCGCAAAACAATACCTGAACTGGTGGTAAGTTCGGCGGCGACTCGATCAACCAGTTCGCGCATGATTTCGAACTCGCGTTTACTGCCGACCAGCGGGATCATGATCTCGGGGATGACCAGATCGGCATTGGGGTGAGACCGCGCCAAACTGATGACCGCTTCAAAAATCGCCCGCACCTGCATCTCGTAAATCTCGGGGTAGCTGATCCCGAGGCGGCAGCCGCGATGCCCCAGCATCGGATTGGATTCATGGAGGGCGTTGGAGCGGGCGCGAAGTTCAGCCTCGCTGATCCCCGAGGCCCTGGCGACCTCGGCAATCTCGGACGCGCTGTGGGGCAGGAATTCATGCAGAGGCGGATCGAGCAGGCGAATGGTCACCGGCAGTCCGGCCATAACCTCGAATAATGCAACAAAATCATCGCGCTGCATCGGCAGTAACTTGGCCAGGGCGGCGCGCCGACCATCGGTAGTGTCGGCCAGAATCATCTCCCTCATCGAGACAATTCGCCCCTCGTCAAAGAACATATGTTCGGTACGGCAGAGGCCGATTCCCTCGGCGCCAAATCGTCGCGCGGTGGTCGCATCTAACCTTGTCTCGGCATTGGCGCGAACCCGCAGTTTGCGCACCCGATCAGCCCAGCCCATCAGGGTCGCAAAGTCCGACGACAGTTCGGGTTGCAGAGTCGGTACCGTGCCGATAAAGACCTGACCCGACATGCCATCAATCGTAATCACCTCCCCCGACTTGACGGTCAGGGTCTGGCCGGTTTCGGGCGAGACCGCCGACAGGATTCCTTTGCTATAGTCAACCCGCAGACTGCCCGCACCCGCGACACAGGGGCGACCCATGCCGCGAGCAACCACCGCAGCGTGGCTGGTCATGCCGCCGCGAGTCGTTAAAATGCCGCGGGCAGCGTGCATTCCGTGAATATCTTCGGGGCTGGTTTCGATTCGCACCAATATCGCATCCTCGCCGCGACCGGCCAGAGTCTCGGCCTCGTCGGCGGTAAAGACGATCTTGCCTGATGCCGCGCCGGGGGAGGCGGGGAGACCAGAGCCGAGCAGCAGCCGTGCCGCCTTGGGGTCGAGACGGGGGTGAAGACTCTGTTCCAGCGATCGCGGATCGATGCGTTTTAAGGCCTCCTCCTGCGTAATCACCCCCTCGGCGACAAACTCGACCGCGATCCGCAATGCGGCCTGAGCGGTGCGTTTGCCGTTACGGGTTTGCAGCAGATAAAGCTTGCCCTTTTGCACTGTAAATTCAATGTCCTGAACATCGCGGAAATGTTTTTCCAAGACCGTTCGCAGAGCCAATAGCTCGCCATAGACCTGCGGCATCGATTCCTCCATCGATGGCAGGGTCGAATGGTTGGCGATCTTGCTGGCGATGGTCAGGGACTGTGGCGTGCGGATTCCCGCCACCACATCCTCGCCCTGGGCATTGACCAGATATTCGCCATAAAAATCATTCTCTCCGGTCGAGGGATTGCGGGTAAAGGCGACTCCGGTCGCGCAGTCATTGCCCATATTGCCAAAGACCATCGCCTGCACCGTCACCGCCGTGCCCCATTCGGCCGGAATATCATTCAGGCGGCGATAGGTTATGGCGCGAGGATTCATCCAGCTTTTGAATACCGCGCCGATGGCCTGCCACAGCTGTTCCTTGGGGTCGTCGGGGAAGGGCAGACCATTTTGGCGGTGTGCGACTTCTTGCTTGTAATCACGGATCACCGCCTGCCAATGGTCGGCGGTCAGTTCGGTATCTTGAACCAGGTCGAGGGCATCCTTGTGCCGCCCGAGAATCTCCTCAAAATAATGACTGGCAATGCCCAGCACCACATTGGAATACATTTGAATAAAGCGGCGATAGGAATCAAAGGCAAAGCGCGAGTCCCCCGATAGTTTCGCCAGCCCGGCGACTGTCGAATCATTCAAGCCGAGATTCAGCACCGTATCCATCATCCCCGGCATGGATGCCCGCGCCCCCGAACGCACCGAAACCAGCAGGGGTTTGGTCGGGTCGCCGAATTTCATGCCGGTAGTGGATTCGATGGCGGCTAGACCGGCGGTAACTTCGGATTCCAGCGATGACGGAAAACCATGGTCATGGTCATAGTACCAGCGGCAGAGTTCGGTCGAGAGGGTAAAGCCGGGTGG
>JASGCE010000269.1 GCA_030054295.1 Minisyncoccota bacterium
TTAGCAATTACAATAATTTAAGTTTTTCTGGATTCTTCGCAAAGAACAGTTAGCCGAGCTAAAGCTCGGACTGTTCTAAGCTCAGAATGACAAATTTAGAGTTTTTCAGACTTTCCTAAAGGGAGGGGGACATAGAATTTTTCTGCTTTAAGCGATAGTATAAAACCTCGGTAACCCATCATGACCCCATCCAAACCCTGGCAAAACCTTACCCCTGAGGCAGCTGAGTTGCTCTGCTCTCAGGTCGCCTTTCCTGATTCGGGGGAGGGCCTCATCGCGGCCATCGCGCAAGAGGCATCGAGCGGAAAAATCTTAATGATCGCCTGGATGAACCGCGCCGCCTTGACCCAGACCCTGATCAGTGGGCGAGTCTGTTACTGGTCGCGCTCGCGGCAAAAACTCTGGCGCAAGGGCGATGAATCGGGTCATATCCAAAGGCTGGTCAGTCTGCGTCTTGACTGTGATCGTGATGCCCTGCTGCTGCAGGTCGAGCAGACGGGTGCCGCCTGTCACACCGGTCGCCACAACTGTTTTTTCTATGCCCCAACCGCCAAGGGCTGGGAAATCGAGTCCGACTGACGAATTGGACTCCAAATTTGCAAAAATTACCTCTATTATCGCAATAATAAATAAATATGGAGTCGATCATGTCACACCAGTACCCTCTATCCTATTACGCTGCCGTCGCTCCCAAAACCAAGGTTCGCGAACCGCTTAAGGGCGATCACACTGCCGATGTGGTGGTGGTGGGTGGTGGCTATAGTGGCCTCGCGGCCGCCCTCTCTCTTGCCGAGCGCGGCTATTCTGTAAGGCTGGTCGAGCAGGCCCGCGTTGGCTGGGGGGCATCGGGGCGCAATGGAGGTCAGGTTACTGCTGGTCTAGCCAAGGGCATCGCCACCATCGATAGGCTCTATGGCCGGCAAACCACCAAGCAGCTCTGGCCCCTGTCGCGGGAGGCCGTCAATCTGGTCGCTAAACGCATCAAGCTGGGCAAGATCGACTGCGATATGACGACCGGAGTCCTCGCAGCCGCCATCAGCCCCAGCCATCTCGAGGATGTCAAGCACGAGGCCGACGAGCTGCATAAATATTTTAACGAACCCGATTATCAGGTCTGGGATCGGGCTCAGGTTCAGTCGGCGATCCAGACCGAAAGATATATTGGCGGCGGCTATGACCCCCATAGTTTCCACCTTAATCCGTTAAAATTCAGCCTCGGGCTGGCCCAGATGGCCGAGGCTGCGGGGGTGATAATTCACGAGGAATCGCCGGTTCTGCGGGTCGTCTATGGCGACCGGCCGCAGGTGGTGACCGACCGCGGGACGGTGACGGCAAGTTTTGTGGTGCTGGCCACCAATGCCTATGGCGTGGGTCTGGTCAAGGAATTGACCGGAATGCTTATGCCGGTGGCCTCCATCATCATGGCGACCGAACCGCTCGGAGAGCTCGGTAAGACTGTCTATCCCAAGCCGATTGCGGTGGCCGACTGTAACTTTATTCTCGATTATTTCCGCCCCTCGCCCGAGGGTCGGCTGCTGTTCGGCGGCCGCGCCCATTATAATGGCAAGGAACCGGCGGATATTAAGGCTGCCCTCACCCCGCGCATGTTGCGGGTCTTTCCGCAGCTGGCCGGGGTCAAGATCGACTATAGTTGGGGCGGTCTGATTGGTATCAGTCGCAATCGGATTCCGCAGCTCGGTCGTTTGACTCCCAATGTCTATTATGCCCAGGCCTATTCGGGTCAGGGGATTGCCCTGGCCAATCTACTGGGGACTCTGGTGGCGGAGGCGATTGATGGTCAGGCATCGCGCTATGATGTTTTTGCGCGGATTAAACATTCCAAATTCCCCGGGGCCGGTCGGATGCGCAGTACCATCCTGACCCTGGCGATGCTCTATTATTCGGTTCTGGATGCGCGGTAAGGGCGTGACCGAGCGAATCCTTGTGTTCGGCGGCACGGCGGAGGCCCATGAAGTCATTGGCTCATTGTTAAAGCGGGACAATCCGCCCCTGGTGATTCTCTCCCTCGCCGGACTGCACCAGCCGAACCGCGATATTCCTGCGGCCGTCCAACAGCAGAGCGGCGGCTTTGGCGGGACTTCGGGTTTGGTGGATTATGTGCGAACCAATTCTATCGGTCTTATGATCGATGCGACTCACCCCTTTGCCGCCACCATGGCCAGCCATGCCGCTACGGCTGCGAACCAGTGCCAGATTCCGCTGATTAAACTGCTGCGCCCTCCGACTGTCATTGCTGCCGGGCTTTTGATCCATCGCGTGCCAAGCCTGATTGCCGCCAGCCATTTGGCGAATGAGTGGCGGCAACCGATCATGCTGGCACTGGGGAGTCGCGGCAGTGAGGTGTTTTTATCGGTCTCTAGTTTGCCCGCTTCGGCCATTCACCAGCCGCGCGGCCTGACCGATGCAATGACACTCGACCAGCAATTGGTAGAGTCTGGGGCTAAGATTCTGATCCTCCGCGACAGTGGCGGAGACCGAGCAGCCTTGTGGCTGGTGACCGCCCGCGATCAGGGCTGTAGGGTGATTTTGATCGACCGCCCACCGCCGCCGCCTGTACAGATTGTTGATTCGGTGACCGAGGTGTTGGAGTGGCTTGTTAAGAATTTTTATGAATATACTCCGTTCACTTGAGAA
>JASGCE010000270.1 GCA_030054295.1 Minisyncoccota bacterium
TAAGAACAGTTAACCGAGCTAAAGCTCGGACTGTTCTAAGCTCAGAATGACAATTATTGGACTCTGTTAACCCCTTACAAGCATTATGAGACAGTCTGGGGCATCCGCCCCCCGCAAAAAAGAAATAGTTTTCGAATTTTCAAAGAATCAGTAACTTTTTCAAACCGGCAGCCAGCCCATACCGACCAGAACCCCCGCGACCAGTACCAAATAGAACAGGGTAAAGGGCAAAAACACCTTCCAGCCCAAACGCATCAGCTGGTCATAGCGGTAGCGCGGCACGGTTGCCCGCACCCACAGGAACAGGAACAGCACAAGGGCCATCTTGGCAAAGAGCCAAATCGGCCCGGGAATAAATTCCAAAGACTCAAGTGGCGATAACCAGCCGCCCAAAAACAAGACCGCAGTCATGGCCGCAACCAAAATCATATTCATATATTCGCCGAGATAGAAGAGAGCAAAACTCATGGCCGAATATTCGGTAAAATAGCCCCCGACCAGTTCGGACTCGCCCTCGGGCAGGTCGAAGGGGCTGCGGTTGGTCTCGGCGAGGCCAGAGATAAAAAATATCACAAACATCGGGAAAAGCGGCACAATATACCAGATTTTGCGTTGCGCCTCGACAATCGCCGACAGGTTCATCGAACCGGCGCAGAGCAAGACCGTAATCAAGACCAGACCGATCGAGACCTCGTATGACACCATCTGCGCCGCCGACCGCAGGGCACCCAAAAAGGAATAGCGCGAATTCGAGGCCCAGCCAGCTACGATGATTCCATAGACTCCGAGCGAAGAGATGGCAAAAATATAGAGAATGCCAACATTCAAATTCGACAGCACCATCCCCTGATCAAAGGGGATCACCGCCCAGGCGACCAGAGCGAGAATAAAGGTCACCATCGGGGCAATCAAAAACAAAAACCGGTTCGCGCCCGAAGGAACAATCGTCTCCTTCATCAGCAGCTTCAGCCCATCGGCGAGCGGCTGCAACAGGCCAAAGGGCCCAACCACATTGGGGCCGCGGCGGTGTTGACTGGCGGCCAAGACCTTGCGCTCGGCATAGGTCAAATAGGCCATGGCCACCAACAATGGCACAATTATCAGCATAATCTTGGCGACCAGATCAATCGCTGTGGCAAAAAAAGAATTAAAGCCAGATTGCATAAGTGAGTTAACCATAGACGGCCTCGGCTTCTAAAGGATCGGGCTGGCCCTCGCCATGAACCAGCAGTTTTGAACAGTTCTGCATGGTTTTGGAGGCGCGGCTGATCGGGTCGGTAAGGTAAAAATCGCTGATCGCCAGACCCAGCGGCGTTTTGCTGAGGGCAGAGCCAGCCGTGCCAGCCGTGCCAGCAGCCCCGCCCAAACCCGTCCAGCTTACCTTTGTGATTTGCCCAATATTTTTTAACGACGGAATCTCTCGCGCCATCACCGCCCGCAACTGCCCAAGGTCGATATAGTCGAGCATGACTCCGCAGGGCTCGGCAAGGGCGCGGATAATCTTCCAATCCTCTCGCGCTTCACCGGGCGGGAAGGTCGCCAGAGCCGCCAGCTGCGGACGGCCCTCGAGGTTAAAATAGGTCGCTGATTTTTCGCTATAGGCCGCCGCCGGCAGAATCAAATCGGCGCGGTGGGCTCCGGCATCGCCATGGTGACCCTGATAGACGATAAAGGTTTTGCAATCGGCTGCAAGATCAAATTCATCGACCCCGAGCAGATAGAGAAGTTCCATCTCCCCGCCATTGGCCGCTTTAAAGATCTCGGCGGTAGATTTGCCACCCAGGCCCGGGATAAATCCGACCTCGAGGCCAGTGGCAATACCCGTGCTTCTTTGCAGGCAGTTATAACCATTCCAACCATCGCGGACTATGCCAAAATGGTCAATAAATTGGTCGAGAGCCACAGTAAGGGCCGCCGCATCCTCGCGGGCAAAAACCCCATCGCCGACAATCACCATCGGGCTTTCGGCGGCCAGTAACTGGCTGCGGAAGGTTTCGACCTCCCCCTTGGTTTTGCCGTTGGTCAGATCCTTCAAGACCGAGGCATCATCGCCGAGATGGAGATAGGGATAGGTCAGGTCTACCGCCGCACCGACCAGGGCGATCTTGACCTTGCCGGTCAAATATCTTTTGCGAATACGGGCATTGAGCACCGCAGCTTCCCACCGTGGATTGCTGCCAATGATCAGGATCAAATCCGCCGAATCAATCCCGGCGATGCTCGAATTGAATCGTGTCGCGCCCAGATTGACCTTGCCGTTATTGGCCGCAGTCCCCAGAATTGATCCGGCCGGACGACAGTCGGTATTGACCACACCCAGTTTAGTCATCATTTGTTTTAAGGCAAAAATCGCCTCGGCATCACATAGGGGCCCGGTCAGGGCGGCAATATGCTCGGGCTTGGCGGCCTTGATTTTACCACCAAGCAGGGCAAAGGCCTGGCTCCATTCAATCGGTTCCAGCCTGTTATCCACCCGCAGCAGCGGGCGGTCGAGGCGGCGTGTGCGCAGCCCATCGACGGCATGGCGCGTCTTGTCGCTGATCCATTCCTCGTTAATTGCATCATGGGTGCGGGGCAATATTCGCAGCACCTCGTTACCGCGCGAATCGATGCGAATCGCGCTGCCCAGGGCATC
>JASGCE010000068.1 GCA_030054295.1 Minisyncoccota bacterium
AATAGTCGAACTTAGCAGCTTGCTGCTTAGTGAGACTAAGGGGGGTTGCCTGACTTGCTTTACAAAAGTGCCTTTTTCAGACCTCCCAAAATTGCGAATGGGGGCAGTAAAAAACAAACTCTCATCTTTACCCCGATCACTTTTAAACCAGCCAATTATCCAGCAGGCGAATACCCTCAAGCCGTGCCGCTGCGAGCATTCGGGTGGGTGGACTGGACTCGTCAAGCGATTTCGTCTTTACCAGATCAAGCGTACCATCGACCACCAGATCAAAATAGTCAATCTTTGTAAAACCAGCCGACTTCAGGGAGCGATTGGCCTTTTTTATGCATTCGCTAATCTCCTTCCCGCTGCGCAAATTGATGCCTGTTTCAAAAAGAACGCGAGACAGATTGGCGGCCTGGATATAGCCAGAATCAGACAAATATTGGTTGCGCGACGACAGGGCGAGGCCTCGGGGATTCCTAAAAATCGGCGCCGAGACAATCTCCACCCCCAGTTCCAAATCGCGCACCAGGCGGCGAATGATCAGCAGTTGCTGATAGTCCTTCTCTCCAAAAACCGCGAGATCGGGTTTGATCAGGCGCAGCAGGCGGGTGACTACGGTAGCAACGCCGGTAAAATGGTGGGGGCGAATCTCCCCTTCAAAACTATGGCTGAGATCGGGCACGACGATTAAGGTGGAATAGTCGGGCGGATAGATGGTTGCGACCAGGGGTATCCAAACCAGTTCGACACCGGCCCCGGCCAGGTGTTGCAGGTCATCGTGCAGGGGGCGCGGATATTTCGCAAAATCCTCCCCCGGGGCAAACTGGGTGGGGTTGACAAATATGGTGACGATGATCGAATTGGCCCCGCGATCGCGGGCGGTCTTGATGAGGCTGAGGTGGCCATCATGCAGGGCACCCATGGTCGGAATCAGGGCGAGCGGCGCGGGGAGTTTTTTCCTTTGCCGCACCATCTCGGCCTGCTCCTCCACCACAATTAAATTGCCTTTTCTAGCCATGGGTCTTGACCCCGAGCAGTTCAAATCTCTTGCTCAGATAGTCGAGATCATCGGGATGGAACAGTTTTTTATTGGTCATCATTCGTTCATATACCAACTGCTGACGAGAAGCGAGATCCGTCGCGGAATAGAGCTGGGCGGCCTCGCGGATGGCGGCGATCATTTGCTTAAAAATCTCGTAATATTCGGTACCCAGTCGCGCCCGTTCGAAAACCGCCTTAAAGCCCAGCTGCCCCGAATCATAGGTCAGGGTGCGAATCCGCGCAATATCGATCCGCGCCAGCCGCGCCAGCCCGACCTCGGCATGGAGCAGCTCGCCAATTGTCAAGCAGCGCAGAATATAACTGGCGGTCAGGCGGTTGCTGGAGAGGAGTCGCTCGACCTGAAACTCGACATCGGCTTGGCTGCCGACATCGGGCAGTTGGTGCAGCACCAGCGGGGCATGAAGGCTGCGGGCAAGTTCATCAGCCTTGGTGGGGGGCGGCGCGGGCGGCGCAGGCGGCGCGGGCGGTGGCGAGGGCGGTGGCGGAGCAGGGGGTTTTACCGGCGCGGAGTCAAAACTCTTATCGATCCCCAGGTCGATACTGCGGGCGATCATCGATTGGGCCAGCTTCTCCTCGACTCGGTTGCTCTTGGTCAGGTAATCCTGCAAGGGGGCCGAGACCATCGCCTTGAGCTTGTCGCCCAGGGCAGTCGGGAGTTTAGCCAGACGGTTCTTGATCGCCAGTTGGAACTGGTTATCGTTTTGCAGCGATTCCCTTGTCATCATCTTGTCAATGACTCCGGCGGTTACCGGGGCGGCCGGATTATCGAGCAGAGTCGCGACCGCCGTGGGATGGCCGCGATCGACCAGATTGACCGCCACCACCTCGGTCAGACTATCGCGGTTGGCAATAGCCTTCTGGCCAGCCTCGTCGAGGGTATCGATAAGATCAATCAGGTCTTGATCGCTGAGGGAGAGCGAGGATTCAATAAAGGGCAGGGCCACCGAATCGACATCCTTGGCCAGGGCAATGGCAATGTCCTGAGGCAGATCGCGGCTGGATTTAAGGGTCTGGGATAGTTCTTCACGGACTCGCACCGCGACATCCAAGACCATCATGCGGAAAATCTCGATCCCGATCTGGCGCGCCTTGTCCGAAAGTTCAGGGTGGTTGCTATAGACCAGCCCGACCTTATGGGCCGTGATGGCCCGCTGGTCTTCGGAACGGTCAACCAGCAGGGCGACGACATCCTCGGCACTCAGCGGCATCTGCTTGGCCAGTCGCATCTCGGTCAATCGATCATCTGGTTTTACGGGACTCATGCCTATACCTCGAGTTCGAGACGAAGCGGTGCGGATTCAGTTCAAGCCTATTATAGCGACAGGGTAAAGGATTTTAAGAACTATTTCTATAGCCATGGATAGGGAGGGGGAGTTGGCTCTATGGTCAAGACTGCCCCCCCTTCCCATTGGGAAGCGGGGGGAAGGCTCTGGCCGCAGAATGCGGCGAGAGACAGGGGGGGTAGGCCTACAGGTTTTGTGATTGTTTATAGACATACCCCCCAAGCAAGTCTAACGCTCGTAAGCACTCGCTGAGACTTGCTATCCCCCGCTTTCATAAATGAAAGGGGGGACAATGTAATTTTGAGAATGCCGAGAGCAATGAGTCTCATTTTGCCTGAACCCCCCCTCCCCACCAATTTTGATGATAAAAATTTTATTATCGGTTAGACTAGCCTGCTAAGACTGTCTAAACTCAGTGCAGAAGGTAAATATGATTTACGAATTTGGACGATTTGACACCAAGATTGGTGCGGCTCCCTTGGTTGCTGCGGGCATTGCCAGCTTTATGAAGGAACCCGAGTCCCTCGGGGCCTTGATGGGGGCCTGGGTCACCGAATTTGGCGAGCTTAATCAGGTCTTGACCCTCCGCGCCTTTGAAACCTATGAAGATTTTGCCGCGGAGCGCAAAAGGGCGGTGACCTCGACCAATCCATTCCATTCTGCGGCCCATCTGGTGCAGTTCTCCCTTGAACCCTATCAGATTTTCCCCTTCCTAGAACCGCCCAAACTCGGCAAGTTTGGCCCGATTTACGAGATCCGCAGCTATGAACTCCAGCCCAATGGCCTCAATATGATGCTCGAGGCCTGGGAGGTTGCAGTACCCGCCCGCATCGCCGTTTCCCCCTTGATCATCGCCGCCTATAGTCTGGAAGGGGTGCCGCGCTTCACCCACATCTGGGCCTATGCCAGTCTGGAACAGCGCAGCCAACTGCGGGCCGAAGCGGTCAAGAGCGGAATCTGGCCGCCCAAGGGTGGGCCAACCCATCTGGCCACCATGCGCTCGACCATTGCCCTGCCAACGGCCTTCAGTCCCTTGGGCTAGAAAGACTCTGCTGTGACTGTGATTCGGCTGACCATCAATCAAAAACCAATTGACCTCGACCCCCCTGGTAACCGCCTGCTGATCGAGACTCTGCGCGATGAGCTCCATCTGACCGGCACCCATAGCGGCTGCGACACCAGCCAATGCGGAGCCTGTCTGGTCTTGATCGATGGCCAGTCGGTCAAGAGCTGCTCGGTCTTTACGGGCGAGTTGGACGGGGCCGCCATCACCACCATCGAGGGGCTGGCGGCCATTGATAATTTTGGGGAGGGCGATTCGCCGCTTGGCAGGATTCAAACCGCCTTCCAACAGTATCACGGGCTGCAATGCGGATTCTGTACCTCGGGCATGGTGATCAGCGCGAGCGAATTGCTCGCCACCACCCCCCACCCGACCGAGGCCGAGATTCGCCACTGGCTCGAGGGCAATATCTGTCGCTGCACCGGTTATCAGAATATCATCGCTGCGATCATGGCGGCGGCAACGGGGTCTGGCACGGGGGAGGGGGGGGAATCACATGTATGAATTTAGCCTCTCGACCCCGACCAACCTGGCCGATGCGGTCGCCCAGCAACAGGATAGTGGCGGCAAATATTTGGCCGGCGGTCAGACATTGGTGCCGACGCTTAAACTGCGCCTGGCCGACCCCGGGCATCTCATCAGCCTGAGAAGGATTGCCGAACTGCGGACAGTGTCGGAGGCCGATGGCTTTCTGACCCTCGGGGCTGGCCT
The DNA here is from genome assembly GCA_030054295.1 of Minisyncoccota bacterium. GTDB lineage: Bacteria > Pseudomonadota > Alphaproteobacteria > Elsterales > Elsteraceae > JASGCE01. The sequence goes on from JASGCE010000068.1 coordinate 4,108, forward strand.
GACCCACCACGAGGTTGCGCGGTCGGTACTGGTGCAGCATAGACTGCCATTTTTGGCCCGGATGGCTGGGGCGATTGGCGATCCGGCGGTGCGCAATCGCGGCACTCTGGGTGGGTCGGTGGCCAATAATGATCCTTCGGCCGACTATCCGGCGGCCCTGCTGGCCCTGGGGGCGAGGGTGGTGACCAACCGCCGCGAACTCCCCGCCGATGAGTTTTTCCAAGGCTTGTTTGCCACCGCCATAACCGAGGATGGCGATGAATCCGAACTGGTCACGGCGATTCGCCTACCCTGTCTTCGCCGTGCCGCCTATGCCAAGTTCAAACATCCGGCATCGGGCTTTGCCCTGATTGGCGTGGCGGTGGTGCAGGGTGACGAAGATCAGGTCAGGGTTGCAGTTACCGGCAGCGGCTTTGGCGTGGCCCGGTTGCGCGAATTTGAAGCCGCCCTGTCGCAGCGGTTTGCGGCTGAATCCTTGGCTAGCCTGTCGCTCTCGCCCGATGAATTTGCCAGTGATTCGGCGACCAGTGCCGACTATCGCGCCGCCCTCGCCAAGGCCATGACCGCCGATGCCGTGCGGCAGATTATTCAGGGTTTTTTTTAGATGTTTTTAACAATCGAAGAAAATTTAAGCTTAGTAGCGGGGGGCATCCGCCCCCCATAGATCTAACCCATTCATTCTTGCACGGGAGTATCTCTAAAATCATCACCATCAAAACACGGTCGGTAACGACGGATCTCTATCGCAGTGTGGGGTGGAAGCTGCTCTCGGTCGGTCTTTTTATGCTGATGAACAGCCTGATCAAGGCGGTGAGCCCCACCATTCCGACCGGAGAGATTATCCTATCGCGGAGTCTATTTGGCCTCATCCCGATTATCATTTTGATCTATACCACCGGGGAGAAGAGCGGCGATTCGCCAAGACTCTACGGCTGGGCGGTCTTGCGCACGACCCATCCTTGGCTGCATTTGCGGCGGTGTTTTTTTGGCGTGATTGGCATGTATTGTGGTTTTTTAGCGCTGAGGTTTTTGCCCTTGGCCGATGCGATGGTCTTGCAGTTTACCGCGCCGATCTTGACCGGAATCCTGGCCGTGCCGCTGCTGGGGGAGCTCTTTAACCGCAAAAGATTTATCGCCGTTGCGGTGGGATTTATCGGCACTATTTTTATTATTTTTCCCTGGGGTTGGGGGGTAAGTTGGAGCCCGACTACCCTTGATTCCTGGGGGATCGTTTTTGGTCTGGGGTGGGGGATCAGTACTTCTCTGGCGATGATTTCCATTGCCAAGATGAATAGTACCGAGCCGGGGATGCGAATCGTTGCCTATTTTATGCTGGCCGGGACTCTGGTCGGTCTGGTGTCGCTGGTTTTTGATGCGGTGGTGCCGACGCCGCGGGAGTTGATCTTTTTACTTGCGATTGGAGTCTGTGGCGGCCTCGCGCAGCTTTTTATGACCTATGCCTATTTGCGGGCCCCGGCCTCGGTGATTATGCCGCTCGACTATCTGTCGCTGGTTTTGGCGATGGGAATCGGTCTGGTCTTTTTTAATGAGATTCCGACCTTTGCGACGGTGCTGGGATCGCTATTGGTCAGCCTGAGTGGTGTCTTTATCGTCCTCAATACCGCGGGGATGCAGATCAAGGGGGTAAAAAATCTCAATTTGCGTGGATTTTGGCTGAAAAAACCATGATTTTGCTAGACAAGGGCGCGGTGAGTGACTATGGTGGTCTATCTTTAACCCTTGGATAGTTATACAGGAGTTTCCGTGCAAGTAATCGTTCGTGACAATAATGTCGATCAGGCGCTCCGCGCACTAAAGAAAAAACTGCAACGCGAAGGCGTGTTCCGCGAGATGAAACTGCGCCGCAATTACGAAAAACCGTCAGAGAAACGCGCACGCGAAGGGGCCGAATCGGTTCGCCGCCACCGCAAGCTGATGCGTAAAAGACTCGACCGCGAAGGCTATTAGTCTCTGCCCTATCCAAGGATGAGACCAGTTTGATTGGCGTGATGATAAAAAGACCCTCACATTGTGAGGGTCTTTTTTTTTGTTGGTTTTCGTTGGTTGACTTTAGAGTTCAAAATTTTCGTTTTGATTTCAATAACTCTCCATAATCGTCGGTTGGAGTCGAGTTATCTCCCTTTTTCAAGGAAGCGAGATTCCCCGACTGGGGCTGCCCCATGACGGTGGCAGCCTTGCGGGGAATGACAAAAAAGGAGGCGGTTCTCCCAACCCCTTGTCATTACCCGCCGCTTGCGAAGCAAGCGAGTCGGGTAATCTCGCTTTGTTTTCAGAAATTAAAAAAGGAAGCGAGATTCCCCGACTGCGGCTGCCCCCTGACGGTGGCAGCCTTGCGGGGAATGACAATAGAAAGGATTCCGCGTACCACCACGATTGTCATTACCCGCGCGAAGCGACCCGCACTTCGGCAATACCCAGGCGGCGGCAAATGGCATAGACCAGATCGGCGCGGTTGAGGGTGTAGAAATGAAACTGCTGTACCCCCAACCGCCGCAGTTCCAAAACCTGATCCGCCGCCAACATCGCCGCCATCAAACGGCGAGTCTCTGGCTCCGCATCCAGCCCCTCGAACATTCTGGCCATGAGCGGCGGAATCGAGGCCCCACAAGCCGCCGAGAATTTAATCACCTGGGCAAAATTAGTCACCGGCAAAATCCCCGGCACAATCGGCACGGTAATTCCCGCCCGAACCGCCCGTTCCAAAAACCGCTCGTAGACACTATTATCAAAAAAATACTGGGTAATGGCGCGACTGGCCCCGGCATCGATTTTGCGCTTGAGCCAATCTAAATCATCCTCAAGCGACCGCGCCGCCGGATGACCCTCGGGATAGGCCGCTACCGAAATCTCAAAATCCCCCAGCCGCTTCAGACCCGCAACCAGATCAACCGCATAGCCATAGCCATCGGGATGGGGATGATATGAACTATCACCCGCGCCCCCAGCCGCGGCGGGAGGATCACCGCGCAGGGCGACTATGTGCCTGATTCCATTGTCGTAATAGTTCCGCGCAATGGCATCGATTTCGGCCCTACTGGCCCCGACGCAGGTCAGGTGGGCGGCCGGTTGCAGCCTCGTCTCTCGCAAAATCCGCGTGACGGTATTGTGAGTCCGCTCCCGCGTCCCGCCACCCGCACCATAGGTCACCGAGACAAATTCCGGCGACAGGAATTTTAAACGGTTGATACAGTGCCAGAGTTGATCCTCCATCTCCGCCGTCTTGGGCGGGAAGAATTCAAAACTAACCCGCGGAGCCGCCGTCGAATCAGTGGTGTTTTTGCCATCTTTATACATGATTATTGACTCTTTACCTTGCTTCGCATTTGCCGCAAATGGCGCTGCCAAATATTAACATTACGGTTATGGTCTTTTAAGTTGGTAGCAAAATTATGACCGCCGCGACCGGTGGCGACAAAATAGAGATCATTGGAGGTCATAGGGTTGGCGGCGGCCTTGAGCGACTCGATACTGGGGTTGGCAATCGGCCCCGGCGGCAGGCCATAGACTCGGTAGGTATTATAGGGCGACATATATAAAAGATCAGATCGGGTCAAGACCTTGCGCAGCGGCAGGTCGGGATTCTTGAGCCCAACCGCATAGACCGTAGTGGGGTCGGCCTGCAACCTCATCCCCATGCGCAGGCGGTTGAGATAGACTCCCGCGACCCTTGTTCTCTCGCTGGCCAGCGGAGTCTCGCGCTCGACAATCGAGGCCATGGTCACGAGATCGCGCGGATTGCGATAGGGCAGGTCACTGGCGCGACTCGACCAGGCATCCTGAACGGCACTATTCATCGCCGCGGTCATCCGACCGATCACATCACTGCGACTGCCGCCACGGGCAAAGTCATAGGTCTCGGGCAACAGGCTCCCCTCGACCAAGGAGCCGCTGATTTCGCCTTGCAGCAGCGGCTCGTCATTGATCATTTTAACCACATCGATGGTGCGCATCCCCTCTGGCACCGTCAGCTGATACATCACCACCTTGCCGCGCAGCATCATCCAGAAGATCTTCTCCATCGATACCCGCGCGGTAAAGAGATATTCGCCATGGCGCAGCCGCCGCCCACCGCCCTGAGCCATCACCACCGCCTTGAACAGGAAAGGCCAGCGCAGAACCTTTTCGTTGTTCAGAATCGTCGCCATCTCGGACAGGCTGGTACCCTCCTTGATATAGACCTTGGTTTCGGTTTTTAAGGGGCCAGGGGCAAAGACAATAACCACCAGCAGAGCCAATAGACCAACAGCCGCAATCACCGACCATTTGAACCAGCGCCACAGGGAGGATTTTTGATAGGGGGCGCGGGCCTCCGTGACATGATGCCGGACGGAAGATTTGCGGGGTTCCTTAATCTCGGATTCACTTTGGACAGGTTTAGCCCGGCGCTTTGTGCCGTTTTTAACGACCTTTTTGGCAGCCGATTTTTTGGCGGTTTTGCTTTTTCCCGCTGGCCTATCTTCCAAATCATCCGTTGTCATAAAGACTCCAACTCTTTTAAAGTTTTTGAGGCTTTAAAGGATTTTACACTAATTCGGGTTCTTGAAGATCAGTGTAGCGTTAGTTCCACCAAAACCAAAGGAGTTAGACATGGCATAGCGAACCGCGCGTTTTTTGGCGACCAGCGGCACGAGATCAATATCACAGCCGGGGGAAGGGTTGGTCAGGTTCAGAGTCGGAGGCACAATCCCTTCGCGCATCGCCATGATCGAGAAGATCGCCTCCACCGCGCCAGCAGCACCCAAAAGATGGCCAATCGCCGACTTGGTTGATGACATGGACAGGCGATAGGCATCGTCACCAAACAGCCGCTTGACCGCCCCCAGTTCAATCTCGTCGCCCAGCGGAGTAGAGGTGCCATGGGCATTGATATAGTCAATATCGCCGGTCGATAGCCTCGCCCGCGACAGGGCTGCCTTCATGGCGCGATAGCCGCCGCTGCCGGTTGGCTCGGGAGCGGTAATGTGATAGCCGTCACCCGACATGCCATAGCCCGCGATCTCGGCATAGATCTTGGCCCCCCGCGCCTTGGCGTGAGACAGTTCTTCCAGCACCACAACCCCAGCCCCTTCGCCCATGACAAAACCGTCACGGTCAATATCCCACGGTCGGGAAGCGGCGGTCGGGTTGTCGTTAAATCCAGTCGAGAGGGCCCTGGCCGCCGCAAAGCCACCAATACCGATGCGGCTGATGGCTGCCTCTGTTCCGCCCGCGATCATGACATCGGCATCGCCCCATTGAATGAGCCGCGCGGCATCGCCAATCGCATGGGCCCCGCTGGCGCAGGCCGTCACCGCCGAGTGATTCGGCCCCTTAAATCCATGGCGAATAGATATATTTCCCGAGGCCAGATTGATCAAATTGGCGGGAATAAAAAAGGGCGTCAGTTTAGACAGGCCGCGTTCGGCAAAGGTTACGGCCCCGTCGGTAATACCGATAAGACCGCCAATGCCCGAGCCAACCATCACCCCCGTCCGTTCCAGTTCGGCATCGGTCTTGGGTTCCCAACCGGCATCGCGGACGGCATCTTCGGTCGCTGCCATGGCAAAGACGATAAAGTCACCCATGCGCCGGCGATCCTTGGGCGTGACAATCGAATCAAAGTCAAAATCGCCAACTCCAGTACCCTTTGGCACCTGACCGGCAACCTGCGAAGGCAGGTCGCTGGCATCGAAGCTTTCGATCTTGGACAGGCCAGACTGACTATTGATGAGTCTTTGCCAAACTGTATCTAGTCCACGACCGAGTGGAGTCACGAGACCAATTCCAGTAATGACAATACGGCGATCTTCAATGGACATTGTTTCAAATGCTCGATTTGAGTTGCACTAACCCTCCCAACCCAAATCTGTACCCACAGCCATGGGTTGGGAGAGCTGACGATAGCTTTGAAGTCTGTTGGCTTCAGCTGTGGCTATTTGCTATTGGCTTCGATAAAGGAGATGGCATCCTTAACGCTGAGGATCTTCTCCGCCGCCGTATCCGGAATTTCGCAGCCGAATTCCTCTTCAAAGGCCATGACCAGCTCGACAGTATCTAAGCTGTCAGCACCGAGATCATCGATAAAGCTCGCCGATTCGACGACCTTTGACTCCTCGACACCGAGATGCTCGACGACGATCTTCTTTACGCGCTCAGCAACATCACTCATATCAGCTCCTCGAATTCGTATGAATTCTCATTGTGGATGATTAGGAAGGTTTCTTCGTAACAATTATTTCTAATCGCCAACTTGCCAGACTGTCAAGCAGAGTATTTTATCGCCTGCCAAAGCCCAGCAAATTGAAGTGGTTTTTAATAGCATAGTTGTTTAAAAATTGCCAGAATTCTTTAACCCCTCATAGCGTCGAGCGAAGCGAGAGGGTAAATGCAAATAAGTTAGGGGGCTGACGCCCCCTCGACTTGCTAAAGCAAGTCTCACCCCCGCTGGATCGCCTTCTGCCCCGCCGACGAATGTCGGCATTCGCCGACAGGGCAGAACGCGATGAGGGGTATCGAATGGTTGAAACCTCCCATCACCCCTCATAGCGTCGTGCGTAAGCACGAGGCTATCCAGCGGGGGGAGTCGAGCATTGCTCGACGGGGGGCATCCGCCCCCCGCTTTAAAATGCAACCCCCTAGAGCATTTTTACAAGCAATAGGCTCAAATCATGAACTTTAAAGTTTTGCTTGCTGTTGTCTCCCCCTAGCAGGGGGAGATAGGCTTGCTTGATTTTCGCCCCCTTGCGAAAATCTTTAGCAAGCCTTGTGGGGGTAGAATATATTTTAAAAACAAGTCATTAACCTCTACCCCCACCAAGAAACTCTAAAGCTTGCCTGCGGCTTCGCCAAGAGTTTCTATCCTCCCCCTGCTAGGGGGAGGCATCAAGATTTGTGCCTTTTTCAGACCTTCCAAAAAATGCAAACCCCTAACATCTGGGGGGTTATTCAAATTATGCAAGGTCTTTTCTCAGGCGCAGAAGTGGTGCAGTCCCCTAACATCTGGGGGGTTGTTCAAACTCTTTGGTGAACAGGTTGCAGAAGCGGTTAGGTGCAGTCCCCTAACATCTGGGGGGTTATTCAAACTTGAAAAGGTAAATAAATCATGCGTGGTAAGGTGCAGTCCCCTAACATCTGGGGGGTTATTCAAACAAAACGAAATGCCTCAACAACAACGGAGATGGTGCAGTCCCCTAACATCTGGGGGGTTATTCAAATAGTGACGGATTTTACTATCAGGGCGATAAGGGTGCAGTCCCCTAACATCTGGGGGGTTATTCAAACTGTGTTCCTGAAATGTATATAGGAACTTGGGTGCAGTCCCCTAACATCTGGGGGGTTATTCAAATATGACCCTTGAACTAAAGCCCAAGGAGGGGCGGTGCAGTCCCCTAACATCTGGGGGGTTATTCAAACAGCATAGCATTAAGTAATTTAAAATCAAGAGTTTTATACTGTGTTTCTTTAAAAATCCTTGGAATTTTACAAAAAGGATGTCATTGCG
>JASGCE010000069.1 GCA_030054295.1 Minisyncoccota bacterium
ATGGATTATGCGGGGCAGTTCGCGTTTTGCAAGCCGAGCCCGAACCGATGGCGTTGGTTGGTTTGTTAAAGCGCGTTCTTATGAATTATTTACCCTTACTCGTAATCTGCTCACTTCGTTCGCAGCGAGCAAGGATAAATAATTCATGGGAGTAATCGAACGCGCTTTTTCCTTCCATTTAAATTCCAGATTGTGTGGTCGGCTTGAATGCCTGCGGCGCTTCAAATTGTTGAAGGGTCTGTGACTCGCGAACATTCGCTTCGCTCATTGGCTTGCAGCCAAACCGCTTTTCTTTTTTCTTTTTTGTAAATTTCACTTTGGTTTGTTCACAAAGTAACTTAACAAACAATCTTAACAATACCGCACAAACTCTTAATAATTAAAGATAAAACCATGAAATAATGGTTGAAATATTGGCCTATCTCTGTCATCAATAGAAACCATTGTTCTTTGCAGTGAAGGAATCTTCATGGCCATAGTTTTGCCGAGCCTGCCGAGTAAGTCCCGCACCGCCCGTTTTTGGCCGCTGGTGCTGGTGGCAATTCTGATCCCGGGGTCGATCAACACGGCACAGGCGCAGAAAGACGACTCGGCCCAGGCCCATGCCCAGGCCCAGGCCTTTGCAGCGTGGAAATCGGTACTGCGGCAGGAGGCCCTGGCGCGCGGCATCACGGGCAAGGTCTTTGACGCTGAATTCAAGACTCTTAAACTGGATGACAGGGTTCTGCGCCTCGATCAATCACAGCCAGAAATTCATAGTACAGCCGATGACTATATGACAGCGCGGCTTAATCCAAAACGCATCGCCATGGGGAGGGAGGCGATGCAGACCAACGCGACCCTGCTCAAAAAACTCAGCAAAAAATTCGCCATCGAGCCGCACTTCATCGTCGCCCTGTGGGGCGTGGAGAGCGACTATGGCCATAACCGGGTCAAGAATAATGCAGTGGCGGCCTTGACAACCCTGGCCTATGACGGGCGGCGGGCGGAGTTTTTTCGCGGCGAGTTGCTCGACTGTCTGTGGATTATTCAGAATCGCCGCACCGCCCCCCATGGCATGAAGGGAAGCTGGGCCGGGGCCTTGGGTCAAGTCCAGTTCCTGCCAAGCAGCTATCTCGAGAGTGCAGTCAATGTCGATGGCCTTGGCCCGCCGCACTATTGGCCAGATATTTGGCAGAATCGCAGCGATATTTTTGCCTCGATTGCCAACTATATGGTTCAGGCCGGTTGGAAAAAAGGACAGGGCTGGGGGTTTGAAGTCGTCACTCCCACCAACCCGATTGCCCTCAGCCAAATGGGAATGGAACGGCAGATGAGTCTGGCCGACTGGGCTAAAATTGGGGTGGTTGCAGCCGACGGTCAGGGCCTCAAGAATGGCACCATCCTTGCTTCGCTCATCAGGGCGCGAGACAATGATGGCGACTATTATCTGGTGACAGATAATTTTAAGGCGATCTTAAAGTGGAATCGCTCCGTGCTTTTTGCATTGGTGGTAGGAAGATTGGCAGACGAGTTGGAGGCGACTCCAGCGACAAAGCGAGAGGAGAAGACAAAATGAGTAAGGACAGAATGACTATTCTAAAAAAGACACTTGGTTGGCTGAGTCTGGTATTCTTGGCAGTGGGGCTCTCCGCCTGTTCCAGCAGCAATAAACAGGCGCGTTACAGTCCCATCGAGGGTCTCGACACCAGTCCCGGCACGGGCTATTATAAGATTGGCAAACCCTATCAGATCGAAGGGGTCTGGTACAAACCGGCCATCGATTATGACTATGACGAGGAGGGTGTCTCATCCTGGTACGGCCCCGGCTTCCACGGCAAGTCAACCGCCAATGGCGAGAAGTTCGACACCAACAGCATGTCAGCAGCCCACCGCACCCTGCCCATGCCTTCCTTTGTGCGGGTGACCAATCTCGACAATGACCGCTGGGTCATTGCGCGGGTCAATGACCGTGGCCCCTATGTCAAGACCAGCAATCGGATACTCGATATTTCGCGGCGAGGGGCGCAGCTGCTGGGATTTATCGAAAAGGGTACAGCTCCGGTACGGGTGCAGATCATGGCCCGAGAGAGTAAAAAACTCGCCGACTATATGCAGCGACAGCGCGCCTTTATGCCGCTTGTAGATGGGGCTGCGGATCAAATGGCCGAGGCGAGCCAGACGGAGGAGGCTCAGGCTGAAGAAAGACAGGCCCTGCTCGAGTCTCCCGAAGCCAGGGTCTTGCAGCAGGAACTTTGGAATTCTATTGCCGCTGCATCGATTTTAGAGCAGATTACACGATTACCAAGGCAGAGAGGTTCCTTCGCCTGGTTAAATCGAATAGCCCTACCTTACCACAGCCCTTAATCAATCGGAGTCGATTGTGAATTCTTCTCTCAGTCTCTGCCTGCCGCGACCCATTGCCATTCTTTTTTGGCTGGGGGTGGCACTGCCCGCCTATTTTGGGGTTGGAAGCGGCGACAGCGGCGGCGGTATTGCTTTGGCCGCGGCTCCGCCAAAGCTGCAAATCAATAAAAACAATGCAGACACCCCCCAGCCCGAGCGGGTGATGGTTTTTCCGACCATCGAGACTGCGGCGAAATTCGCCCTGCTGGTTGACTATAGTACCGGTGCGGTTATGCTCGATAAGGGCGGGAATGATCGGCTCTATCCCTCCTCCATGACCAAGATGATGACGGCCTATCTGGTGTTGGATCGCCTGCAAAAGGGCAGTTTAAAACTGAGCGATAGTTTTATGGTCAGTGACAATGCCTGGCGCAAGGGCGGAGCCATGACCGACAGCTCGACCATGTTCCTGCCCCCCAACCGTCCGGCGACGGTCGAGGATTTGATTCAGGGAGTCATTGTCCAGTCGGGTAACGACGCCAGCATCGCCCTGGCCGAGGGCCTATCGGGCAGTGAATCGGCCTTTGTGGGGGAGATGAATGCCAAGGCCGCCGAGTTTGGCATGAAGGATAGCCATTTTACCAACTCGACCGGAATCCCCGACAAACAGCACTATAGCACCGCCCGCGACCTGGCGATCCTGTCGTGGCATACGATTCACGATCACCCCGAATATTACCATTACTATGGCCAGCGGCGATTCGCCTATAACCGTCACGATCAGGAGAATCGCAATCGCCTGCTCTTTGAAGGCGGAACCGGAGTCGATGGTTTAAAAACCGGCCATACCGAGATCTCGGGCTATGGAATTGCGGTTACTTCGCTGCGCAATGGTCGCCGACTGGTCTTGGTGGTCAATGGCCTGCCATCGATGCAGCTCAGGGCTTCGGAGTCTAAAAAACTGCTCAACTGGGGCTATGCCCAGTTTGACAATTACACCATTGCCGCGGCGGGCGATCAGCTTGCCCTTGCCGATGTCTGGCAGGGACAAAAAAACACGGTTGGATTGGTGGCAAAATCTGCGGTTGTGGTGACTCTGCCGCGGCAGTCGCGCGACTATGTTAAGCTTACAGTGAACTATAATGGCCCCTTGATCGCGCCTATTGCAGCGGGGGCGGAGGTGGCGAGTCTGACGGTCTCGGCCCCCGGAGTCGATGATTCGGTCTTCCCCTTGCTGGTGGCGGAATCGGTGCCGCAGCTGGGCTGGTTCAAGCGGATGGGTTGGCAACTGTCCGAGGTTTTTACGCGGATGATTAATCGTGCTTGGCCTGCGCAATAGGGGGAGGTCGCCTTGGGCAGATTGATCAGCTTTGAAGGCGGCGATGGGGCTGGCAAATCAACCCAGATCGCCCTGCTGGCGACCTGGCTGCGTGAACAGGGGCGGGAGGTGGTGCAGACCCGCGAACCCGGTGGCACGCCCGAGGGCGAGGCAGTACGCAACCTGCTGGTCAGCGGTGCCAAACACTGGGACGGAGTTGCCGAGGCCCTGCTGGTCACCGCGGCGCGACGGCACCATTGGCGGCAGGTGATTGAACCGGCAATGAAGGCGGGCAGGTTCGTCCTCTGTGATCGTTTTAGCGACTCGACCCGCGCCTATCAGGGGGCCGGGCGGGGCGTGCCGCGGCAGGTCTTGGATCAATTGCTGGAACTGGCCACCGGTGGGGTTCTTCCCGACTTGACCATCATCCTTGATATTGACCCGCAGCTGGGTCTAAGGCGAGCCGCCCGTCGGCAGGATTCCGAGAACCGCTTTGAACGCGAAGCCATTGAATTTCATCAAAGGCTGCGGGATGAGTTTCTGTCGATTGCCGCCGCCGAACCCGTTCGTTGTGTTGTAATTGATGCCAGTCTGGGGATTGATGCTATTGCCGAACAGATTCGCAGTGTGGTGAAGGAGAGGTTGTTATAGCTTGGTATCAATTAAGACTGTCCCCCCTCCCTTGAGGGAGCGGGGGATACTGGTTCTTGGTTTGAAGCAAACGAAGTGAAGCTGAAAACTTAGAACCAGTTGGGGGGTAGGCCTAAAACATTGTAATAAATACAAAAACATACCCCCCAAGCAAGTCTAACGCTCGTAAGCACTCGCTGAGACTTGCTTTCCCCCGCTTTCTAAAGAAAGGGGGGACATCCCTAAACTAACCAGCTGTTGGTGCCACAAAATCCCAAAAGACCCTACAACCCCTTAATTGCTGCCAGCACGGCCTCGGCATGGCCGGGAACCTTGACCTTGGGCCAGACTTGCCGCACGATTCCCTTGCCATCGATAAGGACGGTGGTTCTTTCGATCCCCATGTATTTTTTGCCATACATTGATTTTTCGACCCAGACTCCGAAGGCCTCGGTCACTGCACCCGATTCGTCGCTGGCGAGTGGGAAGTTCAGGTCATATTTGTCGATAAATTTATTGTGGCTCTTGACCGTGTCGCGCGACACGCCGATGATTGCGGTCTTGGTCGCGGTAAAGTCTGGCTGTTGGTCGCGGAACTGGCAGGCCTCGGCGGTGCAGCCCGAAGTATCATCCTTGGGGTAAAAAAACAGCACGAGATTCTGGCCGGCAAAATCCTTCAGCTTGACAGTGCGGGTTTCTCCGCTTGTGGTCACGAGATTAAGTTCAAAATCGGGTGCCTTGGTGCCAATGGTGATGGTCATGATCGATCCTCCTCTTGGTAAACTTACACTGTGACTTAGCGCGAATTCAATAAAATAGTTAGGGCTAAAAGGGGGCTGACGCCCCCTCGACTTACTGCGTAAGTCTCACCCCCGCTGGATAGCCTCGTGCTTACGCACGACGCTATGAGGGGTGATGGGATGTTTTACCCTTTCGATAGACCTCATCGCGTTGCCCTGCTAAGGGCAAGGCGATCCAGCGGGGGGAGTCGAGCTTTGCTCGACGGGGGGCATCCGCCCCCCACCCTATAGATTGAAATTTAAAAAGCCCTTTTTTTATGGCACGATCAAACCGTCAGCAACAAAAAATACTATGAATCAAATTCCAAGCCCATCGTTCTAAAGGCCTCGGGCGAGCTGGTCCAGTCGGAGCGGACTCGCACATGCAAAAACAAATGAACGGGTCTGTCCAGAATCTTAGCGATCTCGACCCGTGCTGCCGCGCCGATTCGTTTGATCATGGCCCCTTGGTGGCCAAGGATAATGGCGCGTTGGCCTTCGCGGGTGACGGTAATTTCCTGTTCGATTCGCACTGCGCCATTGTCGAACTCCTGCCATTTGAGGGTCTCGACCATCAATTCATAGGGCAGTTCGTCGAACAGGGCCTTGAACAGCTGTTCGCGGGTCAGTTCCGCCGCCAGGGAGCGCATCGGAATGTCGCTGAGTTCGTCCTCCGGGTAGAGATAGGGCGATTGCGGCACCAGTCGCGCCAGTTGCTGGCGCATATCGCTGACCCCATCCCCCGTCAAGGCCGAGACCAAAAACACAGTCTCGAACTCTGCCGCTGCGGTCAGGGCATCGATCAGGGGCAAGAGAGTCGTGCGCGGCACCAGATCGATCTTATTGATCGTCAGCACCAGCCGCCGCCCCGACTCGACCAGCCTTGTGAGCATCAGCTGTTCCTCATGGCCGAAACCCGCGACCGCATCGATGAGCAGCATGACCAGATCGGCATCATTGGCCCCGCTCCAGGCGGCCGAGACCATGGCTCGCTCCAATCTTCTTTTAGGAGTCGAGAATATTCCCGGTGTATCGACAAAGATAAGCTGGGCTGGCGGCTCCATGACAATCCCGAGAATCCTCTGCCGCGTCGTCTGCACCTTGGGGCTGACAATCGAGATTTTGGAACCGACCACGGCATTGAGCAGGGTCGATTTACCGGCATTGGGAATGCCAACCAGGGCGATAAAGCCGCAATGGCTCGGCTCGGTTGGGATGGGGGGGGTGGCATCAGTCATGGTGGTGGCATTTCATTTGCGGGTCTGATCCTTGATGGGGGTTAAGCGCTGGAGGAGGAGGGTGGCGGCGGCGACCTGGGCTTCTTTTTTGGTCGAGCCTTGACCGCTCGCTGTTGAAGGGCCGAGGGTGACAGTCGCCGAGAATCGCGGTTCATGGTCGCTGCCGGCCACCTGCACGACCTTATAATCTGGCAGGCCGAGTCCCCGCGCCATGCCCCATTCTTGCAGGGCCGATTTTGGGTCGCGCTCGGCGGTGGCAGGATTGTCGATGGCCTCTCCCATAGCAGTTATAATAAATTGCTTGGCTACCGCCAGCCCACCATCGAGATAGAGGGCGGCGATGATCGCCTCCACCGCATCGGCAAGGGTGCGGTTCTGTTGCTGAATGTTACTCTGTTCGGCACCGCTGCCGACCCGTAAAACCGCTGCAAGCTCGAGGTCACGGCCAATCTTAGCCAGCTGTTCTTCGCGCACCAGGGCGGTCAAGCGCCGCGACAGTTCGCCCTCGGTCGCCATTGGATTCTGCTGATAGAGAATATCCGCCACTACGAGGCCAAGGACTCGGTCGCCGAGGAACTCAAGTTTTTCGTTGCTGATTCGCGCGGGCTGGTTTTTGCGCCCGCCAATCACCGCGCGAATAGGTTCGCTGCTGCTGTGGGTTAGGGCCAGTTTTAACAGGCTGGCATCGCTAAAACTATGCTGGAGCCTCTGCTCCAGCCTCATTAGCGAATCCACGAGAAGATGCGGCTCCAGCGCACGGCGAAGGGCAGTTTCCACACCTCCCACAGAGAGGCATTGTCGAGCGACAAAAACACGACCTGAGCCTTGCCCACCAGATTATCGCGCGGCAGGATTCCAACGCCGCGATTATCAGAGCTGATCCGACTATCGGCGGAATTATCGCGGTTGTCACCCATGACAAAATAGGAATCGGCGGGAAGGGTAATCGGGCAATGGACTTGACCAGCAGGGCATTGACGGGGGAAATTCTGGTTGATCTCGTAGTCGCCATATTGCTCGATGAGATGGGTACTGCCACCCGGGAGGGATTCTTCATAGCGATAGACCAGGCGACCGGTTACTGGGTCGAGCCTTTTTCCCTGTTCGTTGGGCAGCAGCCTGCGCTCGACAATCTGGCCATTGATCCAGACCCGACCGTCGCGCAGTTCGATTGTATCGCCGGGCAGGGCTATGATGCGTTTAATATAGTCAGTTTTATTGTCACCCGGCCATTTAAAGACCGCTACATCGCCGCGTTTTGGCTCCGAAGCCAATATACGACCGTCCCAGAATTTAATCCCAAAGGGCAGGGAATAGCGGCTGTAACCGTAAGAGAATTTCGAGACAAAAAGATAATCCCCAACCACCAGAGTCGGGACCATCGAACTCGAAGGAATGTTAAAGGGTTCAAAGCCAAAACTACGCACCAAAAACACAATGACCAGGGCATAGAGGATCGATTTGACAAATTCAACAACCCCAGATACAGGCTTGGGCTGTTTTTTGCGCGAAGTATGTTTTTGTAGGTGAGGCGGCAGAGTCTGGTTCATCGGCATTCTGTAAGCTATTTTTGTCCGCGAAGCAAGGGGATTTGGAATTTGCTTTTGGATTTTAAAAATCACTGTATAAGATTACT
Organism: Minisyncoccota bacterium; assembly: GCA_030054295.1. Classification (GTDB taxonomy): domain Bacteria; phylum Pseudomonadota; class Alphaproteobacteria; order Elsterales; family Elsteraceae; genus JASGCE01. The sequence goes on from JASGCE010000069.1 coordinate 7,927, forward strand.
CTGTATAATTGAGAATTCAAAAACTCAGGCCTATTGTTAAAAATTAGGGGGGCGGATGCCCCCCGTCTCACTTCGTTCGACTCCCCCCGCTGGATAGCCTCGTGCTTACGCACGACGCTATGAGGATTTTGGGAATGTTTAAACCTCCCACAACCCCTCATCGCGTTGCGAAGCAAGGCGATCCAGCCATCGGGGGAGTTGCGTAGCAACTCGGGGGGCATCCGCCCCCCGCTTAAAAGAAAGAGTTTTTGGATTTTTAAAGAATCAGACTATAGTCAGCAACCCTTCAGACAAGACAGTCCCATGAAAATCCTGATCACCGGAGCCGCCGGCTTTATCGGCATGAACCTCTGCCAAAAACTGCTGCACCGTGGCGACCAGCTGGTGGCGGTTGATAATTTAAATTCTTACTATGACCCGTCGCTAAAACAGGCGCGACTTGGTCAAATTGAAGCGAGCAGTAAGGGCAGTTGGGAATTCCACAAACTCGACATCAGTGACCCAGAGGCTCTGCTAACCCTTGTCAAAAGCCACCCGGACATTGCGGTTATTGTCCATCTGGCGGCGCAGGCGGGGGTGCGTTACGCCCTCACCGACCCCTTTGCCTATGCCCGTTCTAACCTGCTGGGTCAGGTGGCGGTGCTGGAGCTTGTTCGCCATTTGCCGAGGCTGCGGCGGCTGGTCTATGCCTCCTCCTCCTCCGTCTATGGCGGCAATCAGAAGCTGCCCTTTGCCGAGTCCGACCCGGTGACTCACCCCATATCGCTCTATGCTGCGACCAAGGGCGCGGGCGAATTGCTCGCCGAGAGCTATAGCCATCTGTTCCAGACCCCGATGGTCGGGCTGCGATTCTTTACCGTCTATGGCCCCTGGGGGCGCCCCGACATGGCCCCCTGGCTGTTCAGCCAAGCGATCCGAACTGGCCAGCCGATCAGACTCTTTAATCACGGCAAACAGTCGCGCGACTTCACCTATATTGATGATATTATTCAGGGGGTTGTGGCCGCGATAGACCAGCCGAGTCTCCCTGACGGGCTGCTCCATCGGCTCTATAATCTTGGCAATAATCGACCCGTTGAACTGATGCGCTTTATCGCCATTCTAGAGAATTGTTTTGGCAAAAAAGCAATTATCGACCCTCAGCCGATGCAGCCGGGTGATGTCGCCAGTACCTGGGCTGATATTGGCCGCAGTCAGGCCGAACTGGGCTATCATCCCATGACCTCAATCGAGGATGGACTGAGGCAATTTACAGATTGGTTCCAAAACCATGTCTCGGCCTGAACCACAAATCGAAGATGGTCTGGCCATCGCTGCCGAATGGCTGAAGGCGGGTCGCCCTGTCGCCCTGGTGGTTGTGACCAGAACCTGGGGCTCGTCGCCGCGGCCGGTCGGCAGCCTGATGGTGGTGGAGGGCGGGGGGCAATTTGCTGGGTCGGTCTCGGGGGGTTGCGTCGAGGCGGCGGTGATCGAGGCGGCGGTGCAATCCCTTACCGATCACCAAACACAGGCCCTTGATTTCGGTGTCAGCGATGACAAGGCGTGGGAATTTGGCCTGGCCTGTGGCGGCAAAATCTCCCTGATGATTCAGCCCATCAATCCTGCCGACCATCGGGCAATTTTGGCAGCGATGGTGTCGCGGCAGCAGGGCGAGGCGGGACTGCTTATATTTGGTGGGATAGAGCGGCGACTCGAATTTGTGACTAACCGCGATTCGCTCTATCAAGCAATGGTCTCGAGTAACCACAGCCAAATGATCGATGCCAGTCGATTTGCTCTGCTGGTCGCGCCACCGCCGCGCCTGATTATCGTCGGGGCGGTGCATATTGCCCAGGCCCTGGTGCCACTGGCCGAAGGGCTGGGATTTGCGGTGACGGTGGTTGATCCGCGCCAGGGTTTTGCGACGGCCGAGCGGTTTCCTAATGTTGAACTGATTCACGACTGGCCGGACACCGCCCTGGCTCGGCTGGGTGTGGTGGAGGGGGGTGGAGAGCGGATCGCCCTCGTCAGCATGACCCACGAGGCTAGGTTGGATGACCCGGCCCTGGTCGCAGCCCTCGGCTCGGATTGTTTTTACATCGGGGCCCTGGGCAGTAAGATCACTCAGGCCAAAAGACTGGAACGACTGAGGGAGCTTGGCTTTACCGCCAGCCAAATTGCAAGGATTCATGGGCCAGTGGGACTGGATATTGGCGCGGTTACTGCGGCCGAGATCGCCCTATCGATCATGGCAGAAATTATCCAAAACTATCGCGGGAGGGGTTAGGGCTGACTCAAGTTAATCTCGCCTATAATATTTTAATTATTTATTATTAGTTAGTCTAATTCTTTGAAAATCGTAAAACTTTTCGTATTTAGCGGGGGGCGTATGCCCCCCGTCGCACTTCGTGCGACTCCCCCCTCTGGATCGCCTTGCTTCGCAACGCGATGAGGGGTATCGAAAGGTTAAAACCTCTCATAACCCCTCATAGCGTCGTGCGTAAGCACGAGGCTATCCAGCGGGGGGAGTCGAGCATAGCTCGACGGGGGGCGTCAGCCCCCCACAAATTCTAATCTAAATTACTCGCCTGAGTTTTTGAATTCTTAAGTGAACTGATTATTGAATATATTTTTATTTTCTTTGCTTGATTTAATCTATAAATTGATTACGATACAGTTTGGATTTAAATTTTAAGATTGAATCATGGATCAACAGTTGCATAATTCTGCTTCAACTCAAAAATTCATTGCTGGGGTTTACCAGCATTTTAAGGATGAAGCATCAGAGGTTCTCGCCAGAATGTCCTTGGGGATGGAGGCGGTACTCAGCGGTGCTGTGCAGAATCTACCCCTTCTCAATACGATTAAAAGCGAGTCACAAAAACTTCTAGCCGAGGTCTCCAACACTGGTGTAACCGAAATCGAAACCATGATTCGCCAGTTTAATAGTTTTATTCAAAAGCTCAATAAAATTACGGCACAGGATGCTCGGGTTCTTAATGAATGGATGGAGCGGCTGCGCCGTTCGATTCACGACCATGGAATTAAGATCGAGCAAAATTCTCACCCCAACCCACAGGGGGGGCGAAATCCCTATCCGCCACTTATCAAATCCGGCCCGGTCTTCGAGGTCAAGGATATTGTCAAGGAGGATGTGGTGATAGTCCTCGTCATGCCCGACCGCACCAGCACCATGATCGTGGAGCGCGAACTGGCCGCCTGTGGCTACCGCGTTGCCCATACTGCGGACCCGAAGTCGGCGATTGAACTCTGTGCCAAGATCGATCCCGATCTGGTGCTCTGTAATGTGACTCTGGATGGGGTGAGCGGCGTTGACCTCGCGCAGAATTTTAAATCCAACCCAAGGCTTAATCATTTGAACTTTGCCCTCTTGACCAGCTATGACCTGTCCAATCCGATCTTCAGTTCTAAGCCGGGATCGGTTCCCGTGATTCGCAAGGGCGGCAATTTCGGCGAGGACTTGACCCGCAGCCTACATAGGTTTGGGATTATTTGAACGGTTATTGGCGATAATCAGTTTTGTTGAAGATTTAAAAACTCTTGTGAGTCTTAAAAAATAAGAGAAATTACTATATGTCCCCCCTCCCTTTAGGAAAGTCTGAAAAACTAACTTTCGTTGTCACTCTGAGCGTCGTCGCGCTTGACTTTGCGAATGCAAAGTCTTTAGCAAG
>JASGCE010000271.1 GCA_030054295.1 Minisyncoccota bacterium
AGCACCTCGTTTACACCGAGGGTGTCGGGGGTTCAAATCCCTCATCGCCCACCAAAATCAAGCCATAGTGAACCGCTTGCCGACGAATGGCGCCGCGGTCACCGTTAAAAACCCTCCGTCTTATCACTGTCGTCTTGCCCCGTCGCGCCAGGGCAAAATAGACCAGCCCCACCGGTTTGGTTGCCGTTCCACCATCTGGCCCGGCGATACCCGTGATGGCCAGTGCCAGGTCTGCTGCCGCAAGGCTTAAGCCGCCCTCGGCCATGGCAGCAGCGACCTCGGCACTGACGGCGCCATATTGGTCGAGCAGATGGCTTGATACTCCCGCCAACTCCATTTTGGCCTGGTTGGCATAGGTCACAAGGCCAAGGCCAAAGACCTTGGACGATCCCGCGACCGAGGTTATGGCTGCGGCGACCAGGCCGCCGGTGCAGCTCTCGACCGTTGTAAATGTCATGGATGATTGTGCCAACCGCGCCACCAGTGACTGAGCTAAGATTGCCAGATCGAATTCTAATAAATCAGCCACAAGATCCCCCTAACCACGGCTAAACCCATGAGCGCGGCCAGCAGATCATCCGCCATAATCCCCAGACCGCCGGGCAGATTGCGGTCACACCAACCAATCGGGAAGGGTTTGGTAATGTCAAAAATCCTAAAAAACAAAAATCCCAGCAACCAGGCCAGGGGTGTGACGGGCACAAGGGCCAAGACCAGCCATTGGCCTGCGACCTCGTCGATCACAACCGACGAGGGATCGCCTTGGCCGCTGACCTCAGCAAATCTTGCTGAACTCCACCAGCCGATGATGAACAGTGCCGCGGCCGCGGCCAACAGCCAGTCAGTTCCGCCCACCCAGACCAGCACCAGGGCAAAGGGAATCGCCGCCAAACTGCCGAAGGTTCCGGCTGCTGGTCGCAGCAACCCGACTCCAAACCAGGTCGCTAGCCAGGCCGTCGGCTGGTACCAGGCAAGAGCCAGCGGCAGGGGGACGCTATGCGGTCGGGTGAGACAAAAGCGATAGGGCAAAGACACCTCCGATGGAGCAGAAATCTCTTACCTTGTATCAATTTGACAGCTTCTATGGCAACCATGTCAAACTGCGGCACTAGTTATGTCATCCCCCGCTCTTAACCCCCCTTGTCATTACCTACCGCTCCCCGCACCCCACTCATTGTCATTACCCGCCGCTACGAAGTAGCGAGACGGGTAATCTCGCTTCCTTTAAAAAAGCGAGATTCCCCGTCTTCGTTTGCCGCTAGTTAGGCCATCTTGGGCCTTTAAAATCGGTTTGACTGGCTGGGTTGACGGAACCACCATTATAGTTAATCGCATAGGCCTGCGGGTTGGAGAGATTTGGCGCGATAAACTCGACCCAGCCGAGTTTGGCCGTCGAGCCAATGGCCCCCTTCATGACGATGGTGTTGGCCACGACTCGCAGACCGGCCAAGGTTTGGCTGATCGAATTGACCGTAGCCAATTCGACCCTACTCGCCGAATAGAGTTCTACCGTGCCAGCCACTACCGTCTTTGGGGCGATTTCGATCGGGCTGCTTTTGGCCGTTACGGTTCCGGTCAAGATTACCGTTTTATTCTCTCCGGCAACGGTGACACCGGTGTCGCTGCTGACATTACCCACGACAAATCCCGCCGATTGGCTGTTCAGATTGACCGAGCTGGCCGAGCCACTGGCCGAAGCTATCTTGCCTTGCAGATCGACCGCGCCGGTAAGGCGGAAACCTACCGAGCCAAGGTTCACATACTGATCGCTCGAGAGTCCGCCGCCACTATTGACCACCACTACCGAACCGCCGCCGGTGTTAAGACCGACAAGCTTTAAATTGGTCGTATTTGTCACCACCGAGATCGAGCCGCCGTTAGTATTGCCGCTGATTTGGCTGATCTGATTTGCCCTGCTGGTCAACCACAGCGACACAGAATTGCCGGTCAAGGAACTAAGCTTGATTCCACCGCTAAAACTATATTGCGTACCCGCTGCCTGAATCAACCGATCGGTCAGTACCAGATTGAGCTGCCCTGTTCCATCTGAGCTGGTCAGGTTGGGCAGGGAGACTCCGCTGCCCACCACCAGTTTGACATTGCTCGGCAGAGTCAAGGCTGAAGTAACCACGGCATCATCGGCAAAGGAGATTCGGGTAATGCTCTTGTTTGTACTACCCTTTACAGTATAGGTTGAGAGATCGTGACTGCTGCCGAAACTATTGCGTCCCAAAAATGTAAGTTCGGTATTGGCGACAAAATTCTGGGTTGCGCTGTCAAAAAGACTCGCGCGACTGTTAAATTTGAAGAAGCCGATTTGGCTGGGAAGGGTAACCCGTGTCGTGCTACTTGGGGCTTTGTTCCAAGTAATGGTTTGGCCAGAGGCTGGATCAACCCCGCTGGTAGCCGCCGCAAACCTCGTCATGTCGCCATAGTTATAGAGTTCGGCATCGGCATCGATCGCTTTAAGTTCAGCCTGGGCCGCTTTAAATTCATCGGAATCAGCGGCAAGGCTGGTGAAGTAATAGCGGCTTTTGCCCGTAAAGCTGAAACCATCTCCTTTAAAGAGATTTGCGGCAATTCCGGCCTTGCCATTGGTGACATTGCTGAAGGCCGTG
>JASGCE010000272.1 GCA_030054295.1 Minisyncoccota bacterium
ACCCTACTGACGCGTAGCGGTGATGTAATCCATCCGCAGCTGCGTCCGTTGGGTCGAGACTAAGCCGAAGCATGCTCTATGGATATGGCAGTATGGCCGTCGCTGCCATACATGTACAAGTGTACACGTGACATCATTACCACGTAAATGTAAGTTAGCCGTAGGTTAACTGCGGTTAATGGACCGACCGACGGCAGTTGCGAACTGACTTAGGCGGGCGAGTGGCGGGGTCACGATACTGCTCAGTTCAGTAGAGGTGATTTTTATTTTTATTTTGAGTGTCCTGGGCGTAGAGTTGGCGGACATGAAGGAGGATGGTCGCGAAGAGCGGGGTGAGCGCGTTGCGGTGGACAGCGGCGACGACGCCTGGAGGCATCGGTGGTAGGGATGGGAACCGCGATACTGGTGTTTACTAGGCTGGTGGAGGCCGGACAGCGGTCGGCGTGCTGGAGTGGACCGAGGAACCCCAGGTACCGTTGTGTCCCTTAATTACGTTAGTAGGTCAGGTTGAATGGTAATTAAGCTGGGGTTCATGTTATGACGATGGGCTGTCTTGAGTCTCTTGACTATATATTGTGTGGGTGGGTGGGCGTAGCGTTAGGCAGAATGCCGCCTCCGAGCGCTCTGGAGGGCGTGGGTGTGGTGTGTTTGGACACACCGTCCATCGGAGGCACGCGGCCTCATGACCCAGTCGGGGACACTTCAATTGTCGGAGGCGCGCGGCCTCGTGACCCAGTCGGGGGCACTTCATTTGTTGCGGGTACGCGGCCTTACGACTCGGTCACTCCATTCATCGGAAGCACGCGGCCTCGGGACCCAGCCGTGCTGGTGGGCCCATCATTCATCGGCGTCCATCGGAGGCACGCGGCCTCGTGACCCAGTCGGGGTGCTGCATCGTTCGTGGGCATCCGGCCCCAGCATATCGGGGGCATGCTGCCTCAAAAGTACCCCGCAGGGGTTTGTCAGTCGGAGACATGCTGCTTCAAGAGTACCCCGCCGGGGGTTCGCCGGGGGTTTGTCAGTCGGAGGCATGCTGCCTCAAGAGTGAGGCATGCTGCCTCGTTACTCAGCCGGGGGTCCGGAGGGTGCACGACCTCATGACGGTCGTCAGTCGTAGGCATGCCTCGGGACCCAGCCATGGGTGTGGCGCTCGGGGGCATGCCGTCCCAGCGTTATGGTGGCATGCTGCCCAATTTTCCCGCCGGGGGTCTGTCAGTCGGTGGCATGCTGCCTCAAGATAACCCCGCCGGGGGTTTGTCAGTCGGAGGCATGCTGCCTGGTTACCCAGCCGGGGGTCCGGAGGGTGCGCGACCTCATGACCCCGCCGGATGGTCGTCAGTATGAGGCATGCCTCGAGACCCAGCCGTGGGTGTGGCACTCGGGGGCATGCTGTCCCAGCGTTATGGTGGCATGCTGCCCAATTATACATGCATGTTTTTCCGATGCCTCGGGGAATTTTGGTTGCGGGGCAGTTTGGCCCAGGGTGATCACTGGTTTCAGTTTCTTGGGCGCGGCGGCTTGAATTGCCTTTGTATTTTATTTTGGGGGGTTCTTGCGGTCTGGGGAGGTGGTCGTCCCGTCGGACGCCTGATTCTCGCGTAGCCCCCGCAAGCGAGTATTTCAAGTTTTCTTAAGGCGTCAAAGTCAGACCCGTTCCGCAAAGGGGTTCCCAGGTAATTGGGAAAGGTAGCCCCGGTTTGTGTCCGGTGGCGGCCGTGTTGGACTACATGGCCCGGCGGGGGAATGCGGCCGGCCCATTATTCCAGTTTTGCGACGGGAGCTCGTTTCGTGGCCGCGGTTCGTTCAGCATTGCATGGTATAGGCGGGGTTGGATGCGAGGTTGTACTCTGGCCACAGGGGCGACGGTTTGTGCATGGCATACAGGATTCATTGATAGAGACGCTGGGCCGCTGGCTGCAGAGGCTCATGCAGCCTACACATTACATGTGCGCACCCCCCCGAGATGTGCTGCAAGGCGTGGCAGCACTGGCAGGACGTCTTTGTGCTGACATGGTGTGACAATAGGGAGTGTTATTTGTATCAGTTGTGCATCAAGTTGCTGATTTATGGTCGCGATGGCCAAGCTAGGGAAATTCGTGTTCTTTGATCCTAGGAGGGTATAATGGCTTGGGGGAGGGTGTGGCTAAGGGCCACCCCTCTGGGCATTCCTGTAGGTTCCTCCTGGCTTCCCCAAGCATTCCCGCATCGGTCGTAGCGGAAGGGGGGCGACCTATCGGGGTCGATCGGCGCGCGAGCCAGGGGGATGGGCCCAACACCCGGGACAGGTCGTGGGGCGTGCGGGGGTAGTGGGGTTGCGTCGCCGTATCGCGTACAGGAGAGTCCATTAACCTAACACTTATAATATAATGATATTCACAACAATATTGCATAATAGTTCTGCACAAAAAAAATCTTGGTATAGGCTTGCCAGGGCTGGCGGAACCGGTCCGGCAGGTCCGGCGGCCGCCGGACCAATATTTGTACCCAACCACACCCATTTTCTAATTGATTACAATATGACTTATAATATAGTAATTTAGTTAGGGTTAACTATCGATAAGCTTTGTCCTTACCGCTTACCGGTTATCCGATACCGTTAAGCAACTGGTAAGACACT
>JASGCE010000001.1 GCA_030054295.1 Minisyncoccota bacterium
AGGTCGCAATCGGGTTGATCAATTTGAAGAACTCAGCGTCATTCGGTGCTTGTGCATCAATCGGTTGAGTTACAAAAATAAGAGAGTAGAGAACCGCAACAATGATAATCAACAACGTCACCGCAAGAGTAATCCCAACGATAAATCGAAGTAACGTATCTAATTGAGGATCTACTCGCACTTTGATTGCCTCAGCGTCATTTCGGTACAAGATCCATCAGCAGAGCATATCGGCGGCAAACAAGCCTCTGTTCCCCAGTTGGCTGGATCTTGGCAAGGATACCGATACCGGCTCTCGCACCCGACCAAGCCAACCAAGGTTATGACAAGCAGCCTAATCCCGATAGCCACCGCCCTTCTCCTTATACTTCTTGGCCAGCAACTGCGCCTTACGCGCACTCCACTGCCCAGCACCCGTACCCTGCGTCGCCTGCGCCTTGATCTGCTGGTACAGGGACTTACGCATCTCAGGCTTGGTGTAATTACCAGCCGCGTTCACCTTCGATTTTGCCATACACCCTCCGCAGTTACCTAAGTAAATAACATGGCAGCGGGGGTTAGGGTACCCCCCGGGGGTCTTTTTTTAAAGAAATTTGAGGTTTATGCCGATTTGGGGCATTAACACCTACCATGGGACCCAACGCCTATTAGCAGGGGGGGTGCCTCCCCACCTCTCAGGTTATCCACAGGCTATCCACAGGGAAACCGGGGTTATCCACAGGATACGCACAGGCAGCGCACAGAGTTATGCACAGGGCTTAAAGCGGACGGAGACGGCGCCTGAGGCGGTCTGGCTTAGGGGTCAGTGTCTGTGGGTGCAGCCAGCCCTGAGGCGTCTCGGTCCATCCTATGATGCGCAGGACCTCTGGCGTGCGGCAGACGTGGTCGCGCTTATGGGTGCGGATGCCATCGGGTGTGGCGAACAGTTTCCCGCAGGTCTTACAGCGTCTGGACTTCATCAGGATGCCGGCTTCCCGGGCTTAGTAACTCTTGCGAGGTCCGCGTCTCGGTTCGCTCTGGATCTCGCTGACTTCGGCGTCTTCGGGATCGACCTTGTTGTTCCACAGGATGCTGCCGACAGATCCATCCAAGATGTCATGCGCGATGGACTCAGGGTCGCGCCTGATTCCCTCTCTCTCATAAGCCTCTACCTCTTCGCGCATCGAGTCCGCGCTAACGGTTGCGACGCCGAGGTGCTTACCGTTCTTGTGCGTGACGTTCCACGCACGGTCAACGAACTTGTATTGCTTTGCCATATGCATTCCTTGTCAGTTGCCGGCTCGCGTCTACCTAGCCGGCGTAGGTAAGTGGGTGCCCGGACGCGTCGAGTGGGCGCAGGGTGAGGTAGTGGCGCGCCCAGTGTCAGTCGATCATAGCCGCGGTCGGTCGCGGGGTGAACTGCTTCAGGAGTTCGAGTACCTCGCGCTCGGCGGCTTCCTTTGTCTGGTGGCGATCGGTGCTCGCTACGGTGCGCATGCCGCGGCGTACGGTTCCCCGCCAGTAGGGCGCGCTCGGCTTAGGGTTTGACGAGAAGAGGTCCATGTCGAACGCCTCGAAGACGTCGACGGTGTATTGGGCGCTCATGCTGCCACCTCGATCGCAGGGTTGATCCAATCGCAGATCTGCCGCGGGCAGAAGCCGTTGCGCTGCTGGACGCCCTGAGTGGTGCTGGCGAGGTGCGCATACACGCTGCCGTCGTCACGCACGCTACCCAGCGACAGAACGCGCCAAGTCTGGCCGTCGTGTTGAATGATGTCGTCGACTTTGATCTGGCTCATAACTGATCTCCGATAACATAGGTAAACTCGAGTCTCTGCGCGATTCTAGCACTTACGCGACTGGCGTCAAGCACTTACGTACAAAAATCTTTTTTACGAAAAGTGTTGACACAGGCAGGAACTGCCCTAGAATACGCATATCGACTATCCAATCTGTTATCGGAGACCTATATGAACGCAGTCGCTCAAGTCATCCAGTTCCCCGCCGCTGATGCCGATCGCCTCGGTCAGTTGGCTGCCCAGATCGCCGACCTGCAGGCGCAGTACGATTCGATCGCTGACGCCTTCCGCACCCGCGGTCAAGGTCGCTTCGAGGGTTCCATGTTCGCCGTCACGGTCAGCGATGAGACGCTGGTCCAGACCTTCGACACGAAGGCGGCCAAGGCCAAGTTGATCGAGGCCGGTGTGAGCCAGCAGTGGATCGACGGCAACGTGAAGATCAGCGTCCGCAAGGCCGCGGTCAAGGTGGGTGCGCGATGAAAGTCACGTTCGCGGTACATACCCATGACAGAGGCACGATTGATCTGGTGCAAAGCACTGTGAAGGGTAACAAGCCCAGTGATGCTGACTGGGAGCGAGCAGCACTGTCAGCAATGAAAGAGTTGGACGAGCAGACGGGCCGGAATCTTTACGGTGCGGACCCGACGCAACATCGTTGGGTAAGGAACTACTCGATCTCGTATGTATTTAAGGGTTGGGTTGAGTTTGAAGAACTCGCCCCATCGGATTTGGGCTAGGAATCGGAGGTTATATGACTGCTATCCCCCAGAAGCGCGAGGATGAGTTCCAGCGCCTGAGCGAGGACTTCTACCGGGCGCGTGGCATGGACCCCCGGGGCGACGACGCTCTGGTGTTCCTGATGGGTCAGGCCTACCTGCTGGGCAAGTCTGACGGCATGGACCGCGGCGCTGAGGTGTGGCGCAAGGCCTTTGAGGAAATGGCGAAGGCCTACAGGGAGGCGCCATGACCCCCGGCACAGTCTTCGAGCACAAGCACTGGCGCGACCTGAAAGGCATGCCCCTGCTGTGCAAAGTGTTGGCTGTACGCAACGGCGTCGTCTACTGGGGCGAGTGGGAGCAACCCGCGGTCGCCCGACGCAGTCACTACTGGTTTGAACTATCGGAGGCCGGCAAGTACGTCGGTCAGGTTCTGGAGGGTGACCATCCCGGTCGCCCTGTGTTGCCCGAAGGGGCAGGAGGTTGAGATGAGCGTAAGAAGTCCGGGTCCTTGGTATCTGGCCCCAGAGAAGGCTATAGGCGTAGACGGCACCCCTGTCTCCCTTGTCGTTGATGCGCAGGAACAGCCCGTAGCCAACTGTGGCTCTGGTGATATCGGTGAGTTGAATGCGCAGTTAGTTGCCTGTGCGCCCTTACTGTTATCGGTAGTACGTGCTGTTTACAGTGAGGTAGATACCCCTGCGTCTGAGTGGCATTCCAAGTGGGTGCGGGATGCTGAGGTGCTCTTGGGTCATCTTGGGGAGTTGCCATGACACCTGAGGAGTTCAGGGGTGTGCTTTTGTCCTGTGAATTGCGGCAGATTGATGCTGCTTGGCTCTGTGGGGTTCACCCTAGGCAGGTACGTGCTTGGGTGAATGGTGAGTACCCTGTTCCTCAGTACGCCTCTCTATTGCTCTCTGCTTACGCTGAGGGGCATCTCTCACCTAAGTGGTTGGCTTCTCGGATTAAGGTTCCACCACCCTAGTCAATTTACCTTGGGTTTGGTGTGAAGTTATCCACAGGTTGTTCACAGGCATCTGGTGTGGTTTAGGAACAACAGTATTTATTGGCGAATAGGAGTTTTGTGCAATGAAACGTTTTTCGGATGAAGAGTTGGATCGGCGGGCGGCTTCGGCCCTACGTCTGATCATCAGCGAGGTGGCAAGCCTTCCTGAGGTTGAGCAGTACAACGGGCCTCGGTCGACGGCTGGAGCCGCGGCTTTGGTCGTTGGGGTTGTGGTCGAGGCGTGCCGAAAAGAGGCGATCCGCCTGAACGAAATCGAGTCACGCATGATGGAGGGGATGCAATGATCACCGAAGAGACTATCCGTGAGTGTGAGACGAAGGCCCTGCAGGCTTTGGCGTCTGTGGTCTATGACCTGGCGGGTCCGCCTATCGAGGGTGAGACCAGCGACGAGCGGGTTGAGCGGTTCAACCTTGCCGGCCGGTTCCTGTACGACATGCTTCTGCAGATGGCTCAGTCCCGGGCTGCCTTGATGGTCGCCGCGGAGCAGGCTGAGGCTACCGTATCGGTGAAGCAGTGAGGGTCGATGCCGAAACCATGGCCAAGGAGTTCTACGAGGCCCGCAACCCTTCGATGAGGTGGTCGGCCTTGGCGTGGTGGGAAAAGATGCATATGGCCGTTCTGGCTGAGCGGGAAGCCTGCGCCGCGGTGTGCGATGCCATCACATGGTCCGAGGAGGGCAAGTTCTTCGCTCAGGCTATCCGTCGGCGGAATGAGCGATCGTGAACACCATCGTGGGTGTAGTGGTCGCTGTCGTCTCCGCGGTGATCGTCATCATCTGGCTTGTCTTCGAGAGAGACTGACGGGCAGCCTTGCGGCGCTCATGGCGCTGATGCGCCTTGTGATATCCGCAGGGCCGCCCACCAGACGTCTCGACGCCACATAACGGGCACCGACGTTTGATTTCACGTTCCCAACTGGTGGGAAATTCTGGATTGTTAAAGAGCACGTAAGGCCTGTAGTTTAGCGTGAAAATGTGCGAAAAGCACTATTTTTATAGGCTTTTTTGCATTCTGGCCTTCAATCGATTGACCCCGCGGTCACCCCAAACCTGCATCACCATCGATCGCAAGTGCGGGTCACCGTACACCTTCGTCGCATCGGCCGCGGCAATCTTCTCAGCCAACTTCTCGCGAAACGCCGACATGCGCTCGGTGTAAGCCTCGTCGTATCGGTTGATCGTGATGCGAGCGAGCACGGCATCCATCATGCGCAGGTCACCGATCGGGTCCTGCGTGAACTCACGCCAGAATCGCTCTGACTGCGAGTCGTGGAATTCGTGACGGGCTGTATCCGCCGCTACCTGCTCGCGAGTCTTTTTCGGCTTTTCACCGGGTGCAGGTTTGGCAACACGAAGATCGAATAAACCCTGCCACTGGTTTGCGATCGATTGGTCGACAACTTCGGCTTGGCTGTCACCGTACGAGGTGAGTTTGATTTTCATCGCGTGTTCGCTGGCAGGCTTGATCGGCTTCTTGATGGCCTTTCGGTAAGCGACCCAGCGATCCCATGCTTCCTGATTCAGTTCGTTTTCGATAGACATAGTTCCTCCTGATTTAGATAAATAACTAGTTCTTAAAACCATGCTGAGAGCCCGAGCAAAGAGCCCCCTAACCCCATGAGAGCATGAGGCTAAAAGACCCTTCGCGACATGCCGATCGCCGTCGCATTTGAGCCGCCAGACCGTGGTATCCGGTGTCTGGTCGATGACTTAACATCACACGGGAATTGCACCCGCCCCGCCGGCAGTAGATTTTCAACACCGTACTGAGGGTGTTGCTGCCACAGAAAGATGCGGAGGGGTTGACGAGGGATTACGAAGTAACTACTCTTCGCATCACTCTGTAGCGCAATCCCAGAGTAAGCGGATCAACTACCCGCCGTCAAGCCCCCGGACAACCCCCGGGGGCTTTTTCGTTCTGGGCCTGCAAATTCCAGCAAACCGTATCAATCCGTAGAAATCCAAATACGTTTGACGCCTGCAAAAATGCATGGCTTTGTGTGTACCTATTTTTTTCATCGAAGGTATTGCAACAGGCAGGAACACCCTCTAGACTCTCAACCATCGAGTAACCAATCAGATATCGGAGATACACATGAGCACTCAAGTTAAGACGATTAACCGCGAACTCTGCCCCCATGAACTGCGCCAGATTCTCGTTGGTTGGGACACATACGTTGATTTTTACCGCACCGGTGTCACGCAAACCGAAGTCATCATCAACGGCGTTCATTACTCAGTTGAGCGTTTCCCGACGAAGCATCGCAACTACGGCACTGAGCCGGTTTACCGCGCTGTGTACCGCATGAACGGCAAGCGCGTCAGCAGGAAGGTGTGGTACGGCTACGCGGCCTGAGCCTCGGGAGAAACACCATGATCAAGATCGTCAAACTGATTCCGGCCAGCATGGAGCCCACGATGCGAACAGGCGGCCAGAAGCGTTCATCGGCTGTCTGGGGCGTGGAGGTCAACGGCGACGTCGTAGCGATGATCTACAGTCACAACAGCGAATACTTCATCCGCGAGTACGCCACCAGCGGCCGCATGCTGCACCACGTCTTCTGGGGCCCGAACCGATTTCAGGTCGCTAAGGACTGGGCCCTAAAGCATTTTGCTTCAGGGTGTTGACAGGGGTGGAAACACCCTCTACCATCTCGACATCGACCTATCGTTATCGGAGACGCAACGTGAATCAGTACAGCAAAGCCCGCGCCCGCAAGTGGCACTACAACCGACGCCCGCAGATGTCAGCCGAAGAGGCTGCGCGCTATGAGGAAGTCTCGGCGGCGTTGATTCGTTTGGAAATGAAGGCGCAGGAGTCTGGTTGGGCATACGGCGCAGTTGGCGATCGTTTCGATGTTGAAGTTCAATTCCATGCGCGTGGCCCCGACCGTGCACGTCCGCAAACGGTTTGGTATCTGTGTGGCAAGAACAGTCGTCGTCGATATGCGCTTGACGCGTTGCGTGTGGTTCTGACCATGGGCTCAGAGGCTTAAACAAAAGTGTTGACACGGGTGGAAACACCCCTTACCCTTTCACCGTCAATCTTTATCAGCAATCAGGAGATCACCATGTTTTACTTCCGCATCGTCAACGACACCGTTGCCCAAATCGCCGCAGATCTCACCCTTGAGAACTACCGCGACCCGTCGTGGATCAGCCGCCATGACATCACGTCATTCGAGCACGCCGAGCAGATCGCTTCGCAGGCCAACGCTTTGGTCGGCGCCGGCCCCGTTCTGATCCCGGTCGACAACGGTGAGAACTGCTGGCCGCGGTACGACGTCGTGGAGGCTCCGGTGGTTGGCGACAAGGTCAGCCGCTGCATCAACGGCGACTACTACCCGGACGGCGAGATCGTGAAGGTCTCTGGCCAGAACAATCGGATCGTGACGACCTCGACCGGCCGCAAGTACTACCGCCGCCGCCTGTCAGGCGCTTGGGTCGCCGACAAGTTCTACTCGATGGCCCGCGGTCATATCAGCCGCCTGAACCCTGAGTTCTAGGCTTACCCTTCCCGGGACGCCGGAGCGGCTGGTATGAGCCCTCCGGCGGCTTTACGCAGGCTTCCTTGCATATCCCGCCATTGGTACCGCCGCAAAGGCGGCAGGCGCCCAGAACGGACCCACTTGATCACGGCCGCGGGCGTCACACCGAATGCACGGGCGACGTTGGCCTGATTACCGAAGCGGGCGAAGATGGCGGAGATCTCGGACATGCCGGCAGTTTACCTTGGTAAAAGCGACGTTGATAGTGGCAAAGCGAATTACCTCTTCCCTTTTACGTTTACCTTGGTAAACTCTGTATTCAATCTTTATCAGCGATCAGGAGACATACGCGATGGATTATTCAGATGACGGCTGGTGGCATCAGCAAGATCTCGAACTGATGCAAAGAGAGCAGGCCGCTAAACAAGTTTTTGTCGTTTTCCTTTATTTGCTGCTCGCGCAAAACAACTTTCCTTTCCTTGAGGTGACCTATGAAGCGTTCTGAGAACTGCGCTGAGATCAGCGCCGCCCTTGCCGCCGCGCAGGCGGAGATGAAGAACCCGTCGTTCGATTCGACGAACCCACACTTCCGTAACAAGTTCGCGAGCCTCGCCGCGATCCGTAACGCCGTGGTGCCGGTGTTCGCCAAGCACGGCCTGTCGATCATGCAGGAACTGACCAGCGCCGAAGGCTCTGTGGCCTGCCTGACGGTGGTTCAGCACAGCAGCGGCCAGTGGTTGGAGTTTGGTCCGCTGGCCATGCCGGTGTCGAAGAACGACGCGCAGGGCTACGGTTCGGCCTCGACCTACTGCAAGCGTTACTCCCTGCAGTCGGTGGCGGCGATCGTTGGCGACGAGGATGACGACGGCAACGAGGCCAGCAAACCGACGCAGAAGCCCGCTAAGGCGCCCAAGGCGGATGCCAAGGTTCTGGAGCAGATTGCCGCAGTCGAGTCCGTAGCGGACCTGCAGGCGCTTTATAAGGGCCTTGATGAGGCGCAGCGAAACGCCTGCATCGACACATTCGCGGCTCGCCGCAAGGAGTTGGACAATGGCTGATCAACGCACCCCTGAGTGGTTTGCCCGTCGCTGCGCGAAGGTGACGGCAAGTCGCGTGGCCGATGTGCTCGCCCGCACCAAGACCGGCTACAGCGCCTCCCGCGCCTCGTACATGGCTGACCTCGTCGTCGAGGCCCTCACTGGCAAGACCAAGGAGGGTTTCACGTCGGCGGCCATGCAACGCGGCACCGATATCGAGCCGCTGGCCCGGGAGCGGTACAGCGTGAAGACGGGCCACCTCGTCGACCAGATCGACTTTGTGGACCACCCGACGATCGCGAGCGCCGGCTGTAGCCCGGATGGTCTGATCGGTGACGACATGATCGTCGAGTTCAAGGCGCCCGAGACGCACACCCACTTCGAGTACATCGAAAGCAAAGTGGTGCCATCCCGGTACTACGCGCAGATCCAGTTCCAACTGGCTTGCACCGGTCGCCAACACGCCGACTTTGTGTCGTTCGACGATCGCGTGCCGGAAAACCTGCAGTTGCTGATCGTGCCGGTGAAGCGCGACGTCGACTACATTGCCGCCATGGAAAAGGAAATCATCAAGTTCCTCGAAGAGAGAGACGCCAAAGTTAAATTCCTGAAGGAGGTATCGCTGTGAGTGACGGAGAAAGAAAGTTTGAGATGCGGCCGAATACCGGCACGCTCTTCAAAAACACCGACAAGAAAGACGACAAGCACCCTGATTACAAGGGCAAGGTTTTGGTCGAAGGAGTCGGCGAGAAAGACCTCGCTGCATGGATTAAAACTTCGAGGGACGGTAAGACCAAGTACATGTCGCTGGTACTCAGCGAGCCGTGGAAACCGAAACCGAAGGCTGCCCCGGCACGCCCGCAACCGGCACAGGCCGATCCTGACTTCGACGACGATCTGCCGTTCTGATGAAGCGCATCATCCCCAAAAACTCAAAGCCTGAGGACGTCCAACGCGCCATGGAACTGGTGCTGCGCGACGTGACGCCGGACAAGGCGTGGTCGGTCACCGTCGAGGAAGTAAAGCCGCGGCGCAGTGACGCTCAGAACGCCTTTCTTTGGGCTGTGGTCTACCCCAGTTTCTTAGAAGGCGGTGGCGAGGCTCTGAAAGGATTCAGGGCTACTGACTTGCATGAGTGGTTCTTGGGGGACATGTGGGGTTGGGAGACGTTAGAAGGATTCGGACGTAAGCGCATGCGCCCCGTGCGCCGATCGTCCACGATGACGAAGCAAGAGTTTTCAGATTACATTGCTTTCATTGAACAAAAGGCTCTCGACATGGGGATCGTCATTCCTGAGCCGAACTACCCGGGAGACGAAAATGCGTAAGTTGTTTTTATCATTGGCTGCCTTCTGTTCAGTTGCTGTAGCCCAGCAGGCGCCGACGATTATTGGCTTCATTCCGAATCGCGCCGACGGCCAGATCACGTTGACAAACGAAGTTTGCGCCAACGCCAAAGACCAGTTGCTGGTGTTTGTAAAAGACGACGGCGGCAAATTGTCGCTGGTGGGCTGCTGGAAACTAATCGACTCCAACGTAATGGTGCGATGGTCCGACGGCGACGTGTACTCGTACGATGTGGGCGCCGTCATCTTCACTCCAGAGTTTGACGAGTGGTACGCCAAAAAGAACAAGCCAAAGGGTCAGGTTTATTGATGAAGATCGACCTGCGCAAAGAGGCAAAGGGCCGCGGCTGCATGGTCCGTCTGCCGGGAGTGTGTAACCACAATTCCGAAACGACTGTGCTCGCACATTGCCGCGTAGCAGGGATATCAGGCATGGGGATCAAATCAAGCGATCTCATTGGCAGTTGGGCGTGTAGTGCATGTCATGACGCCATCGACCGCAGAGCGCACATGGATCTCGATCGAGACTATGTGCGGCTCGCGCACTTCGAGGGGATGGCGCGCACGATCGCCCAGTTGGCCAAGGAAGGGAAGATATGACATGCCGCAGTTGCCGCTGGTCGCGATCGAAAGACAACCGACTGGTGTGCACGCTGTGGGATTGGCCGGCTGATTGGCGCTGTAACCATTTTGAATACGAACCCGGAACGGACGAAAAGCCATGAACAGACAGGAAGAGATGCGACAGCAAGTCACTGACTTTCACCGTCGCCATCCCGAAGTGTGGGAACTGTTTGTTAAGTTCACCTTCGAGATGATTAATCGCGGCTATAAGAACTATTCGGTCAACGCCATCTTCGAGCGCATCCGCTGGGAGAAGGACAGCATCGGCGGCGATGGCGTGACGTCGTTCAAACTCAATAACAACTACAGAGCGTTTTACTCGCGTCGCTTTATGCGGGTCTATCCCGAGAATGAAGGCTTTTTCCGTACGCGGCAGCAACCATCCGAAGAACAGTTTCCGACCCACCGGCCGGAACTGTCACCGAGTTACTACGCATAGGGGGACACATGGACAAGATCGAGAAACGAAGACAGGAACTGTACGCAGAGATGCGCACGCTGAACAAAAAGATGCGCCGGGTTTCGCAAGAACTGGGCGATCTGGATCGAGGTCTGATGCCGCCAGAGCGGTTCGACGAAAACTACGTTCCGCCATTCCTGCGCAAGGCTGAGGCCGTAATACTGCACATGCGACGGAGGAAGACTGCGTGATACCCAAGGATGACTGGGACGAAGCATGGGACAGCATGTCCCACACTCCGGCAGAATACCGAGTCGAAATTCGAGACCTACGCAATCGGATTACCGAGTACATGCGGGAAATTGAAGAACTGAAGACTCAACTGCACGCTGCTAACGTGGACTGGATAAAGGGACAAGATGAAATCCAAACCTTGCGCGAACGGCTTAAAAACCTCCGATGACACAGAGTTTGATGAGATCATCGAGACGTTGGAGTTGATCCACAAGGACACATGTATTGCTGTCGATGAAAGCAAATACATTCACCTCGGCAGCATGGCGCAGGCCTGTATCAGACATCTGCAAGCGATGAAAGAACGTATATCTGAATTGGAGTCGAATGATGATAGTACTCGGCATTGATCCCGGCCTCTCAGGGGCGCTGGCGTTCTACGACACCACCACCGAAGTGCTCGTTGTCATGGACATGCCGACGGTTGAGGTGACCCGTAACGGCAAGAACAAGCGCGAGGTCAGCCCGGCGCTGGTCGCCGACATGGTTGCCGGCAAGGGAATAGAGAAGGCTTTCATGGAGCGCGTGAGTGCGATGCCCGGCCAAGGCGTCTCCAGCATGTTCTCGTTTGGTCGATCGGCAGGAATCTTGGAGGGTGTTTTAGCCGCTTACGAGATACCGACGACGATGGTGACACCGCAGGCGTGGATGAAGGCTATGAACGTGCGAGCGGGCAAGGATGGGAGCCGAGAGCGAGCCATGCAATTGTTCCCACAATACTCGACGGCGTTCTCTCGTAAGAAGGATGACGGCCGAAGTGATGCCGCTTTGATTGCTAAGTTTGGCGCAAGTTGTTGATAATCAATCTTTATTAAATGTGAGGATATTATGCGTTTTCAAATTACGATGAATATGCCATCGAAGAACGGCAGTCCGGTTCATCAAATCATCGGCGAATCGAATGTGAATTCGCTCGCAGAGTTCATCGACCTGATGGATAAAAGTCTGTTCGTCGTGGTGCGTGAGATCTACCGCGATCAGGAGACTGGAGACTACTACCCTGTCGGTGACGTTGCGATCAACCCGTCAGTGATCGGCAAGATCAAAGTCTTTAACTGATATCAGACAGATATAGTGCGCGCTCATCTTTGCGCCGCTTGACGAGGCCGGGCAGGACGCGTCCACCGGCCTTTGTCCATTTCAGGAACTCGTCAGCCGCTTCTTCAAAGTCACCGCGGTTGGTTTTCATCCGCAACGTACTACGTTGCAGAGAGCCGAGACCCACGTTGAAGGCAAAACTGCAGAGAGAATCGAAGATTCCTTGATTGCCAGCAGCAGCAGGGCAAAGTCGAAGAACACCACGCTCAAACCTGCGAAGGTCTTCAGCAAGAATAGTGTCCACCTCTGCCATCGTAAGAGTGCGATCCCAGCCTGCGGGTATCGGTAGATTGCGCCGCTCCTCATACTTCACCGCTGCATGAGTTGGATCAATGACGTGGCCCACGCCCACACTCCACAGCAATGCAGGACACCTGTAAGGGCGCGTTCTAACGCCCTCATGGTGTTTGATCATTGCGATAGCGGCAGGACTGACCTTCACCGCTTAGCCCTTCTTTTGGAAAGCCTGCGTGCCGAACCAAAACGCTATAATTGACGACAGTATTAACATCTCGTCATCAGAGAAAACATTCTCCATTGCGATCGCAAACGGGATTCCAGTCGTGTACGCATACCAGACGCCTGCGATGTTCAGCGCGACCAGTTCAAGAACAAAGATATACGTGACGACCGGACGCACCGAAGCACGCAGGTTGATCATCCACTGCGACGCGCCTTTACCAATCTCAACGTCGTGCTGATATAGGGCCTGACGCTCTTCAGCCGCGGTCTGCGTCTGAATCTGCTCTAACTTAATCTCTTCGACGCGAGCCTGAGCAATGAAGCCCCGCTCGGCCAACGCCAACTCGCGTTCCTTTTGAGCGGAGACAAGAGCCAACTCATGCTTCTTGTCCTGCCGGTCTTGGAAGATCGACAAGATTTTGGGCAGGCCGCCAGCGAGAAACGACAGGAACGTAGAGACTAGCGTCATCATGGTTAAGCCCTCTTCGCAGTAACATCGTCGGTCATTCAATACCTACCAGTTTGAAGACGATCCCCGCGAGCAGCAGGATGATCGTTCCGGCCGCGCCCATCAGAATCTGTTCAATGCGCTTGAGGCGAGCGTTCGTCGCATCAAACTGCAGTTCGATTTTTGCGTAGCGCGCTGAGCACAAATCTTCGTGCCCGGTCAAGCGTACGTCGAGTTCACCAACAGTCGGCATGATCATTCCTTATGCTGCTTCGGGGTCAACAGGGGGAGGCGGCGGAGAAAAGTTAGTGCCGTCATAAAGCCAGCCGGGGCCAACGTAATCGGGGCACTCAACCCATACACCAGAAATTTGAGGTTGCAAATTCTGTTCAACAACCATAGTGACAACACCTACATCAATTAATGCCCAGCGTTTCATCCTTGCAAAAACTCCTCAATGATGATGATCCCACCAGAACCAGCGCCACCAGTGCCACCAGTAACGGTGCCGCCTGCGCCACCGCCGCCGCCACCGCCATATCCAGAACCAGCAACGCCATTCCCACCGTCACCAGAACCGCCAGTTCCACCAAATCCCATCAAACTATCGCCACCGCCGCCGCCACCACCATTAACACCATCGGTAGTACCGCCCGCAGCAGATCCATTCGCCGTACGATAAGCGCCGCCCGCTGGAAAATTTAACGCTGAGCCTCGGCCACCATCGCTTCCCGGTGCACCAGCCTCACCACCAGCGCCGCCAGAATCGCCACCAATCCCATAGCCGCTACCAAGCAATCCACTACCAGAAGACAGGCTGCTACCGGCAGAGCCACCAAAACTAGAAGAATTTAATCCCCCATTTGCGGCTATTCCTCCAAATCGAGAAAGACTGCCAGCATTTCCAGCAGAGCCCCCGGCTCCTACTGCATATGCATATGAAGCGGCAGATAGTTTTATCCAAACACTTCTTGATGCGCCACCGCCGCCACCTATATTGCCTCCAGAGGGGCCGCCACCCGCAGCAGTGCTACCCCCAGCACCGCCACCAACAACGGTGATGCGAGCAAAAGATTGGGAAGTGCTAAGCGGAGTGAACGTGCCGGTACCGCTGGTGTAAGTAGTGACACGCGCAGGACCACCAGTGAATTGGCTGAAATAACTCATGTCAAAACCCATCCTTCGGTGTTATCGACGAAGCGTAATTGTGCAGATGCATAAGGCGCATTCAACGTCATGTCTTCAGCAATACCCTGAATTGGTTTGCCGTTTCGAGCAATGACATTTGTGGTGAGACCATTCGCGACAGTCACCCATACAGCATCTCCTGCTGACGGAGAACCGGGCAACGTCACCGTAGTGGCAGAGGCATTCGTAAGCACATATTGATTGCCGGCTGCAGCCGACTGCGTGGTGCCCGTGACGATATTCATCGTCGGCAGTCCGTTAGTGCTTGCAATCGTGATTGAGCCAGATCCGTTCGAGACGCTGATGCCAGTGCCGGCAGTCAACGTCGCCAGCGTGTAGCCGCTACCGTTACCGACCAGTAATTGGCCATTTGATGGCGTTGACGTTAGCGCCGTGCCGCCGTTTGCAACAGCGAGCGTGCCCGCCATCGTCAGCGTGCCAGACGTCGTGATTGGGCCGCCGCTGAACGACATGCCCGTCGTGCCGCCTGAGGCATTGACCGACGTGACCGTGCCGCTGCCAGTAGCCGAAATCGTGATCGATCCGGCGCCGTTGGTGATCGTGACGCCAGTACCGGCCGTGAGGGTGGCCTTAGTCAGCGTGTTGCCGGTGCTGTTGCCAATTAGCAACTGGCCGTTGGTGTACGTGGTCTGACCCGTACCGCCGTTGGCCACAGCAAGCGTGCCAGCCAGCACCACAGCGCCTGTAGAGGCTGCTGCAGGGGTGAGGCCGGTAGTGCCTGCACTGAATGATGTAACGCCTGCAACGCCGCCAGAAGCCGTCGTCCACGAAAGGGAACCAGAGCCGTTGGTCGTCAGTACTTGCCCGCTGGTGCCGTCTGTGTTCGGCAGGGTGTAGGTCGTTGAGCCAGCCGCGGCCGGCACGGTCATGCCGAAGTAACCAGACGTTGCGCCGTAAATGCGGATTACGTTCTTAACGTCGAGACGACCCGGAGTCGTGCCACCCAGCACCACGTTACCGGTGCCGTCATAAGTTAAATTCGAGGAGCCGGCGAGCGATCCGCTGGAGTTAAACTGGATCTCGCCAGAGTTACCAGCAGCCGCGAGCGGAACCGACGTGATGCCCGGGGCAATGTTGGTGCCGTCGCTGTAAACAAGAACGCGGAAGCCCTGCGGAACAACGGATGACGTGCCGCCACCGCCGGAGTCGATCGTGATCGAGAAAGAGCCAGTAGTGTTGTTATATACAACCCACTGACCGCCTACACCAGACGGAATGCGATAGGTGACGTTGGCCGTCAATACGCCCGTGATGATTATCGTAGGAGGACGATACTGGCTCGTCGAGAGTGTCACCGTACCGGAGGCGCCAGTGGCGTTCAGCGTGGTCGTACCGCCAAGCGAAGCATCGATGATGTCAAAGTCGCTGTTGACCGGGGTCGACCACGTATTGACGTAGTCGCCGTTAGCCGGCTTCTCAATCGACTTGTTGGTTGTAAATGTACTAGCCATCGATTACTCCTAAATCGCCTGCTGCGCTACGTCGAGAGCCTTAACGATATGTTCGTCGGGCTGGTTGAGCAACGGCTCAGTCATTTTCTGGGTTTCTTGTTTCGCGCTTTTGACACGCGTCATCAACTGGGAAACGAGGGTCTCTACGTTATCCACGCGACCGCCGGATCTGCGCTCGATACGGCCGCCGGAGGCTGAGCCAAATACCTTGCGCAAATAGTCCTGTGTCTCAGCGGGCAGGAACTCTTCAAACGATCCGCCCTGTTCTTGGGCTTTACGCAGTGCCTCGCGAACGCGACCGGGGCCTGCGTTATAAGCCGCAGCAGCCAATCTTTCGTCGCCAAAGTCCTGCAACTGCTTTTGAAAGTATGCGCGACCTAAGGCCTCGTTGTATTTCTCGTCAGTACGCAAACGATTTTCGTCCCATTCCAGCCCAGCAGCCGCAGCAGCCTCGGGACCGGTATATGGCATGACCTGAGCCTTTCCAACAGCCCGATTAGGACCAAACTCGGTTTTAACCTCAGGACCAAAAATAGTTTCGCCACGTTCGTTGAACTGACGATTGCCGCTTTCAACGCCGAGCATTTTGCTGAACGTATCAGCGCCTTCAACCACAGGGCCAAGGTACTCTTCAAACTCGGGTTTTTCAGGCGGCGGAGGCGGTATACCCCCAGCAACCTCCTCGCCAGCGCGGCCCGCATAATACGCGGGAATAGTAACTTTTTGGCCCGTGGCAGCACGCCCAGCAGCACCGACTTTTCCTGTGGCATATGCGGCTTTGCCAACAACCTTAGGAGACGACGCGACAGCCTGAGCGATTGGCGCAAGCGGATGCACAAGTGAGTATTGCAGGGCCGCAAGAGAGCCACCTAACAACTGTTGAGGGCCGCCCGGCAACAGGTCACGCAGTTCAGCGCCCGCAATCATAAACGGCAGTTGAGGATTGAACTCGGCAAGTTCTTCAACAATTTGTGTTTTCTGCGGCGTTTTTTGATTGAGCAAACGACGCAATATGGTTTCGTCAGGCAATCTTCGATTGCCAACGCCCATCGTCATACGAGCATCGTTGATTAATTCCGACGCATCTTCATATGCCTGCATGGCTTTAGCGTAATCGGGGCTCTTGTTTTTAATGTCGCCGAGAATCGAGTTATACACTTCAGTTGCAACTCGATACGCATCAGGGTCGCCTCTATATGCGGCCTGAATTTCGCCAAGTCGGCGTTTCAACCCATCAGCGCCATCAAGACTTCTGGCTGCGCTACCAATAGGCTCAGATGCTCTTGTAAGAACTTCATTTGCCATTTCTTGAATGGCCATAGCAGTGTTCTTACGATTTGGAATTTTTTGCCCAGAGGACAGCGTAGTGCTATTAGCGTTGTCTAAATTTGTGAGCAAATTTAAAGTTGAGTTGTAATCAAACTGAGGCAACGTCGTTCTGGCTTGCGCCATTTGAGAAAGATACTCGGACGATCTTTTGTCTCTTGCTTTTTTCAAAGCATCTTCTGCAGCGTCTAAAATTTCACGTTGATCCGCGCCATCGCTTGATTGCCGCAAAAACGCATTTTTCTGCGCTTCTGTGCCGTCCATCGCAACTTGAGCAGCGCGCTTAATGTTTTCATACGATTTGCCAGTCGTAATTGCGGCAGTCAAAGCAAGCGCCTTTGGAACCGGACTGCTAATAGCCTTGGCAGTTTTAACGGACAATTGCACCGGATCTAAATATGAGGCGGCTCTTGCTGCCGTCGTAGCAGCCTTTTCGCTTACCAGCCCGGCTTTACCTAAGGCTCCAGCGCCACCCGTTAAAAACGCAGAAAAATCCATGGCAATGCTGGCAGGATCTTCTGCGAATGCGCGCAAAAACCCTTGTTCAGAGCCATAGGTTTGTTTGTATCGGTTTATTTCTGCATCGAGTACGGCCTCATCGCGACGCTTCTCTTCTGCAGTTTGCTCAATACCAATGGTGCCTTTTGCCTTTGACAAGGCTCCTCGGCCAATTTCTTTTAAACCTTCAAATGTTTGAATAGGATTTAAAAAAGCAGATGCCGTTGAGCGAATAACGCCGGCTGCGCTTGATGGCAAATTACGCAATGCGCGCTGACTTGCTTCACCAATAGTTAAATCTGGCTGCGGTACCTTAGGAGGCGTTCGGGCTTGCTGATATCGGGTCGGAACTCGCGCAGGCGGAGCCGGAGGTTGTGTGCCTCCCGGGGGCGCGACCACATCAGCGGGTTTTCCAGCCGGAGGTTTTGGCGGCGTGATGCCGTAAAAATCTCTATCAAACTCGTCAACAGTTGGGGAGCGAGATGGCTCAGAAGCCGCACCGGGTCCTACGGGCGGCTCACTAGTTCCATAAAACTCTTTATCAAAATCATCCATTGCGCACCTCAGATACCAAGGATGATGTTGGCTACGCCGCGAATCGGCGGCACGTCTTTACGGCCATACAATGCTTCTGCGGCTTTCTGATCGATGACTTCGGGCGGATAGCCCTTCTTCATCATGTGCTCAAACATGGTTACGCCGGCAGAGTTCTTACGCTCCATCATTGCGGCAACAGCACGTTTACGTTCGTTATATGCCCGATCGTTGTACATGGATTCACGGCGGAACGCATTCATTGCGTTGTTAATTAGCACGGCCTCAGGCATTCCTGAGTTAGAGCCCAATGCAACGTATTCGCGAACGTAGTTCTGCATATCAAGCGCACGCTGCTTATCGATGTACATGCCAGCCAACAACTGAACGGCTTCTTCTTTTGATTGTGCAGTGGTCGGAACCATTGCTTTTGCAGTTTCAAGGCCGCCAAGCGAGTTTTGATCCGCGCCATTCGCAGCGGCAAATGCCATAAATCGGCCAATCTTATCGGCAGCCGTACCCTTCGCGATATCGTCTTCCTTAATTTGATATTCGTCAGGATTTATTCCGAGCGTGCCAGTGATGGTGCCAATGACATCGTTAACAGTGCGAACAACGCCCTGCCGGAAGTTGGCCAACTGCCCCGGAGCAGTAATACCACCTTCAGGTAGTTTTAAAATCAAACTTGCCATTTGATTTAAATTTTGTCCCATTCCAACAGAGGCGGCCGCGGCAGCATCAATACCAGCCTGATATTTGGCATTCTCAGTAATAAGTCTTTGCTTTTCTTCCGTCGGCATGGTTTGCAAACGAGTGAAATCTTGTTTGTATTGCTGCTCACCTGCCGAGCCAAGCCATTTGTTTTGGCCAGCCGGAGCATTTTGACGGAACTGCGTTTCGCCAGTTTGAGCCAGACTCTGGGGGGTCGATACAGCCGCCGAAGGCGTAACTTGAGTCCCGGGCGGCACAACCGAAGATGCTGCCTGCGTCACTGGTGACTCAGCGGGCGTAACGGAGGCCGGTGCCATTGGAGCGGCCGACGGCATTCCTGCTGCAGAGATCAATTCCGGCACTTGAGCCTGACCAAGCAACGGCAGTTTGCCGCGTTGATCTGCCGACAGAGACAAATACTGACCGAGCAGCATACGAGTCCCGTCTGCAAACACTACAAACTCGCGACCACCATCGGTCACGATCTGGTTGTTCTGCATCATCTGTGCAATCTGCACGTTGGTTTGACGCGTAGCGCCCTTTAACTGATCAGCAGTGGCTTTTTCAGTTTCAATTTCGGCCAGACGCTTACGCACGTCCTGATACGACTTGCCATATGCGCTTGCGCCAACCAGCAACGCAGGCAACGTGTATTGCGTCGGTGCCGTGGCCGCAGCGGCAGCGCCCTGCAACAGCGGAATGTAGTTTTCCGGTTTGCTGAGCCAATTCCTCAATCCACCACTCGTCTTCGGCGGTTCTGTGGTTTTGCCAGTCGCCGGAGGGGCTGCCGGAGGCGCGAGACCGCCAGCAGGGGCTACAGGCGGCGTCATAGCCGCAGGTGCCGCAGGCGGCACAACCGCAGGACTTACGGCCGGCGGAGCGACTGCAGCAGGCGGCACAAGACCACCGGCAGGCGGAGGCGGCGCGACATCAACCGGAGGCCGCTGATTTGCAGGCGGCGTGCGAACTTGCGTCGGCGTTGTGGCTGCCGGCGGAGTGACTACAGGCGGAGTTGTCGCCGCGGGAGGCTGAGCAGATGTAGGAGCCAATCCACCAGCGGGTGCCGGAACATAATTTCTGTTGAACGGGCCCAACTTTTCACGTTGAGCCGATGCACTTTGCGGCGTGACTCCGTAGCCAGCCATTTCCCGCACATCCTGCGGAATCTCTCTTGCTACGCGCTTCAGCCTATCGATGAAGGATTCATCTTCAAAAGATCCTGTCGCGCCAACTCTGCCATCAGTTTGATAACCGTGACGACCAGCAGCGCCGCCGGTTGACTTCATTAAATTCTTTATGTCGCTGGCAATATTTACGATGTCAGACACATCGTCCATCGTAGATCGCTGCTTACCCAACTGACCCGCCTTCATTAGTTCAGGCGTTTTCATCTCCGTCGGAATGTTGAGAGAGGTTGGAGTCGCATACGGAATTACTTGGCCGCCATCGGCATATGTAGCGCCGCCACGATATTTGTTGGCTTCAAAATTCTTATCAAACTCTTCGGCTGATCGACCTTCGACCGCTCCCGGAACTTCAGTAGTTGTTTCCTTTTGAGTCGGGGTTGGTGCTGGAGCCGGAGCAGGCTTTGGATAAACAATATCCTTGACGTCTTGACCAGCGTTCAGCATCTTTTGGAATTCATCCACAGCAGAACGCTGCTGCGGCAAATCGCCTGCGGTTACAAGGCTGCCAACAGGCAAACTGGCGCCCGGCACGTAACCGGGCATTCCGGGCATGCCGTTATTCGGTCTACCGTACTGCGAGAACGGGCCAAACATCTGAGCCTGAGCAGCAAGCAACGCAGCCATGTCAGCGGGCGATGCGAGGCCCGGGCTACCACCGTCAGCAAACTTTTTGCGGCCAGCGTTAGCAGCCACTTCAGTTGCGCGATCGTAATCGACCGTCTTAAACCCGTTTACCGAACCAACGGCATCTGGGTGATGCTTCTCGACCTCATCGGCCATCAAGCCGATTTGCGTCGTTGGCTCGCCCTTGATGCGATAACTGTAGATCTTTTGGCCGTCATCGGTGTAACCGATGTGCTTGACGTCTTCTTTGAGACGACGATCCGAAAGGGTTGCAGCAAACATTGCCGCTTTCAGAATCGTCTCCATGTCTTTTGAGCGAGGATCTTCTTTATACAATCCATCGCCACTGGCAACTGCTAATTGCGGTGCAGGACGTGACTCTGTCGGAATACCCAATGCTGACGGCACTGACGTCGGCGACTGCGATTGCTTTTGTGCAGCCAAGTCAGGCTTCAAATCCACTTCTGGCGTCGGCGCAGTCTTTTCAGGCTGACGCGCCACTTCTTTTGCCACTTCAGTGGCCTTTTGTGACGCTTCGGCTGCCTGTTGCTGACGCGCCTCTTCAGCGGCCTTGTTTGGATCATCGACGGGTGGCACGCCACCATCAGCAAATCCAAGACCAGCGCGACGCGGCGTTACTGAGCCACCTTCGCTTGAAGTGTATTCAGCATCAATGACTTTGCCGCGACGAGCAGCGCCACGGGTAGCGCGGTCATAGTCAACCGTCTTCAGGCCGGCAACTTCACCGACCGCTTCAGGATGCTTGCGCTCAACTTCTTGCGCGACAAGACCCATTTGAGTTTTTGAGTCGCCCTTGTAATTGAAGGCGTAGACCGGCTGGCCATCAAAGGTTTTACCAATCTTGCGCAGATTCTCTTTTGTGCGGACGTCCGAGAACATGCTGCCCGGCTGCACGGTAGTCGTCGTCGATCCAGACAGCGCGCCCGTACCCATGGCGATGTTGCCGAGGAACTGAGCGACTTGGAACGGATACGCCTGCTGCTGCAGGAACTGGTTGTAGAGCGCCTGCAAGCCAGCCTGAGCGGTCTGCTGCTGAGCCTGACCAGCGGCCAATTGAGCCTGAGCACCCTGCAGAGCGGCGCCCTGAGCGCCTGTGCCGAGTGCGGCCAACTGCTGAGCCGTACCAGACCCCATGCCGTAGAGGCCCTGTCCGAGGCCCTGACGAGCCTGAGCGGCGGCTAATTGCTGGGCAAAGCCTTGCTGGCCGAGGGAGCCCATCTGCTGTGATCCAGCGAGGCCCTGACCGAACAATTGCTGGCCGAGAGCGGCTTGCTGCTGTGCGGCAGTGGTTCCCTGACCGAATAGCAACTGACTGAGAGCCGCCTGTTGCTGGGCCTGAGACATGCCCTGCCCGAAGACCTGCTGAGCCAGAGCGGCCTGCTGTTGCGCCTGTGTGGCGCCTTGGCCGAACAACTGCTGAGCGATCGCGGCCTGTTGTTGAGCAGTCGTAGCGCCCTGACCGAAGAGTTGCTGCGCGAGGGCCTGTTGAGCCTGACCGGTCGACATGCCCTGCGTGAAAGCCTGTTGTCCGAGGCCGGCGATGTTCTGACCGGCGGTAGCCTGCTGACCGAACAACTGCTGCGCCAAGGCAGCCTGTTGCTGAGCCGCGGTCATGCCCTGACCGAATCCAGCCTGACCCACACCGAGCAACTGACCCGCGGCGGCCTGCTGAGCGGCACGGTTGGCCTGTTCCGCGCCGAGTCCCAACTGCTGCTGCTGTTGAGCCGTCGACAAAGCCTGCCCGTAGCCGGACTGCAGAAGATCGGAGATGACCTTGCCCTGAGCCAACTGCTGCTGCTGAGCGAGGTTGGCCGCAGCAATACCCGCACGATCGCCACCAAAGGCGCCCGAGCGGATCGCGTTTCCTAACTGTTCAGCCTGCGCCTGCTGGGACTGTTGATTCATCAACGCCTGCGTCTGCGAAACCACGTTTGATAGATACGGGCTGATGTACTGCTGGACCTGCGCCCCAGTGAGCGCCTCCGGGGTAACCGACCGTGCGCCAGCCAGACCTAATTCGGTCGCAAACTGCTGATAAGGGGCAGCCCCTGCCTGTGCAGCGGCGATATTTTGCTGTGCAGCCTGACTTAACGGGCCTGCAGCACCGAGACCGCCGTAATACTGTTGCAGTGCAGCCTGCGTAAAAGGCTGAGCGGCCTGATAGGCCTGCCCATAAATGCCCTGCGCCAATTGCTGCAAGGGAGCGGCCGAGTAACCGGCACGGGCAAGGCTGCCAAGAGCCTCTTGAGAAACGCCTTCGCCAGTCATGCCAGCGCGCATCAACGTGTCGAGGGAAAGGCCCTGCAACGGCTGAGCGGCAGCGCCGGCCTGAGCCTGCTGGTTATATGCCTGCTGAGCCAATTGGGCGCCAATGTCTTGAGCGGCGCCAATATTGAGGCCGGCCGCTTGCTGATACGGATCAGCCTGTTGGCGTCCGTAGTAATAGTCCTGCAGGGCCTGCTGTTGGAATCCAAGGCCCATCTGCTGGCCAAACCCAATGTTTTGTTCTGCCTGCGCGTAATACGGCACAGCAGCCATTTGGGCGCCCATCAACTGGTTCGTGGCTTCATCAAAGTACGGCTGCGCCTGACCTGCCGCGTAGTTGACGTTCTGAATACCCGCCAACTGAGTCGGAGTTAGTTGCGCAACAAAGTCCGCCGGATTGTATGAATACGGCTGGAATGGGCGGTTAGCCACATCTTCCGCACGCGCATTGACGGCGTTATACCGGGCAAGTACCTCCGGCGGAATACTGACTGTTTGGGTACTTTTACTAGTTTTGCCGCCCATTTAATGCTCCGCTTTTGCGAACGCTCCGGTTTTGGCACCGTAGAGGAAGAAAGCGCCGCTTGGTTTGCCAAACTGACGCTCATACATGCGGACTTTGGCTTCTGTGCGGCTATTGGATAGTACGCCGATAATCAGCGGAAATCCAAGAGTATCAGCAGCCTGCTTGCTGAATTCGCACAGTCGTTTTGCTCGTCCGCCCTTTGCGCTACGAAATTCAGGATGAATGAAAATGGCTTTCTCTTCGAGCACATCCGCATCCGAATACCACATTGTCCCGGTGCGCAGCAAAACCACCCCTTCGATCGGGCCACCGGGCTTGCCGATGACGCCACAAATGCCGTGGTCTTGATGCAACGCCGGCCAAATCTCTGCGGCCAACTTTGCCGGGTTTGGGTTTAAAAAACCATTTTCATCACAGGCAGCCATGGCGATTTTCATAATCTCGTCCATGTCCGCAGGAACAGCGATTCTGACTTTAATTTCGTCTGACATAACTAATCCTTCTTAGGTCCGGGTAATTTTTTAAGGGTATTGATAGTTTCTTTTCTATAACGCTTTACAAACTCATCGAGAACCTTGTGGCCAACTTCCAGATCACCTTGGCCAACCATACGAACCTCTTCCGGCGACAGCACGTACTCACCGCCTGCCGCCACGATCGGCACCGAGTCGGTCTCCCCGCCCTCAGCCTTGCCCGGCAACTCGCCGCCATACGGGCCCGCACCCTGACCGTAGGGCATATCGCTCGACATACCGTACGGGCCGCCCTTGACGTTATACGGCTGTTTGCCGCCGCCATACGGGGTGCCACCGAAGATGCGCTTCATCTGCTTGAAGCCAGCCATGGTGTTGCCTTCGCCCATGGCGGAAATGATGTCAGCCGGGATGACGTAAGAGCCCGACGGAACATGCATCGGCAGGTGATCGGTACGGCCGGCTACGGCGCTGTGAATCGGGCCCGTGTGTAACTTGGTAACGCCGCCCATGCGCGGCATCTTGGGCTTCGGCATGCGCAAGCCACCTTTGGCTGATTCGCGGGCAGTCTGCAGGGCTGCAGCAACCGCCTGATTCTGCGGGTGGCCGGCATGCACCATCTCGCTGATGTTGCTGCTGATGGTTTCCTGTGACTTTCCTTTTTGCAGCGGCATGGTCGCCCCTTATTGAGTCAGATCGTAGAACGAGATGGAACCGACGCCGTCGCCTGTCGTGGCGCCCGAAATTGTTCGTACGCCCAAAGTGTAAATGTCGCTGACGCCAGCAATCGTCGCGCCAAGTTGCAAGTCCCAGTTATAACCTGTTGGGGCCAACGTGCTTGCCGTGCCGCCACCACCGCTGCTTGCAATGTAACCGGTCTGCACGATTGTTCCGGCCGCAGAAATCGCTGTGGCCGCTACGTCAAATTCTACGTTTGAATCTGACGGAACAGTTGCAGCAAATGTGGCGCCAGTCAGCGTTGGGTTTTTAATCAAAGCAAGTTCGTAGTTTTGATTTGTTGTTGGCTGAAACTGAATTCGATTTGGGATGACAACAGCGCCCGTACGACCCGCTGCCAATCGAATTGACACTACCGGAAGGAAATTTGCAGCCGTGTTGATTGTTCCCAATACCGTTGTTCGTCTTGCTACGTGGTCAATTGACGCCTGTTCGTAGCCGCCTTCCGATATCACCGTCGAGCAAATCTGTTTCATCGATGCGGCTACAGCCGCTGTTACAGAAGTGATTTCATAACGCACCGGCAAGGTTGCCGTCGTCATGTACACATTTGAGATGATATTTGCGTTATTAAACGTGTGGCAAAGGTAAAAAATGCCGTTGATAATGAATCCGCATCGAACAGAGCCTACGCCGAGCCACTCAAAATCCATCCACAAGATTTGCGCTTTGGTGGGATCGAGCGTAATACCGCTCGGCCCGGTGCCGTCTAACTTGTCGCCGTTCCACGATGATTGATTAACCGTGCGAGCATCACTTGCAGATCCGGTCACATATGAACGCAAAACAAATGAAAGCGTGCTTCCTACCTTTTGGAAAAAAACGCCGTTTTCGGAATTGAAATACCCTGCACGCTGAGTCAAGTTTGCGCTGGTGCTGCCAGACATAACAAATGTCGCCAACACCAAAAGACCTTTGCCGGGCTGATACGGCATCGATCGGTAAGATTGACGAACAACGGAGCCAACTCCACCGCTCGTCACCTCCATATTCACGGCGGCTTCGTTAGTCAGAAACGACGTCGTTCCGGTTCCTGTTAACGCCGTGTCAAATTGATTATCCGTAGCAAAACGATTCTGGCTATCAAACAGCGTATAAGGCTCAGAAACCTGCAAACGCCCAAACGCATCTAGCGCAGTCGGCGGAAACGCGATGTTGACGGGACTGTTTGGGTTAGACCCATACGGCGGGTAGACATTAATCGTCATACGATTCCACCGCTCACGTTAAAGGTAATGCCCGTCACCGACGCTTTAACCTGAACAAAGTCACCCGGACGCAAGGCCAAACCGCCAGTCCATTGAACGGTGGTGTTGCCGTTAATCGGTGCGTTGTAGAACAACGCATTTGAGGTGCTCGCTGTGCCGCCCGAAGGAATGAGGTGGATATAAAACGATGCCGCGGCTGCGTTGCCGTTGCAGATATCAATCTCTGCGATACGACCAATGACCCCAGTCGGCGCCGTATAAATCGTTACATAGCCAGTCGTGCCGCCAGTCGGGGGCGATAACTGATCTACGCCAGAGAGCACACCAGTGCTATCTGCGATGCTGCTGCAGTAAGTAGCGAGGTTGTTGATAGCAACCACGCCATTCTTCTGAGTTGTAAGAATGTCACTTAGTGAAGCAGTCATCAGAATTTACCGTCTTCTTTAACGCGATATCGGATGTTACCAATACGCCAGAAACTGCCGACATCGTTGCTATCAAGTTTGATTGCAACCAAGCGACCGCGGAACCGAGGTGTGATGAAGGTTGTGTTCTGCGTCATCGGATAGGGGCCGAACTGCTGCGGCGTCTGGCCAGCATAGTCAGCCGTCAGGAATGTGAGATTGACGACAGCGTTCTGCGCGCCTTCGTAGTAACCCCATTTCATATCCGGCCACACTTGGTCGACGAACATCTTCACGTCAGCCTCAGACATAGCAAAGTAGCCAGTCTGGAAACTGGAGTTCATCGCGGCGCCGTCAGCGTCGGTCGAAGTCTCATGCTGATAGATGTACAGCGTGTTTGGGTCTGCGCCAATCGGCGGACCCAACACCGACTGATCAATCCATGCCGAACGAGCCAGCATCCCGAAGTCCCACTGCTGCAGGTTGACGTTGTACTTCACGTAAGCGTTAATCTCGCCGCCGTTACTCATCGTCGGGTAAAACCACGTAATTTCGCCAAAGCGAGAGTTCACGGCGACGCGGATCTTATCCAAGTTATTCTGGTCGAGGTCTTGGAAGATTACGTCCCATACTGGGCATGCGACCGGCGCAACACCATCGCCAGACAGTCGGAAGAACTGCGACGGCCCCATCCAGTAAACAGCACCCGAAATCGAGGCAGCAGCCTTCTTGGCTATCAAGCCGCAGCCTGTACCCAGTTCGTTAAACGAATAGACGAACGGCGGCCCCACGTATTGCATGGCCCACACGCCAAGGTCGGTCCATACGAGACCCTGCTGCGGACCCTGAATACAGCCGATGATTTTTGAGCCTTTCGGGATGCGGTACGAGCCGGCCTGATTGACTACCGTGGCTACCCAGACGTCGTAGTTATTGACGTCGCACCAACGGATCAGCAGCGGATCTTGGATGCCTGTAAACGTCGATCCCCATGCAATGACTTGTCGCTGAGGCATGGCTACGAAAATGCCATCATTAACGATCGGAGCGTTCGGGATAATTGCCGAAATTTCAGCGCCAGCCGATGGGTTCCATTGATAGATAGGCTGGAACTGTGAGTTGTTTTTTGGGCAAGAAAGTAACTCTTCGCCCCAGTTATCTAGCGTCCAATCAACTGCTGTGATTGCAGTGCCGACGCCAGAGCCGGCAACGCCCGTTCCGTATCCACCAGAGCCGTATCCACCCAGACCATAGCCCAAGCCTGCAGGCGGTGCGCCGATTGAGAAACTATAAGTAAACCTGACGTCTCCGCCATTGATGTACGCACTCGTCGACGACGTCGGGACGGTGGTGGGGAAGATTGTAAAAGTGTTGGCTGATGGAACGGTTCGTACGATGTAGTTGCCGTACAAAGTCGTACCGCCAACCGTTGTAGAAACAAGAATTGGATACGTATCGCCAACCAGAAAACCGTGATTGGGTAGCGTTACCGTAATGCTGCTCAGGCCAGTTGTTGTCGTAAATTGAGCAACAACCGGCAGCGCCGAAGTCGAAGGCGCCGGGGTTGGAGAGCCAAGAACATCCCGCGCCACGATCGAATACTGTGTCGCCGAAATCGGCGTGATGATGTAGTTACCAAACAGAATCAGGCCGCCTACCGCGACATGAGTTTCGATATAGACCGTGTCAGAGGCCGATACGTTGGTGACTACCGTATCCGTCACGGTGACTACGCTACTGCCGGCCGTTGTTGAAAAGTCCGGCACGATATCGTTTACGGTCAGTCGTGGCGTGATGTCGTCCTGAGTACCATTCGTAATGACGCTCAAAGTAGCCGTGCCGGTGCCAACGTTGTTCTCGGTTCCAACGGCAAGGTGCGAGTTGGCGTTAGTGTCTTCCCACGCCCATAGCGCCCGGACAATTGACTGGGTCGTGTTCGGATAGAACTTGGTCCAGCCGCCCAATTTTTGGATCAGGCCGAGGCCGTTGCGATCGTAGATAAACCGGATAAGGTTAGAAAACGAGATACCAGCCTCGTTGAGGGCTGGCGTTTCGTTCTGGTCGACCCCGGGTTTAAGTTTGACGGAAGCGTGCGGCATCTACTACCTCGTCGGGGTAGCGGCCATCGACGGTGACATGGATGACCATGCCGATGCCTGAAACTTCTTCCGCGCCTCCTCTACAAACGCTGACTTCAATAGGTTTTGGTACTGCAGTTCGTACGTCGGCCCCATGTTGGGGTCGTTGGCAGCCGGGCCAAAGTTACGCTGGAACTGACTGATATAAATCATCGACGCCTGAATCAGCATATCCGGCAGGTAGGTGCTAATGAACGTCGTTCCGCTGGCCGCGAGGGCCTGCGTCGCAAACTTGTACAGACTCGGCAGGCGGATGGTGCCCGTGATCGAGATGCTGTAAGTCGAGTTGGAATAGGGGCCAAACACGATGTTATTGAACGTGTTACCGCCGCTCGCCAAGTCGCCACCCAGCATCGCAAAGTAGACTGGCTGGGCGGTGAAAGACGAGTCGTTATACAGGTTTTGCAGGTATTCC
This sequence comes from Minisyncoccota bacterium, assembly GCA_030054295.1. Classification (GTDB taxonomy): domain Bacteria; phylum Pseudomonadota; class Alphaproteobacteria; order Elsterales; family Elsteraceae; genus JASGCE01. Next base: position 28,445 of record JASGCE010000001.1, read on the forward strand.
TTGGTCGCCGGCAGCATCGGAATCGTAGCCGTGCCGTTAACTAGACCGACTGTCTGGACCGTCACAAAGTCATCCACCGGCACCTGCAACAGATTGCTGTTTACGTTCAGGGTGTAGGTATTGGTCGTCTGGGACGGCAGCAAGTCAAGGTCGCGCTGAATACGCAGTTCGGCGTAGTTCAGCATCTGAGGAATCAGAGTGTTGAATTCAGCGTCCACCCCCACAACAACCCCACTGGACGTAGTCGTCTGAACGACGGCCAACGTCGCGATCTGCGAGACGTAGTCGTTATACGTAAGCGGATTTGTTGCGGCTGCCATGGGGGTGTACCGTCAGGCCGTCTCTTCGATCGGCTCAACTTTAGGGATTTGGGCCTCGCCTTGCTCCTTAATCTTCACCAGCAACGGATAAGTGCCGGACTGGTTCGGGAGTTGGCTGAGCACGCTCAGAAGGGCGTTTACTTCGCTTACGTTTAATTTGAGTACGATTTCCATTACTGCTCCTAACAATATAAGCCGGAGACCGGCACGCCAATCATAGGATGAAACCGCTGTCTTTGCACTTGTGCAACATGGGCTGTTTCAGCCTTCACTCAATGTCTTCTAACAAGATTTCTACCCAAGACAATGTAGATTCATCCCATCTATATCGTTTGCCATCCGAAGGATACGGTATCGGTGACTCCCACTGAGCAATATCGGTATTCAGTAGCCAAGACGGGTACGGTGATGGCGGGACAAACGCATCTAGACCCGCATCATAGGTAAACCCAAGTCCAGCATAGTTTTTACGAAACTTCTTGTTGTAAGAAGTCTGCTTCCAAACAGTGTCTGCGCCAAACAACAATTGGCAAAACTCAATTCCTTTCAATTCAGACTCTGAGCCGTCAGGAGCAATTAACTCATCGTTACTGACTACGATGACTTGCAATACGACGTTGTTTTCGTCTAGTTGTGCGAAGTGAGCCATAGCAATCTCTTAAAACGTAATTGAGCCAGAGCCAGTCCACTGATAAATTCTAAAGCCGCCAGAAACTGTAATGGTGGGAGAACCGGTCGTTGAAGTTGCAGCAGCAAATGAATCAGCATAGCGAATAACTACGATACCGGAGCCGCCAGCACCCGCCGTTGCAGAGACATTGGGGCCACCGCCTCCGCCGCCGCCGCGATTGGTAATGCCATCAAGTCCATCACTAACATCATCTTCAACACCGCCTGCACCGCCGCCGCCTGTACCTCCATCACCTGCTGTTCCAGATAAAACTGCGGTACCACCACCGCCGCCAGCACGAAAGAGCGAACTTCCTGTTATTGACGAACCAAGACCGGCACCGCCGTTACCGCCTTTGCTTCCGTCTCCATCTTGGCCCACAGCGCCAGCGCCGCCACCGCCACCTTGTCCGTAAGAAGGGCCAGAGCCTGTGCCAGAACCGCCGTTATTGCCTTGGCCCGCCGTGCCCGCACCGCCAGTGGTTAGCGAACTACCACCACCCGAGCCGCCAGAACCGCCGACTCTTTGAACGGAATCGTCACCGCCACCACCACCGCCGCCGCCAGTAGAAGTAATACTACTGAATACAGAGTTGCTACCAGAACCGCCCCGTAACCCAGTGCCACCGGGAGAGCCACCGCCGCCTACCGTGACGGTGTAGGTAGTCCCGCCGCTTACAGCCAGCCCTGTCGCCGTTCTGTAACCGCCGCCACCGCCACCGCCAGCCATACCCCAACTTGGTCTGCCTTTACCACCGCCACCACCACCAGCGACGACAAGATATTCAACTGATGTTGGGCCGCTGTAACTTGATTTGCCCCAGAAATTAGTGGGCATCGTAATGGCACCGCTTGGCACGCCAGCAAGAGTACGAACATTTGCATCGTTCAACGATCTTTGGGCTGTAGCAGATCCGCCCAACTCAAGAGCAATAGACTGCCCTGCGGTTGAACCGCCAAGACTGATTGGGCCTGATGCGTTTAGCGTCATTACTTAGCCGCCTTTAGTGCCTCAACCTCTGCCTTCAGTTCCTTGATCGCTTCAATCAGCAACGGCACCAACTTTTCGTACCGCACGGTCATGTAGTTCTCGCCGGACTTACTCTTGTTCTCTGCGTCCATATCGAACGGAGCAGGAGCAATGACTTCCGGCATGATCGCGTTGACTTCTTGCGCCGAGACACCGACTTGGAGTTCTTTGTTCTTGAATCCAAACTCTTCGGCCTTCTCGTTCTCGGTGTAGTAATACCCGTTCAGTTGGCTGATCTTGTACAGCGCATCGCCAATCTTGCCCTTGAAGTCTTTGAGGCGAGCATCGGAGTAATACGCCGTGACGTTGTTGGTTGCGCGAATTTCGCCAGCCGTGCCTGATGCGGCAGTTCCAACGCCAAACGAGCCGACCTTCATAGACCCCAAAGCGCCGCCCGCGCTCCAACCGCCTACGGCAAAGTTATTGTCGGTATCAATCCCAAAGTAAGAAGCGTAAGCGGCTGGGCGGTGGAACGCCATAAACGCTGCTGCCGAAGCACCAGCACTCTGTAATTCAAGTCCACCAAGACTCCCCGAGGCCGTCAGTAACGTGGCTGTTTGACTACCCTGCTGAATGGTTCTGGCAGTAATAGTCTGGTTGCCGGTGGTGTACAAACCGTTAGTGACAGTAGAGGCATTACCACTCAACGTTGCAGTAATCGTTCCCGCACTAAAACTACCGCCTCCGTCACGGGCAACAATGGTGCTGCCTGTATTAGCACTCGTCGCGTTTGACGTAACCGTGAAGGTCGCGTTGCCAGACTGGTTAGCCGTAAAGGTTTGAGAACCAGATAAGCCCGTACCCGACACGTTCATCGTAAGCGTGCCGTTGTTAACGTTGGATGCAGTGGTGGCAGTCGAAGCGTTGCCGTTCAGGGCGGCAGTAATAGTCCCCGCCGTAAAGTTGCCCGAAGCATCACGAGCAACGATGGTGCTGGCCGTGTTCGCACTTGTAGCATTCGACGTAACCGTGAAGGTCGCGTTGCCAGACTGGTTAGCCGTAAACGTCTGAGAGCCTGACAAGCCCGTACCCGACACGTTCATCGTGAGCGTGCCGTTGTTGACAGTAGTAGGAGTCTGCCAAGACGGAGCCGCTGACGCCCCGCCGCTTGTTAATACTTGTCCAGATGTTCCGTAATTAGCACCAGCAATGCCAAGTTGACCAGCGGTACCAAGTCTAAATCGTTCGCTGCCGCCAGTATAAAAGGTCATCGGCAAAGCGGTTCCAGTACCAAAAGTGGTTGACTGCAAACGCATATCAGTGCCGCCATTTATGGAAATGTTTGCGGCGGAACAATTAGTCGGATCGGAAGCATCACAAAAATTGATTGCTGATTGAATTCCAGTTCCGCTTGGAAGAACCATGAGGCGCGTCGCGTTGTTCGCCGTAGTCGTCTGGAACGCAAGACGGTTTGTCGCCGTTGCGTTCGTAAAATCACCCGTGATGCGCTGGCCGGTGCCGCCAAACGTCAAATTGCCCGCGGTAACGTCAAGGTTGCCAGTTGATACCGTGGCCGAATTAGCCGTCAGCGTAGTTCCGTTAAACGTCAAATTGGCGCTATCGACAAGATTGCCGCCTGTGCTCGCGTAAGTCACACGGCCAGAGGTCAGCGACGAATCGGTGATGTCGTTGGCGGTAAGCGTCGTGCCGTTGAAGGTCAGGTTGGCGCTGTCAGTCTGTGCGCCACCGGTAGTGCTATAGACCACGCGGCCGGTCGTCAGGCTTGTGTTCGTAATGCCAGACGACGACACGCCAGTCAGACCCGTCAGCGACGTGCTCCACTGCGGAACTGCGCCGCTTGATGTCATCACCGTATTAGCAGCGCCAATCGACAGGAATGTTGTTGTGCTTGCTCCAGACTGATACGGAACAGACCCCGCGGCGCCTCCGGCAAGGTTAGTTGCCGTGCCTACCGTAATGCTGCTGCCAGTTGTCCATGATGGGGCTGCTGACGTGCCACCAGAAGTTAAAAATTGCCCAGCCAATCCATAAGATGAACCGCCAACGCCAATTTGACCAACCGGGCCAATTCGCAATACTTCAGCCGGAGATGCTGCGCCTATATCCGTAAGGCGGAACGAAGCATAAGTTCCTTGGGCCGTATTGGTAAAAGTCTCAGCCGCAGCGAATTCAAGAATGCCCGTTGACGCGCTGTTATAAGCCGATGCGCCATAACCGCGACCCGTGAACTGGGAAAGAGCATCTCCAGACTGAGTCGCTGTCGGGGAAGCCGAGGTGCCGCGAGAATGACGACCCGTAAAAGCCGGATAATTGCCAGTGCCAAATGCATCCTGCGTAATACGAGTTTCGGCGCTGTTAGCACCGACAATATGTATGTCAGTTCCCGCAGGAAGAACGCCCGGCGGAAGAGTCGTTTGAGTTGGAGAAAGAATCGTCAACACTGTCGACGGCGTCGTGGTGTTTAAGCCAAGGCGGAAATTTGAGTTATCCCAATAAAACTCTGAGTTGTTTTGCGAGTAAACGCCTGAGGCGCCCGCAAACAAAACAGAGCCTGCCGTGAACGCCGTGGACGTTCCGCTACCGCCATTCGCGACAGGAAGCGTTCCAGAGACGTCAGTCGTCAGGTCGACCTTGCCCCATGCCGGAGCCACGTTAACGCCACCAGAACGCAATACGTTGCCCGTGGCTACGTCTGCAAGTTTGGCGAGCGATGACGAAGAGTCTGCATACAGCAGATCGCCGATCGTGTAGGACGTGAGGCCAGTGCCGCCGTTGGCGACGGTGACAGTGCCGAGGCTGATCGTGTTGCTCGACTTCGAGAGCGGGGCATTGACGAGAATGTTGCCGGACGAGGAAGTCTGCGTCCAAACAAGGTTGGTCGAACCGACATTGATCGTGCCGGTGGTGACCATCACCCAACTGGTTGAACCCCACGTATCGCCGCCCTGCACAAAAACGGACGATCCGGTCTGAATAAAGTTCGGACCTGCGCCCGGGGTGTTGTAGTCAGATGCGCGAGTCAAAACCCACGGCACAGAGATAGCATCACCAACCGTCGTAACGACATAGATGCCGTTCTCAAAGGCGTTTGTTTGATCTTTAATCAGGACGCGCTGAGTTGCAGTCGGCGAGACGTTATCGATTTGGAATACAGCAAAAGCGCCAGCATTGGTCAGTGTTGCGCCAACGCCACTAGATCCGTTGCTGTAATTTGCGTTCAGGTTGCCTGTAGTCGAAGCAACGACCTGCGTGTGGAACGTTACGTTCGAGACAGTTGAGACTTGACCATCGACATACTGCTTGGTTGATGCCTGCAGTGCCAAAGTCGGATCTTGCGTAAGCGTGACGCTGGTCAGGCCGGCAAGTGTTGACGAAGAAGCGCCGAGGGCAATCGAGGTCGAGCCAATCTGAATCGTGCTGTTCTGAAGGTCACCATTCGGGATAGTGGCGCTTGCCGTCATCGGGCTAGTACCGTTGCCTTTAACGTATCCCGTTAAAGTGGTTGCGCCAGTACCGCCATTGGCGACAGGCAAAGTGCCATCAACATGCGTCGTCAGCCCGACCTTGCCATATGCCGGAGCCACGCCGGCACCACCAGATAGCAAAACATTTCCGGTGGCTACGTCATTAAGACGTCCAAGAGCGTTACTAGCACTTGCGTAAAGAATGTCGCCGGTTGTGTACGACGAAAATCCGGTTCCGCCCTGAGGGGTAGAAAGTGGAGTTGTCAGGCCTGATAGGCTAGTAATGTCTGAATTGGCGCCACTGGCCGCAGCGCCTAAGTTAGTGCGTGCCGTCGCCGCATCAGTTGCCCCGGTGCCGCCATAAGCAACGCCGATAGCATTTCCATTCCACGTTCCCGCAGTGATAGTTCCAACGCTAAAAGTTCCGCTTGCAGACAGGGTCGTAAATGATCCTGATTGCGGGTTGCTATTACCGATTGCAACGCCATTAATGCTGCCGCCGGTAATTGACACGGTATTGGCGTTTTGAGTCGCCATCGAGCCAAGACCAAGATTGGTGCGAGCATCTGCGGCATTAGTTGCTCCGGTGCCGCCATACGTCAAGCCGATCGGAGTTCCCTGCCACGTACCACCTGAAATGGTGGTGAAGTACGCCTGAGCGGGCGTTGTTGCGCCAATAGTCGTTCCGTTAATGTTGCCGCCAGTGATCGCAACGCTGCTTGCGTTCTGGGTCGACATCGTCCCAAGCCCGCTGACTTGAGTGTTGGAAATAGCGATTGGGATGGCGGCAGCAGCGGTTAAAAGACCGCCAGAGTTCACCGTAAACGTAATCGTATTTGAGGCGCTGCCATACGATCCCGGGGTAACACCACTGGGGCCAATATCGCCCGGGCTAATTGCAAGCGTAACCCACTGAGGGTTATTGCCGTTTGTATACAAATACTGGTTGTTTGCGCCCGGGGCTAACTCTTGCCACGCAGAGTTGCCTCGATACAACATCGCACCTTCGGCTGAACTAAACGTGTCGAGCAGCGCACTAGGTGTGACGTCAGTTGGATTTGCAGTCAGGCCCGTCAGGTTCGCTTTCAGCGTGTTGGCCGGCATTTCGGCCAAGTACACGTTCGTAACAGCGTCCGGCGGCAAAGAAATTGTGCCAGTAGTTGTGATCGGGCCGCCGGTAAGAGCGCCGCCCGTATTAATTTGAGTGACTGTTCCCTGAGTATTCTCGGCGAGGGCAGCAATCTGATCGGCAGTAACGCGCTTGGACGTGCCATTTTGAACAACTTCAAGTTGCTCAGTGCCATCGAGGCTGACCGCTGCCGGGAGATTCGTAATTGTAGTGTTTGCCATCGCCTAGGTTCCTACTTGAGGGATCTGGGTGTAGCCATACGGCAACCCGACCGATGCAGTAATGATACGCGTTGTTGGCGTCAACAGAGCCGCTGCTGCAACTGCTTGGCCGGTCTCGTATGTGAACGCTGTCGCGCTCGTTACCGTGACGCTATAAAACCCGCAGGCTTGCGTGTTAGTGACACCTTCGACAGAAATCTGATCGTTGGTCGTCAGGTTGTGCACTGCCGAGCAGGTAACCGTAATGACCGTTGTTCCGTTTGACGATACCGACAACACCGGAAGTTTGACGGCGTACTGGGTCGTGCCCTTTAACGGCATGACGGCCGGCTGGGTCAAGCCAACAGGCTGGCCATACGGCTGGGTCGTCAACTGCTGGCCACTTTGAGTGATCAACGTCGTTGAAGGCGGAATCGGGATGCCTGTCTGCGGATCGATTGTCGCCGGGGCCGAGATCGTCTGATAGTTCGTCTCAGCCGTTTCAAAATCCTGCACGCGGGCATTGATGATCGGGGTCGGGTCAGCCGGCACCACAATCGAGCGCAACTGCTCTTGAGGGGTGTCGTAGCACGAATCACAGACCAGAATCTTGATGTTCTGGATCATGGCGCCGCGCCAGTCGTACTGCCATTTCAGTTCGGCGTGGTTATAGCGGAAGCCGCATCGATCGCATATCGCATGCGCTTGCGGGTTTGTTGCGCTAGTTTTTGCCCGACCAGACTGGGATGCGTATGACATCTATCACGGCCTAAAGTAACTAGAGACCATGGGGGAGATGTACTGCTGGGCCGTTTCAATGTTCTGGCGAGAAGCGATGTCATAAGACTCGTCTGCCAGCGGCTTCAGTATTGCCACTTTTTCAGGCGCCCAGACCATTGCAAGGCGCTGCGCAAGGCCGAATGCAAAGGCCTCCACAAAGTAATACGGGATCTCTACCTGCTGCCCATTCTGGAACTCGCTGTCCTGAATCTGGCGCACGCGGTAGTAGTCGAACGACACTTCGTTGCCATCCGGCACCGGCCACAAAGTCACCGTCGGCGAAAGCAGGCGATCGAACCAATACGTCGTCGGAAAGCCCTGCTGGTTTGGATTCGGGTATGACGCGTATTCAGAGCGCGAAATCGGCAGAATCAGCCTGTTAATCGCGGCGCCGCCCGTGTTTTGCACCACGTAAGCGTCGAGCATAACGATCGTGTTCGAGGGCACCGAGTACGTCGCCGTGCCCTGAACCAACGGAATAGACTGCAGATCTACGCACCACAGGTTAACGCCCTGCGAACTCCAACGGCCAAGTAGCATGTTGGCGGCCATGCGGGCCGACTCCATGTGCTCTTGGAGCAGCGCGGTATTGCGGATACCGCACAGATTGAACGCGTATAGCGTAAGTTCGCCTAGCGACGGGTTGTACGCATACGTTCCGCTTGTGGCCATAACTATCCCCCAGCGGGCGTATTACTTCGGTACGTTGCTCGATTGCAGGAACACGCCTCGGACAGAGCCAGAACCGCTGTTGAGCACTACGCGAGCAAAAGTCGGCGCGTACGTGATGCCACCGCTCTTATCGGCTGATTCCGACACAAGGTTAGCATCCAGCGCGTCAATCCAAGTCATATCGCCTGCCGCAACCGGGCTGGCGATGTTGTTCGGATCATCCAGCGAGGTTTGCACGCTGTAGTTGGCTGTGCCGGTAACCGAGCAGTTGACCGAGATATAGTTCGGCGCCCAGTCGTCAAAACGCACCCAAGGCGAGTCGGCGACACCATTGGTGCCCACCGTCACAGCGCCCACAGCGTTGTTGGCGATCGTGACCGACGTGACCGTCTTGAAACTAATCGTCGAAACAGCCGTCGTGGCGTTCGGACCCGGAATCACTTCGCTGATGGCATTGCCCTGCCAGTTGGTGCCCGTGACCGTAAATGACGTGGCACTTTCGTCTGCAGCCGCGGTGATCAACACCCGGCGCTGAACGTCGAGGGTAGCGACGCCGCCACTGGCCAGCGCGCCATTGATCAACAAAAGGCCCGCGGTCGGGGTCTGGGAAGCGCAGATACCGTCAGCATCGGCTGCGGCGATTGGCCCCACGGTAACTTGTTTAGTCTGCATAACAGTTATCCTTTTTTGCAGCGTGCAAAAACAACGCTGATGTTAGCACTTTACGTCCCAACGTTTGAGCGCCAAATTGATGCGGCTGTTTGGATCGTGCGCGGTTTTTGCCGACGTCAACTTCTCCTTCATGCCACACATCCTGCTTCTAAAATTGTCGCGCCGTGCGGCTGCAGCAGGGCTCTTAGAGGCCTCGCTAGAAGTCACCGGCTTCTTGATGTTCTGCCCCTGAGCGCGGAGCGATGCGCGGCCCTTTTCATTGAGTCCGCCCGAGGGTGATTTGCCCTCTTTCTTTTGCCATGCTGCCGTCATACGGTTTCCTCAAGGAAAAACGGGGGCACAGAGGCCCCCGTTCTTTTTTTGCCGTTTCAGCCGAGATTAATCAAGGCTGCCGTCAACGGTGCGACCCTTGGGGGTCGTGCCGCGGCGGGCAGACGAGAACGGGCTGCTTTCGCAACTACCGCCCGACTTGCGAGGCTTGCGACCGGCGTGCATTTTGGCCATGCCATGCACCTTACCGGCGTTCTTCTTGGCAACCTTACCGCCACGCTTACGCTCCTCGGCCTCGTCATTGACGTTGCTCTGGTACGTATAGCGCAGGTTCTTGCGACCAAGATCCTCGCTGGCCTGATTCACGCCACCAGTGGCGCGATGCTTGCGACCTTTCATTTGGTGTACTCCTATGATTACGACGGGAACGACCCGAAGATCGAACGCCAGTTGTAGTACCCGAACGAGTAACGCTCGTAGCCCTTGACCAACAGGTTGTCAGTGACGAAATCAACCTGCATGTCAGTCTCGAACTTCACACGCTCCATGTACGACAAACCGTCGATGTTCGTCAGGAGGAACCACGCGGTTGCCGAGGTCAAGAAGTCGTTGACCATGTAGCCTTCCGGCAGACCGCCAGCCGTCGTGAGGATCGCGTTGACATCGTTGTCAGCGGTACCCGGACGGAGTTCAGTCTTCGTGAGGCGGATGGCCGTCGGCTCAAGAGCCGGCGGAACGACCAACTTACGACCACGGGCAAACACCTTGAGGCCAGCCTGATCCTTGAAGTTGGTACGAATCGCGATCATCGCGTTCAGCAGCGTCGACTCGTTGAGTTCGACGTCTACTGCCGGACGGTTCGCAACCGTGCCACCATCAATCGGGTGACTGACCGACACAAGGGAAACACCGTCACCGCCAATGTTGGCGTTGTAGGTGGTTGCCGTGTTGAGGATGTTCGCGCCGTAGATTTCCTTAGTCTGCTGGAAAGACTCGATCAGACCGAGGTTCGACGGGTGGAACTGCGTCTTGTACAGGTTATCGTCGATCGCCTTGCGGGTGATCGCGTAACCGAGCGCAATTTCGTTGTGCTCTTGGTTGTACACATAACGCTCACCAGCGTTGTTATCGAAAGAGGTCTGACCACCCTCAGTTTTCAACTGAGCGAGGCCGAGGTAACGCATTTCGGCGGTACGCTCAAGAGCCAACTTCGAGTCATGCTTGGTGAAGATTTTGTCGTACTGAGATGGGATCATCTCGTACTTGCCTTCTACCCCACGGAGTCCCGGGAGGAGAAGGTCTTTAATTGCTGAAAGATTGACAGCCATTTTCCCTTACTCCTATCAGACGCCCGTGAGGGTCTTGGTTTCGACGTTGTTGAACGCCACGATCACGTAGTTATACGCACCAGCCTCGGTTCCGTTAGAACCCGGGGGCTGAGTGACGAGGCTAACCAACTTGAACGGCAGCGTCGCAGTCGTCGTCGGGGTCACGCTAATGTCAACGTAGGCGCCCGAGATGCCAGAGGCAGTCGACGGGGAGCCGTACGCAAACTGAACGTTTGCACCGATTTGGCCGACGACAGCGCCGACCGATGACGAACCGCCAACCTGTGCAAGGAACTGCGCGTTGGGGTCGTTGACGACATAGACTTCAACAATGTTACCGGAGGCAACATCAGCAGCGCCCCAGAAGTTGCTCCACACAGTGCGCTTCTGCGAAACGCTCAGGTATTTGCAACCGTAGAAGACGCCGGCGAGGATGCCAGCACCGGGAGTGGTGGGATAAACACCACCAGTCGTTGTATTGCGGAAGACCGGGTCTCCGTAATACATCGCAGCGGTGTCATAGACACAAAAAGTGGCGACCTGTTCGTACGTAGGCGCAGAACCGGTGCCCCTGTGTTGACGAAATCCGAAAGGCGCTGAAATGTTCGCCATGACGGGTTCTCCTTACTTAGAGGAGGCCATCATCGCACGCCGGGGCGACTTAGACCGGTATAAAACTACCCTCTCGCCGGGAGAGGGGTTGTTTCCACTGTATACGCCAGAAATTAATTGTCAACAGGAAATATCTTGTGTTTTACCGATTCGACAGGTACGGGCTCAGGTAAACCCATATCGGCGAACGTCACAGACGGTTCCTGAGGCAGTTCCAGCCTCTGAACTAACGCGGCCAGTACGTCGATAGCGGCTTGAGAGGCAACGGCCACGTCATGCGCGTGATTCCGCTGCCTCTCAAATTTGGCTATTTCCGCTTGCAAGAAATCCTTTGAGATTTCCATTAGGCGATCGTGCTTACCATGATGTAGTAAGTGGTCGCGCCGCTCTTGACCGGAATTGTGTGCGTCGCAGCCGGCGTGCCAACAGCAGCGCGGAACACGCCCGTGGCACTAACAGCCGGCATCACGGCAAACGTACCTATTTCGCCCGTACCAGAATTGGTGACGCGCAAGAAGGAAGTATTGCTCCACGTACCGCCCGAAGCGAAATCCGAGTCCAACTGCAGCGCGGCAAGCGTGCCGCCCGGGTTGGTCGACGTTCCGCCGATCGTGGCGCGCAACGCATTGCCGGCGCCCGAAACCGTACCCGGGCTGTTGATCGACAGCGAAATGTGGCCGCCGTTCACAGTGCCGCCCGTAGCAGCGCCAACGCCCGTGACGCGGGTCAGCCAACGGCCGGTTTCACCCGAACCCGTGCTGGCAACCGTCAGGCGCTGATACTGAAGACGAACGTCACCGGTGGTGTTTTCCGCCGTGGCGTACGCGCTAGAGACGTTGCCAGCGGTATCAACGACGATTGGATCGTTCGCGGTGCCCGAAATAAAGCCGTTGAGCGACTGTACCGGGCCGGTAAAAGTTGTTTGTCCCATGAGACTATCCTCGCATGTAAGTAATGCGCGCCCGTCTACATGCCGTCTGCCGGGTCAGTCTGACGCGCAAAATAAAAAAACCCCGGAGCCTACTGTATAGACCCCGGGGCAAAGAGAGTCAACCTCTCTCTAGGGTTCAATCCTTAGGAATTGGCACCGCTTCGTAGGATTTTTTCACCTTCACAAGGCTATTTTCCTTGTTGGCACGCTCAAACTGACCGGCCGGCGAAGAAGCCAATTGCTCTTCCTTCTGCCGAACCTGAGCGCGTGCACGGCGCAATTCCACCAATCGAGCCTCTTCAGTGACCTCAGCAGGACGCTCCATCAGGATCATGCCTTTACGCTCGATCGTGTTGAAGTTACCGCCATCTGGCATAAACGACGGGTGACGCGAAGCCGGTACAGGCTCCCAGCCCTTACGAGCCAGCGCGACTTGATGGGCAGCATCTTCCTGTCCCATGACAGACTTACGCTTCCATTCGTACGTCCAACCCTCTGGAATCAACTCCAGCGGGACGTAGAACTCGTCGGTTCCTTCATCCATGCTGCCAACGTGGTTGCGGATCTCCGCAGCACGGCGAGCAGCGCGGGTTCTGGGGTCTTCCTCACGCATAGGCGGCCTCATTTCCTGACGCATTTCTACCGCGGCACGGGGGGCTTCCTCAAGGGCCGCTCGCTCAGCGGCGACTTCTTGGGCTGCAGCCTTAAACTGGTTGACCTTGGGACGGCCGCGTTTTTTTGGGGCTTCGGCATTCATAAATTAATCTCCTATTAGTTCAATTTGCCTTCTTTTTGAAGCGCCAATTTGTTTTTGGCGTACTCCTCGACCGTCATGCCCATCATGCTGGCCATTTCACGCTCCTGAGACGTCAGACGAACCGTATTGGGGCGCGAGCCGGGGCCTGCACCACTACGGCTGACCGGTGCCACAGGCGGCGGGGTGCGCCTCTGTGTCGGTTTAGCGGCATCTGCCATCGGATCGTCCGAAGCAACCGGCTCAGAACGACGCATTCTCAGCGTAGATTCAACCGCATCGAAGTATTCGTCGGTATCTGGCTGGATGCCGTCAGCAGTTGCAAGGTTATGAGCAGCCAGCATCTTCTGGTACTGCCGCGGGTCAGTGGCAAAATGCGGATTTTTGCGAATCCAAGCCGCAGAACGCGGTGACAACTGCGATGCGAGAACTTCGACAGGGTCAGAAACGCCAACCGGCTGCGGAGCCTGCTGTTTTGGCATCGCTTCCAGCGCCTGTTTGCCCTGTTCCAACTGCAAAAGTTTGGCGGAGTTGCCAGACATGGCCTGTTGGATTTCTGCGGCGCGATCGTAATCGCCAGACGACATTGCCGCGGAGTAATTGCTCTTCAAAATCTCGGTTTGCTGCTTAACCGTCTCAATTGCGTTGGTAACAAGGTGCAAATTGCTGTCTTGCGCCTCGTTTTTGGCCAAATATGCGGTCTGAGCAAACTCGCGAGCGCGTCGCTCCATTTCGATACGGGTCGCACGCTCTTTTTCCAACTGTTGACGCAAAGATTCGAGCCCGTCTTCAGGCGCAATATCGCGTGAACCGGCTTTTCCGGCCGATTCATCTGCTGCAACTACCCGAATTTCGGGATCACCACCTTTTTTCTCCGGCTCAACCTGTATTTCAATCTGTTCGTCGTTGTCTGCCATGATTTTCTCCGTTACCAGACCTGATCGGGATGCTGAATGCGGCCGCGAACGTTGATGTCATTCAAGATTCGGCACAAAACGCCGTTGACCGTGATGCTCCAACCGTCTGCGGGTCGAAAAATGATCCAGTCGTCGATGTCTACGCTGACGTCGTTAAACCAAGTGTTGGTGTTATCGACAAAAGCATCCGCACCTTTCTTCAAAACAAGGCCGACCTTGCCTTGAAACTTGTCTTCAGAGCGGTGTTGATCGGGCAGAACAATGCCACCCTTGGTCTTTTCGGGCCGAATGTAAACAGCGCACAGTAACTGATTGTTAAATATCTCTACGTCGTCCAATTTTCCGATTGCTTTCAATATTGTTTTACGCGGATCAACATCATGTTCCATTTCGATCTGACTCATTTTCACTCCATCAGTATTTTTTGGACAAAGTCGTCTTAACTTCTTCGCACATCTCCAGCACCGACATCAGTCCTGCGACCCTGCCGACCTGTTGTTTGTACGTTTCGTAGTCCGGCACGGCTGATCCGCCGGCCAAGTTGTCTTTGATTCTTTGTATTTCCTCCTCAATTAACTTCCTTAATTCTCCCTCAAACGCCAAATTCAAGTTGTACATGTTTACGCCGGTAAATATTTAAGGCGAAAAAAGAGGCGGCCGAGAATCCCCAACCGCCTCAATTCTTAACGCTTGCCTTTCTGATAACGCTGGATAGAAACCTTTTCCAGTTTACCGAGGCCGCCAGCCGAACCAGCATCCATATCCGAGGCTTCGTGATACGTGCGGTGACCGACTCGACCCGGCTTATCAACGCCCTGCAAACGACCGCCTTCGCGACGCAGCGTGCGACCGCCGGTCTTGCGAGGCATCGGGGGCATACCGCCCGCAGGAGGCATACCACCCATCGGAGGCGGCGGCATCGGCATCGGGGGAGCGCCCATGCCCGGAGGACCACCCATACCAGCCGGCGGCGGGGCGCCTACCGGGATCGGGATTCCAGCGGGGGGCATCGGGGGACGCGCCGGCATACCGGCAGGCTGCTTGGAACCGTCGCCAATAATGATATTGACGTTCATGCTCCCTTTTTTCTTGTTACTGCGGCCACCGTCTTTGCGAGCCAATCGGCCGCCCGTCGGGCGAGTTCCCTGCAACGTGCCATCCAACGCTCCACCACGGTTCTTTTTAGCGGGGGAGTTTCGGGTGGGGGGACCCTTACTTGCGGCTTCCTTTTTAACTTCTTGAGCAATTTTGAACGCATTGTAGTCATTTGCTACATCCTCCGGCATCTGCGGCGGGGCGGGAGGCGGGGTTCCGCCAGACTGATATCCGCCAGCAGCCTTATGAGCGTATCCGCCGTGCTTCAGTTTGGTCATGGGCTTGCCGGGGTGTTTGGCAGCCTCATGCTTGTGCACCATCTTTTTGATAAGTGCCTTATCCATCTTCACGTCTTCGTGCTTGGCAGCGCCGCCCTTCTTCATGCCGCCAATGTGCTTCTTGCCTTCGCGTTTCTCGTTGGCTTCCTTCACATCTCGGTTAATGATGCTGTCGGCAGTCACAGGCGTAGATCCGCCGTTCTTGCGAGCCTTACGGTCAGCGCGGAACTTAACCGGCTTTCCGTCCATCATCACAACCTTGCCGCCCTTCTTGAACTGGCGACGCGATACCGGGCGCAGGCCCGTCTTTACGTCTGCGTCAAGCGGTTCAGGCGGGATGTAACTGGACCCGTCTACCTTGGCTTTGGGATCGGTACGCATCAGGCGGGAAATTTTGTCCCGCATCGCACTGCGCGCCTTTTTTGCGAGTTCTGACATGTCTATGCTCCTAATGAGGAATCAACGCTCTGCGGGAAATTACCGGGGTTGATTCTTCTCCAATTTCGTGCTGGGGTCAATCGACAAGCATGCGTTCGTCAAACCGATCCGGCTGCTCTAACACGCTGCTTTCAAGGTTTGGCTGATACGACGACATGTCGGGCGAATAATACGGCTCTTCCGGTACCGGGGAGGTGGCTTCAACCGGAGGCAACCGACGATCACGCATAAAATCGTATTCTTCTGCGATTTGAGGCCCTGACGTTGGGCCTGCATACGCATATTGCGGCCCATACGGCTCTTGCTGAGCGTACATTGGATTGTTGGGCGCGTAATCGATTCTCTCATTACCCACCTCAGGCAGCGGCTCGTCACGCGTGTACCGCTCTTCCGAAGGCACAAACGGCTGATTCGGCGAGAAATTACCAGTCGGGCCGGTATATCCCGGGACAAAAATAGACTGCGGCAGTGGCGGCGGCTGACTGGGCTGCCCCGGCGCAACTGGGCGCAAATACGTGTCGTCTTGCGGCACGCCACCTATATCTGGCATGACTGGCGAATACACTTCGCGAGTTGGCGGTGTATCAGGCACTGTCGGCTGACCCGGCTGGAAGCCTTTACCGCCCGTCGATACAGGCGGAATTCCGGGCTGCGTTGGCGGACGCGCCGGCGGCAGCATCGGCGGATTTGACCTAAAGCCTTTTCCGCCAGTTGAGGTCTGCGGCGGAGCAACAGGCTGCAGGGCCGGATACATCTGCATCGGCGCAGGCTGACGCGGCATCATCGGATAGTTACCGAATGCGCCCATGGCACCAAGGTTGTTCGTGCCATAGTTGGCATTCATATTGGCCATTTGGCTGCCGATGTTCGGGTAATAGAATCCGGGCTGAGCCAACTGCATCTGCGGAATATTCATCGGCGCGTAGGCGGTTGATTGAGACGGCGTCGAGCGAAATCCTTTGCCACCGCTCGACACTTGATCAACATACGGCTGCATGACAGGGGCGGGTTGATAAGCAGGCTGCTGCTGAAAACCTTTGCCTCCGGTTGATACGTTGCCGTATCCGCCGTAATTGCCGTAATTGCCGTAATTACCGCCGTAATTGCCGTAATTACCGCCGTAATTGCCATCGTAGTTCATGCCAAGACCGGCAGCGTCGTATCCGGGCGGGATACCGTAGTCCTGAGGGTTATTGTCGCGGATGCCGCGCTGAAACCCAGTGGATTGCCTGCCTATGTTGGACACGCCTTGGCCGTACCCTTGGATATTAGGCGTCTGGTACTGACCGCCGCCCTGCAAATTGACTGAACCGCCCATGCTTATCTCCTGCCGTACGGCGGAATCATACCCGGAAGTATCCCCATTCGACTGGTTAGTTGTAACGCACGATCTACGTTTGGAGCAACTGCGTTATTAATCGGTCGACGAGGGTGATGGTGATCGTCGTTATATTCTTCGTGCCTGTGTGCATTATGCATCTGCACGGCAAAACTGCGCTCTGGGAAGCCGGCAAGATCGTCGGTGATGTACTCCCCATCTACGGCACCACCGTCTGCGCGGAATTTAATTTCCTGCGGCGGAACGTACTCGCGACCGGCGCTGGCTTCCTGAGCCTCAGGCGGATCAATTTGATACTCGCCATTATTTTGCTTGGCGTAATCGATGTGATCGTCGTTGACGTTATGAGTGAACGACGTCTGGTGACCGAGATTGCTGGTTGACGTTGTCGGCGTCGTCATCAAAATGGCGCCCGCTTCCTTGCCGTTTTTGGTCATAAACCGGTTTTTTGGCAAATATTCGTTGTCTTTGAACCGAGAATCGGTCGGAATCAAATGCTCAATTAACTCGGTTTTGCCGGTTTCCTTGTTTTTCTTGCGCTCCGGCACGTTTACCAACCGCGGATGCAAGATGTGCTGTTTCTGGTAGTCGTAACGGCGGCCGTTTAGCGTTGTATGCCCAAAGTGCGCCTCATCTGGCGTCGTTGGGTTGCCCTCTCCGTCAAAGTGACCCTCTGGGCCTTCCGCCATTTCCTGAGGCGACAACTCGTTTGGCATTCTGCCGGTCGACCAATACTTGGCGTATTTGATGGCCTTTTCCATCTCTTTGTTTAAGTCAGAGCCACGTTTGACGTCAGTCACCATGTACGAGTTTTTCGGCGGCGTGTTGCTGCCCTGCTCGTTTTGGAAATCGCGGCCTGCGGCGTCGGTCGCCGAAATAGTTGAGCGAGCACGCTGCTTATCGCGACTGATATTTTCCGACACTGAGTAACCCAATTTTGTCTTCGGGCCAGCGTTTGAGTACGTGACGTGATACCCGTTTTCTGGGTCGTGCAACTCGTTAGTTTTGCCGTATGAGTTGGCAACAATTGCCGGCTTATCTTCAGCCGTCCGCTGTTTGTTAAGGTTGCTAATGGCATATCGCGATGACGTATCAGATTCGTCAACAATGTTTGGTCTAAACAACACAACTTGGTCGTTTTTATCAGCGCGCAATGCGGCGTTACGCAATGCACCGGTGTGCGCCAAAATCCAATCTGAAGTCATGGCCGGATCATGCTTAGCCTGCGCGTGACAAGCGCGACGCACGGCCGCATTTACGTACTGCGACTCCGCATTTGGCGCAAAACAAGTGCCGCGCATGGTGTCGACGATGCCGCCGGGGCCTACGCCACCGCCGCAACCCGTGGTTTGACCCGGACAAGTGTTAAGAACGACTTGTTTTTGATTTGGTCCGTATCCAGACGTATATAAAGCATGCCCTGCGATGCCTTTTGAACCGTATGCAACGTATGTGCGGCCCTTTTCGTCGGTTTCGTGGCGCACCGTATCCAACTTTTCGCTTTCATCAAGCGTGTCGGCGCCTTTATTGATGTGCCGAGCCTGCTGCAATCGTTGCAAAGCGGCTTTTTCAGCAGCAATTTGCTGATCTACCGGCTTGGCAAAGTGATCGTCTAACGTTTGCTTGTGTACTTTTCCAATCTGCCCAATGGTCAACGGATCTCGGTTCTCAGCACCATAAACTTCTGCGCGAGCCTTGTTGATATCGCGCATGCCGGACGCTTTATCGGTGCCTTCCCACATATGTTTTGGCACAACAATACCGCGGACACCGCCCTTACCCTCTGCGTTTACCAAAATACGCTTTGGATTTGATGTCGACGTAATGTTGGCCTGAGGTGCCTGCTCTGACTGATCGCCGGTAAGAGCCCCGCCATCCTTCTTCGCAATCATCAATGCGCGGCGGATAGCCTTTTCTCGATCCATGACCGGAACCTCTGGAGATTTTGGCTCATCGTGGTGATGGAACAGGTGCGCTTGCACGGCGCCACCACGCTTAAATGCTTTGAAACCGCGCTTGAGAATGCTGTCACGCATGCGCGGCGTGATGTCGAGCGACGGCAGATTCTTGATCTTTCCGGTCGCGCCTTTCAGCGGCTTAATCTGCGCTTCCGGGTCGTGCTCTTGCGCAAGAGCCATCAATCGACGCGGCAGAATACTGTTGTAGTACTCGCGCATGCCTTTGCCGCCAATATTAAGATCAAGGCCGCTGATGACTCTAGATCCCTCGCCCGGGATGTTTGGCCATCTGGTAGGTTCGCCATGGCCTTCCATAATTTTCTTGGCCATTTCACGGCCAATTACGTTCGGCAATTCTTTTTCGGCAACTTGCTGGGATAGTACTTGCCGTCCGTTTTTGCCTGCGATGATGTGGTATTTGCCATCATCGAGTTTTTTGTATTCAAGGTTATCGATAAAATTGCTCAGTTTGTATCTATCAACCTGAGCCTCGCCCGGCGTCCAGATCAACTTGTCGTAGCCACCACGCGCAGCCTCAACAAGGGCGCGCTTTAAACCCAGATCCGTCCACTGGTTCGTGTTAGTGACGTACGGTCCTTCGTCATGTCCGGCCCCTGCCACAACAGCCTTTTCTAATTCTGCCGTTTTTTCTATTGCACGCTGCCCAGAATGTAGAGCAAGTTCTTGTGGCGATAACCCTGCAACATACGTATTAATTTTTAATTTACGAAAAGCCGGGTCTTCTTTTGCTTTTTTATCAAAATTTCCAATTTCATCAAATGATTTGCGCATTCGAGATAAATCATAAAGAGCGGAACTTCCAAGGTTTTTAACAAGTTGATCTTCGTCAACAGGATCTCCGTCTTTATGCTCTAAAAACAACCCGCGCTCATCGTTTTCAAGCGGCTGCTCTACAACATTAAATCCATTTCTTTCAAAATAATTTCTTATGTCGCTTAGGTCTTGATAATGCCCTTGCAAAATCTCTTCTTTTTCAAACGGCTGCAATGGTTGTCCGCTTGAAAGGCGGTTATGAAGCGAAGTTGCATACGCTTGCGACAGTTCTTTATGCCACTTATCCATCTCAGCCTTGGCTTTTTCTAAAGCCGCAGCGTTGCGGAAACCGGCGTCTCGGCCTTGCTGCGCCCAGTCGCTCTGCAGTTCTTCGATGTGCAAGATTTTTTTGGCAAAAGGATTTGACGCTTTCTTTAGCGCCTCGCGTGCAAGTTTGCCGTTGTCCTTTGCCCACGCTTTGACGGTGTCAGGATCTTGCGTCCAGCCATCCCATACCTCGCCAAGGCGCTTTGCGGCGTCCATAGCCTGATGAAACGGGTATGCGTTGCCGCCAGTAGCATTCAGGCCGGTGCCTAAATGCGTGACTCGATACTGCCCTTTCTCGTCTGACTCCAGCGATTTGGTGACAACCAAGCCCGGGGTCGACGTAGACCATGCATCTACGGGACGCAGCGCCTGACCTGAGGGGTCAAGCGGGGTGTTCATCATAATATTGGCTTGCGTATCGGGCTTTGGCGGCTTCTTTGCCGGCGCAAAATCGCGATCCTTCAACCGCAAGTGAGCAACCACGTTCGGCTCTTGCCAGTGGCTGCTCTTGTAACTCATTTTTTCGCCCGGATACGTCTGTTCTACGTCTTCCGGTCGCATGTGCATGACAACTTCGCGGTAGTTTTGGCCACCGGGAAGCGTGTACTGGCTATATTTGGCGTCTGGGCCCTCAGTTGCCGACTCAACCCTGACGTTTTCTCGAAGCGGCGGCATTCTTTGCTCAAAATGCTGCGCCAACTCATCGCGGGTAACGGTCTTTTGGCCGGCAAACTTGTCCTGCACGCCAGACCAGCGTAGTTCGTCAGGCTTTACGCCCTTCATCGTCGCCAGCATTTGCTGCGGCGTGCCGCGTTCCTGCGGCAAATTGCGCGCAGCCTCAGCCGCGGCGCTGTACATGCCCATTGGATTCAGGTTTTGAGCCTGCATCTCGTCGTCGACGGCGCCACCTTCTGCACGCTCTAACGGTACGCCTTCAGGGGGCATCGGCAGGTTGTGAGCAGCAAAGCCGGGGTCGATTTTGGTGGCAATGTCTTTCGCCACCATCAGCGCACGCCGTATGGCCTTGGGGTCGAAGTTCATGGCTTCGGCAGGCCAATCTCACGCTGTACCTGTGCAACGTCGCGCTCTGCTTCAGGCGCTGTCGCCGGGTGCAACATGACTTCTTTAGCCAAATTCAGGAGTTGAACGCGTTCGCGGCTCTGTCGGTCGAGGTCGCGGTTGCGATCTTCCATGGCGTGGAACTGGGCCTTCAACTGCACATCCTGAGCACGCGTCTGCGCGTCCATGATGTCCGCCTGAGCGAGCATCTGATCGACCGGTGTGTCGACCTGCTTGTCTGCCGGGCCGCCCGTAGCAAGGCCTCCTGCGGCCATATGCTGTGACTCCATGCCCATCTTCTGAATCTCGGCCTGAGTCTTGGCTTCGTGAGCCTTGGCTTCGATCATGCGGGCATCGGCGTCCTGCTTCTTGATCTGCAACTCGGCCATAACCTTCTGAACTTCCGGCGGCGGCTTGCCCTGCGTCTGCGGAGGCGCAAGGAACTGCTGCGGGTTGTTCCAGCCAATAGCCTTCAAGGCTGCCGTATCGATGGCAATCGGGTCGTACATCGACGGGTTTGCAGCCTGCAGTTCTTTCAACGCCATGATCTTAATCAGGCGCTGAGCGTGCGAGGCGGTGTTCGGATCAGCCTGCGGAACTAGTTCGCAGTTTTGCAGTGCTTCTTGGAACATCTGTTCGGTCCAAGGCTGCCGCGAAATGCATTTCTGCTCGATAAAGGCTTCCGGGTTTTCGCGGAAACACTCGACGAGCAACTTAAATTCTTCGGCTTGAGCGGCGTGTAGGCGCTTGTGCACGGCGTTCATCACTTTGGCGGCCTGCTCAATCATCGCCATAGCCGTACCGACAGGCAGTTCTGCCTTGCCTTCGCCCACCATCGACTCTGACGTGCCGCCGATACGCTGACCGGTCGTCGCCATGTTGTCGACCAACTGCATCAGGGCCTGCGAGGGAGGCTGATACGGCAGGGGCATCACGGCCTGACTGATTGGCATGCCACCCGTCTTGACGAGGGCACCGCCGCCCGGAGGCACGCGGAAGATGTTGGTGTTCTGCCGGGCACCCGTGTCGGCCATCAGGAAGCCCGGGAAGTTCGAGTACATGCCGGCGTCGAGCAACTCACGCCATGCCGCGGTAATCGCGTTCGTCGTGTTGCCGAGAATGTGCAGGAGGCCAATGTCGTAGAAGCCCATGCCCGGCACAAACGTGTACTTAACAAATCTTTTGCGAGCAACAGGCAGTTTCTTTGTCTCTTCGTTGTAGTTGCGAACGATAGAGAGGGCCTGACGCGACGACACGTCAATCGTCACGATGTACGGGATCTCAAGACCAGTGACTTTGCCCTTGTGCTTGTGCTCAAGGCCGCTGATATCAAGTTCGCAGTAACACTCGTAGATCTCGCGATCGCGATCTTCCGGGTTCTGTGACTCCGGCATCAGGCCTTGTTGAGCCTTTTCTTCGCGCTGCAGCGAATCTAACTTCGGTGCGTTTGGCGTCTGCAGGTCGATGTCTTTGTACACATCAAGGATCTGCAAGCGTTTGACGGTCGAGGGACGCATGAAAATGCGCTGCGTGACACGCTTGGCGTTGGCAAGGTCAGTCGCGGCGTTGTTGACGATCAGATCATCAGCATCAACGGTTTCGGACACCGGACGGCTGCGAATCGGGCAGTTGTAGACCTTTTTGAAGGACGTTCCGCCGAATCCAAGCATCAAAAGCATGCGATCGGAGTCAGGGTAGTACTCGGTCGCGATGGCAGTCAGGTAGTGGTTGAGGTCTTTTTCAAGCGCATCAGCCTGCTGGTCAGTCTCAATGCCGCCTGATAGGGAGTCGTTTCGTACCTTGACCGGGCCATCAGTAGGCAATAACTCGCTGCGAGCGTTGGCTTGAAATCGAAGCACCGCCTCCAGCAGGAGGGGATGCCTAACCTTGCTCATGCCTTCAACGGGCGCGCCATCCGAGGCGCCTTGGAGCCCCGGAATCTCAACTTTGAGGCCCATGAGTTTGATACCCATGGCGCGATCTTCAATCCAGTCTTTGCGTGACTGCAGGTCGTCTTCGATGCCGCGCATCAAATCGCTGACAATACGATTGACTTCGGAGTTATCGATCTCGTCGATCAGGTTGTCAAACCAACCACCGCGGGTGCCGCGCTCGACCTCTTCAATCGGACGGCCATCAAGGGAGACTGTGACGCTGCCATCACCGTGTTCGATGCGCAGGATGTTGCCGGCGTCATCAACTTCCGGCATGTCGCCGCCTTCCTCAATCATTTCGACCATGATTTCAGGAAGATCAATATCACCCTCAGGCCCTTGCGGAGTCTGACGAATGTTCGGGACGAGGCCGGGTGTGAGCGGCATAGGTTTAACCCTTGTTTAAAAAAGCCAAGTTCTCCATCTCTTCAACAAAGAGTCGGATTCCTTCTTGTGCCGCCAAATTATCAGTTTTGGCCTGCAGAGTATAGGTGCGCCGATGACTATGCGGGGGCTGTCCCCACACCTCAATAGACCACGTCGGCACGGGTCCATTTTCGATTTGATCAACGATTGCGCTCGCACGTACCGGGTCCATAGGTTCCTCAGGATGGATATAGGGGGGGTTGCCGGGAGGGGTAACTCTTGACGGACTCTAGTTCGGCAAGACGCTCAGGGGCGCGTACTAAGAGCCCAATCTCGCGCAAATGACGCAACGCCTGCGAGACGGTGTCGACCAAGTCATCGTGCTTTCCCTTGGGAAACTGACCGACTTGCGTGATCACCATATCAGCCCACGTACGATCGGGCGCGTAGATAATTTCTTCGGCAAAGAGATGCTGCACAGAGTACAGACGCGACAACTTGTCTTGCGACTTTGGGTCTTGCAACTGCACGCCGAAACTCTCGCTGTTGTACAAGCGCCGAATTTCCTGTGCGACGGAGATTCCTGCCGCTTTGTTTTCAATTAATAACTTGTCGACCTTCAGTGAGCGACAGGTGGAAGCCACCTTCTCGACAAGTTCGTGTAATTCGAGCCGCGCTTGCCATGCGTGCATCAACATGACCTTCGGCGCGCCCTCAGAATAGGTTCGATCGACGTACATGGGTCGGCCGTTGGCATCCATGACGCGGGTCGATTGGGCCATCGAGTCGGACGTAAAGACGCCCCAAATCGTGATAGCCGACATGTCGTTCATCGTTTTGGTGGTGTAAGCGGTATCAAGGGACGCCACGATGTAATCCATGGGCGGGAACACTTGATCGGGCCACAATTGCCACCAATCGCGCTTAATAACGCCACCACCAGCGGGTTCTGGGCGCTGTTGCAACTGTCCGGCAGCCGCATAGGGGCCTAATTGCTTCTCCAGCAGGGTCGTTTCTTTCTCGCCAAACCGGTCTGGCCAGAGGAGTTCACCCTCAGTCGAGCGCGGATCTTTCCAGCCAATACCCGTTATGAAGGCTCTTTCAGGCTCGTAACGCATCGGCAGACACAGATGGGTCCACTCACCGACGTCTTTCGAGAGGATATGGCCTGTCAGGTCGTCTTCGGCCAGTCTCTGCTGGATGATGATGTAGGCGCCGGTCTTCGGGTCGTTCAGACGCGTCGACATCGTGCCATCCCACCAGTCGATCGTGGTCTGGATGGTCGCCTCAGAGAACGCTTCGTTGGCGGCGTTGGGGTCGTCGACGACGATGATAGATCCACCTTCACCGGTTACCGCGGCACCGATGGAAGTAATCAGGCGTTCACCGCCTTGGTTATTCGAGAAACGCGACTTGGTGTTCTGATCGGAGTTCAGGTCGAACCGATCACCCCATCTCTCCTGATACCACGTCGATTCGATCAGTCGGCGGCACTTAACAGAGTCTCTGAGGGACAATTGATTGGCATAAGATGCATGCAAAAATTGCACACCGGGTCCTGAGGTGGGACCACGGTCGCGCTGCGCCCACGTCCACGCCGGCAAGGCGACAGAGGTGATGGACGACTTACCCATGCGGGGTGGGATGTTGATGATGAGACGCTTGATCTCACCATCGACGACGGCTTCAAGGTGTTCAGCCACAGCCTCAATAGGCCAGCCATCTTTCCACGGGGAGGAGTCTAGGTACTTCCACGCCCCTCGTAGGAACAGATACAGGCTGTCTTCGCAGTTGGAGCGATCGATGTCCAGCAACATCTTCTTCTTGCTGACAACCTTCCCTCCAATGCGAACTAAATCACTCTTCTTGCTCGTCATCCTCCGCCTCGAACTCCTCACGTTGTTCTTCACTGATCTCGGTCGCCGATTCCAATATCTTCGCTAACGTATCTCGCTCTTCAAACGACAGTTTCGAGGTGTCGATCACATCCACATTCTGTATCCGCTGCTCCAACGGCCCCCCGTCAGCGCCGGTAATCTCGGTGCGCTTGGTCTCGCGGTACTCATCACCACCCTTGGCTTTCAAAAGAACAGTCGCCGCGGCAACGCAACTCTTGTGCTCAACGTTGGTGGCAATCTCATAGAGCGTGCTCTCAATCGTCGAGCACATCTCAATGTTCCCCATGTCCAACTCATACCGAAAGTATTTGCGCAGCGTCTCATCAGACACGCCCATACCCTCGGCAATCTGATCCTGCGTCCAGCCAGCCTTGGCTAACTTGCGCACCAACAGACGGTTTGCCGTCGTTGGCTCAAAAGGCTTGCGACCGGCAGGCTTTAACTTCTTAGGCATCACCGATACCCCGAGGTCTTGCGCGCAATCCGCTTCGGCTGCGCCACAAACTGCTTACCCTGCGCCTTACCCTCACGCTTGGCACGGGTGGTCGAGGCATATTCCTGAGGCGAGAGAGCCTTGATGGCCGCCTTGGGCAAATAACGCTCACCGGTATCCGAGGATCGCTTACCACTCTTGGTGGTCCACTTTTGCGCTGTCCACGCCTTCAAGGACTGTTGCGGGGCTTTCATTCGTTGTCCTTACTATGCTTCGTTCCAATCATGATTCCCGACAAAGTACCGACCAAAAAGGTCGCAATCGGGTTGATCAATTTGAAGAACTCAGCGTCATTCGGTGCTTGTGC
>JASGCE010000070.1 GCA_030054295.1 Minisyncoccota bacterium
TCGAACCTTAGAGTTTCTTGGAGGGGTTGCACTATAAATTTCGAGTTTTTCAGACTTTCCTTAAGGGACAACCGCAGACGGGGAATCTCGCTTCCTTTTTTTATCACTGAAAGCAAAGCGAGATTACTCGTCTCGCCTCGTAAACGAGGCGGCGGGTAATGATAAAATTGAATAGAAATATGATCGGATTAGAGTCTCAACTATATCAAACCCTTAATCGCCTCTCTCGCCAGTTGGTCGACTCGTTCATTCTCGGCATGACCGTCGTGCCCGCGCACCCAGTGCCAATCGACTCGCTGATGCCGAGCAATGGCCGCATTGAGTCTCTGCCACAGTTCTTGATTCTTGACCGGTTTTTTATCGGCGGTGCGCCAGTCCTTGGCCAGCCAGCCCTTCATCCATTTGGTCGCCCCGTCAATGACATATTGGCTGTCGCTATAGATGGTCACAATCATCGGTCGTTTGAGCAATTCCAAAGCGGCAATCACCGCCATCAATTCCATGCGGTTGTTGGTGGTATTGGCCTCCGCACCGCTCAGTTCCTTCTCCACCCCCTTCCAGCGCAGCAGGGCCGCCCAGCCGCCCGGGCCCGGGTTGCCGCTACAGGCCCCGTCGGTAAAGATCTCGACCGATGATGATGGGTCATCACTCACGACGGGAACCAATCTAGGGAACTAAGGTTCCTAAAAATCTCCAGCCTTTGGAAATAGACTTCAGGCGGTTTGGGCTTGACCAGGGCTCCGGCCGGGTGATTGATCCAGTCATAGAGTCGAGTCAAACTAAACCTTAAAGCCGCCCCGCGCAAAAACAGCCCGAAATAGAGTTGTTCGGTGGCGGTCAAGGGGCGAACCGATTGATAGCCGGCGATAATCATTTTGGCCCGCTCGAGGTTCAGGGTGATTCTGTACTGAGAATCCTCGTCAAAACCCCAGGCATTGATGACAATGGCGAGATCATAGGCGTAATAGTCGTTACAGGCAAAATAAAAGTCAATAATGCCGCTAAACTGCTCCCCATCAAAGAAAACATTATCAGGAAAAAGATCGGCATGAACCACACCGCGCCCGAGGTCTGAAGAGTCAGCGACTGGCCAGTTTTGCGACAGAAACTGCCATTCGCCTTCCAGCAGGGGCAGAATCGAGCGATGGTCATTGGGGCGATCACTGGCCTTGATGCGCTCCAGCAGCCCCCGCCAGCCCTGAACCGAGAGATCATTATTCCGCGCTGCGGAATAGCTGCTGGCGGCAAGCTGGAGCCGCGCCGTTGCCGCCCCCAGCGGCCTGGCGTGAAATGGCATAATCTCGTTTTCCTTGATCCCCTTGCCGGTCAAGAAACTGACCATGGCGGCGGGTCGCCCCTTGATCTGCCGCAGCACCTGCCCGTCGCGGCCGGCGATGGGTTTGGGGCAGGCGATTCCCTCCCGTGCCAAATGGTCGAGCAGATTGATAAAAAAGGGTAGTTCCTCGACCTTGACGCGCTTCTCATAGATGGTCAGGATGAATCGACCCTTGTCGGTCTGGATGAAGAAGTTGGAATTCTCGACACCCTCCTGAATTCCTTGCCATTGGATCAGGTGACCCGTGTCATAGTCTGCCAGAAAATCCTGTAATTCAGCTTGGTTTATTTGGGTATAGACGGCCACAATATCCTCTCAGGGGTAAATCATAATTTCTCTCTTGCGGTAATTCATGGCTTTTGTCAATTTGTAACCTTGGTCTCTCGGCAATTGTTTATAGGTAATGGAATAGAATGGCTCTTTCGACACGCAATTCACAGGGTTTTTTTGGCAAGGTCGGTTTGGTGCGGCTGGGCTTGGGTTTAACGATGCTGCTGGTCTTGGCTGGCTGTCAGGTCAAGATTGGCGGGCCCCTCTGTCCGCAGGTCTCGATTGCCGCGCAGTTGGCCGAGACCGACCGCCAGTACCGTGGGTTGGTCGATGACAAGGGTCTGGCGGCCGCGCCCGTGACGGCCCATATTGCCTTGTCTGGGCTTCATGGCCAGTGTCGCTATAATGATCTCGAGAAGCCAACCTCGGTAAAACTGACCACAACTATTCATATTGATGTCAGCGGCGGTAAGGAGCCAGCAGCCGGGCCAGTCAGCTTTAAATATTTTATCGCCACGATAAAGAACGATCAGACTGTCGTCGAGCGGCGCGAATTTGTCATCGCGATTCCTAAACTGGGGGCGGAAATGGTTATGCTGGATAAGGAGGTCGAAACCATAATCCCATTGCCCGAAACCGAATTGGGGCAGGAGGAGGGCAGCCAATATCGGCTGGTCTATGGCCTGGTCATGGATGCCAAGGAAGTCAAATAGCAGGAACCGTAATGCTGACCGAACTGCGCCGAACTATTTTTTGCCGCGATAATTTGGAAGTGCTGCGCGTCATGGCGAGCGAGTCGGTCGATCTTGTCTATCTCGACCCGCCCTTTAACAAGAATCAGAATTTTCACGCCCCCATCGGCAGTCAAGCCGAGGGCGCAAGTTTTAAAGACATTTGGGGAGAGGAGGATTTAAAGGCCGAATGGCTGGGCCTGATCGCCGATCAGCAACCCGCCATCTATGCGGTATTGAATGGCGTGAGGGAGGCGGGCAATCGATCAGATTTTGCCTATTTGGCCTATATGGCCATTCGCCTGATCGAGGTCAAAAGAGTCATGAAACCAACCGCCAGTCTGTTCCTTCATTGCGACGATACCATGTCGGACTATCTTAAAATTCTGCTCGATGTGATCTTTGGTCGAGCTAATTTTAGGAACCAAATCATTTGGAAAAGAATCACCGGCAGTAAAAACCAAGCGGCAAGTTTTGGTCGGGTTCACGACATTATCCTGCTCTATTCAAAATCCGACAGTTTTATCTATAAGAAAATCCACCTCGATAAGAACCCCGACTATATGGCCAAGACCTACACTAAAAACGACGGCGATGGTCGCGGAAATTATCGGCACCATGAATTGGTCGCGGCACGGTCGCAGCGCATGGGCGGCAGGCGCGAATTTGAATTCAAAGGGGTGATAGCCCCTTGGCTCTATTCCGAAGAGAAATTGCAGGCCATGTGGGATGAGGGGCGCATCGTCAAGACCCCGAGTGGTTATCGTCGCAAAATCTATGAGTCGGAATCCAAGGGTGGAATTGTCAGCGATCTGTGGGTCGATGAACTGGTAAGGCCGATTATTGGCAATGCTAAGGAATCTGTGAACTATCCGACGCAAAAACCCTTGGCCCTACTGGATCGGATTATCCGTTCCTCGACCGAGGTGGGCGATACGGTACTCGACCCATTTTGCGGCTGTGCCACCACCTGTGTCGCCGCCGAGCGACTCGACCGCAATTGGATTGGGATCGATATTTCACCCAAGGCCTATGTTCTGGTGCGGGATCGTTTGCAGCGGGAACTTGAAGATCGCGGTGATTTATCTTTCAGGATTGATTCGATTCTTTTTAGAACCGATTTGCCAACCTCGGAACTGGTGGCGATTCCGGCTGACCGTTCGACGCGCCATCGGCTTTATGGGGAACAGCAGGGTCATTGCAAAGGCTGTGCGGTGCATTTTGAATTTAGGCACTTGACCCTCGACCATATTGTCCCGCGCGCCAAGGGCGGCGGAGAGGAGGAGCAGAATCTACAACTGCTCTGTGGTTCCTGTAACAGCATCAAGGGAGATCGCCCAATGGACTATTTGATGCTGCAACTGCGGGAACGGAAGATAATTTCTTAGGGCATTTTTATGGAAGGTCTTAAAAACTCACTTTAGTTGTCACTCTGAGCGTCGTCGCGCTTGACTTTGCGAATGCAAAGTCTTTAGCAAGACAAGCGAAGAGTCCAGAAAACTTAGTAATTACAATGCGTTAAGTTTTTCTGGATTCTTCGCTAAGAACAGTTATCCGAGCTAAAGCTCGGACTGTTCTAAGCTCAGAATGACAAGTTTGGTGTTTTTCAGGGTTTCCTTATGAATAATATATATCGCAACATGAATTTTGCTGGGTCGTTTAAGCTTGCCTCACCCTGCTAGGGGGAGACAACAGCAAGTAACAACTTTAAGGTTCATATTTTGCGCCTATTAAATGTAAAAATTCTCTAAAGTTCCGTAAATCCCCCTGCCAGATTGATAATGATTTCCCACGATTCATGTGGCACCGGCATGACCGACAGGCGCGATTGCCGCACCAATGCCAGCTGGGACAGTTCTGGCACCTCTTTAATCATCCGCAGGGTTACGGGTCGCATCAGGTTGGCATAGGGGACAATATCGACCCCGCCGAATTTACCCGTCGCATCGCTGGGGTCGAGTCGCCAACAGCCCACGATCCGCATGATTCCCACCACTGCCAGACCCTCGTTGGAATGGTAAAAGAAACTGAGATCATCAACCGCCATGGCCCGCAGCGATTGCGCCGCCTGATGGCTGCGCACTCCATCCCAAAAATTAGCCCGGTCTCGAACCAGCATCTCCCACGAATAGACAAAGGGTTCAGACTTCATCAGCCAATGATTCACAGGAGTCTCCGCAGGTTAGGGTTTTGGAATGGGGCGAGAGAGCAGCGATTCGACCGCATCGCCTACGGCAATCTCCCCCCGCAGCAATGTGGCAACCGCGTCACAGATGGGCATGGTTATATCGAGCGACCGCGCCTGCACCGCCATGGTCAGGGCAGTCTTGATCCCCTCGACCGTGCCAAATTCCGCCTCCGCCGAGTCAAGGCCTCGCCCCTGACCCAGGGCCATGCCGAAGCGCAGGTTGCGCGATTGATTGCCGCTACAGGTCAAGACCAGATCTCCCACCCCAGCCAAGCCCGCCAGAGTCTCGGCCTTGCCACCCAGGGCCAGTCCATAGCGGGTTATCTCGGCCAATCCACGGGTAATCAGGGCGGCGCGGACATTATCGCCAAAACCCATGCCGATGGCGATACCGCAGGCTATGGCTATGACATTCTTGGCGACTCCGCCAATCTCGGTGCCGATCAAATCATCCGAAGGATAGGGGCGAAAGGAGCGGCTGGCAAATTCTGCACCCAAGGATTCAGCAAGGGCCAGAGTCTCGGCGGCAAGGGTCACGGCGGTGGGTTGTCCCATCGCTACCTCTCGGGCAAAGCCGGGGCCGGACAGGGCGGCGACCGCATGGGATGGGGGGGCCAGCTGTCTGATCACCTCGCTCATTCTCGCGCCACTGCCTGCGGCCAGACCCTTGGCGGCGCTGACCAGAATGGCTTCAGCGCGAATATGGGGCAGTATCTTCTGCACCGTCGCCAGGATGGCATCCGATGGAACCGCCAGAACTATGGTCGAGGCGGAATCAAGGCTGGTAAGGTCATGGCTTATCTGGATCGTGGGTTCCAGAATAATTCCATCAAGATAGCGGCGATTCTGGCGGCTCGCGCTGAGTTCCTCGGCGACCTCGGCGCGGTGGCTATATAAAACAATTCCCCTATTGCTCTGGCGATGCTGGGCCGCCCGCGCTGCCACCTGGGCCAGGGCGGTACCCCAGGCTCCGGCCCCGATAATGGCGATGGTTGCGGCAGCTTCAGACTTCATGGCGGTAAACTACACCCCTTCGGTTTAGGAATCCAGACTCTGGTCGAGCGGCCAGCGCGGGCGGGTCGCCATATCGAGTCCGTCGCCCGGCCAATCGCCCCCTTGCAGCCTCAGCCTTTCGATTCCGGCCCAGGCAATCATCGCGCCATTATCGGTGCAGAGGGCGAGCGGCGGAGCCACCAGAGTCAAACCCTGTACCTCGGCAAAGGATTCCAACCGCCCGCGCAAATATTGGTTTGCGGCAACCCCGCCAGCAATGACCAAGGGCGGTACTGATAGCGAAGGATGCTCGCGGCGGAAACGCACCACGGCATTGTGCAGGCGGTCGAGCAGACAGTCCCCGGCCGCAGCCTGAAAACTGGCGGCGAGGTCGGAACGGTCGCCTTGGCTGATCATCCCGTTAGAACTTTTGGCGGCAAGGGATTCCAGAGTCAATCGCACCGCGGTTTTAAGCCCGGAGAAAGAAAAATCACAGCCCGCTCGCCCCTGCATCGGACGGGGCAGGGCAAATCCATCGCTCCGACCGCTCTTAGCGCATTGCTCGACCGCTGGCCCGCCGGGAATCCCGAGACCCAGCATCTTGGCAACCTTGTCGAAGGCCTCGCCCAGGGCATCGTCGAGGCTGGAGCCATATTGGCGATAGTCGCCAACTCCATGAACCGCCAGTATCTGACTATGGCCGCCCGAGACCAGCAGCAGCAGATAGGGGAACTCAAGGCCAGAACTCAAGCGACCGGTCAAGGCATGGGCCTCGAGGTGGTTGATGCCGATAAATTTTTTACCATGGGCGAGGGCAATGGCCTTGGCGGTGGTGGCTCCGACAATGACTCCCCCAATCAGTCCCGGGCCAACCGTAGCAGCCACCGCGGTCAGGTCGCTAAAGCCGATTCTGGCGGCTGACATGGTTTCGCTAATGACCCTTTCGATCTGGTCGAGGTGGGCGCGGGCTGCTATCTCTGGCACCACGCCGCCGAAGCTGCGGTGGTCGTTAAACTGCGAATGGAGGCCTTGGCCGAGAATAGTCTTGTCACTGCTGACGACGGCAGCCGCCGTTTCGTCGCAGCTCGATTCGATCCCGAGAACTAAAAAACTCTTGGCATGGACGATCAAAGAGGGTGAGTCTGGCTGCATTTTAAAAACCTATCATCAAAATTTCTGCTGGCACTGGTGCAACACTATTTGGCTTTGCAGCAAGATTCCATTAGAAACAGTATCATGAACAGAATCACAAGAACTTCACCCCCCCCAATGCCGGAACGGATCGCCATTGGCACCCGGTCATCGCCGCTGGCCCTGGCCCAGGCCTTCGAGGTGCGGGAGCGGCTCTATCAGGTAATAAAACCCCAGTTTGGGGGGTTTAGACGCGAGGCCATCGAGATTCACCCCATGTCCACCATGGGTGATCGCAATCAGGGTAGCTTGACCGAAATCGGCGGCAAGGGACTCTTTACCCTCGAGATAGAGCAGGCCCTGTTGAGTGGCACCATCGATATAGCCGTTCACTCGCTTAAAGACATGCCGACCGAGGTTCCCAAGGGTTTGATTATCGCCGCCGTTCCGCCCCGCGAAGCGGTTCATGATTTCTTGATTCTATCTGCCAAGACAGCGGCAGAGATGAATCAATTGACCGTCGAGAACTTGCCGCCAAACAGTCGCATCGGAACCTCTTCTTTACGGCGGGCCTTGCAACTGCGGCAGCTGCGAGCCGATCTGGTGATTCTGCCCTTTCGCGGGAATATCGGTACGCGCTTAAAAAAACTGGCGGCGGGAGAGGTCGATGCGACGGTCTTGGCGAGGGCCGGACTCAATCGGCTTGGGCTCCATCAAAATCAGCTGATTGGCGCGACCCTGCCGATTGACATTATTTTGCCTGCGGTAGCCCAGGGGGCATTGGCCCTCGAGACTCGTGATTCTTCACCGGTCAGGGCTTGGCTGGATTTGATCGATCATCGCCCCAGTCATTTGGCCGTTCTTGCCGAGCGGGCCATGTTGCGGGTACTCGATGGTTCGTGCAAGACTCCGATTGGCGGATTGGCATTGTGGCAGGATGGGGATGGTTTACAGCTTCAGGGCGGACTCGCCAGCCACGATCAGGAGAGGATGATTCGCGCCGAGATGATTGCGCGGGTTGAAGATGATGCCGCTGCGGTGCAGCTTGGCGAATCGCTCGGCCGGGAACTTTTGCGGTTGCGGGGACAAAAAGTATAATGTCCCCGTTCGCTCTTTAGGAAAGTCTGAAAAACTCACTTTTTTGTCACTCTGAGCGTTGTCGCGCTTGCCTTTGCGAATGCAAAGGCTTTAGCAAGACAAGCGAAGAGTCCAGAAATCTAAGCAATTACAATGAGTTAAGCTTATCTGGATTCTTCGCTAAGAACAGTTTACCGAGCTAAAGCTCGGACTGTTCTAAGCTCAGAAAGACAAGTTTGGAGTTATTCAGGGTTTCCTTTAGAACGACTTGGGGGGGTATGCCGCGCGAAGGTAGCGGTGCCATGCCTTATCATTTGGTATTGGAGTACGATGTTAAAAACAAATGAATAAGGAATCGCTCAGGCCGTGCCTGCCTACCCCCCAAGCAAGTCTAACGCTCGTAAGCACTCGCTAAGACTTGCTTTCCCCCGCTCCCTGAAGGGAGGGGGGACATTCTTTAAATTCTTTGAGTGATTTTACTGAATAGCTGATTCAACAATCCTCAATCCCCCTACCCCTAATCCCGATCCTTATTTTTTTTGCCGCCATTAAAATATCCCACCTCAATCCCATAGCCATTGAGCAGCCGCCAGACATTCATCATCCCCGCCATGGCCCCCAAAAAGAAAAACACAACCAGCATCCAAGGCCCGGTCCCCAGCCAATGGTCGAGCAACCAACCAACCCCCAAACCGACCAAAACCCCGGCCAAAAGGTCAGAGGCGACCCTAAAGCCAATTCCGGTCGCCTTGTCGGAGGCATTTTTGGCCGATTGCGATTTGACACTGGGCTTGCCGCGGGCCGCCTCCAGCCGCGCCAATCTCTGTTTAAAATCATCGGCTGGTTTTTTATCGCTCATGCCCGCTCCTTAATCCGCTCGGCATGGGCCAGGTCGACCGAGACCAGCTGACTGATGCCCCGTTCGGCCATGGTCACGCCATAGAGCCGATCCATCCGCGACATGGTTAGGCGATGGTGGGTAATGACCAAAAACCGCGTGCCGCTGGTCGCGGCAATCTCGCCCAGGCAGGTGCAGAAACGATCGACATTGGCATCGTCGAGGGCGGCATCGACCTCGTCCAGCACACAGATCGGCGAGGGCTTGGTCAAGAATACCGCGAAGATCAGGGCGAGGGCAGTCAAGGCCTGTTCACCCCCCGACAGGAGCGACAGATTCTGGAGTTTTTTACCCGGCGGGCTGGCAAAAATATCCAGCCCGGCCGCCAGTGGGTCTTCATTTTCGGTCAGTTGCAAATAGGCCTTGCCGCCGCCAAAGAGCGACTCAAACAGCCGCGTGAAGGTCTGGTTGACCTCGGCAAAGGCGGCGATCAGTCTTTGGCTGCCATCGCGGTTGAGTTCGTTAATCGCGGTGCGCAGCTTGGCTATGGCGGCGACCAGATCGGCCTTCTCTGACAATAACAGTTCGAGTTGGCTCTGATATTCGCTGGCCTCAACCTCGGCGCGGAGGTTGATCTCGCCCAGACCATCGCGTTCGCGCAGCAGCCGATCGAGATTGCGCCGTAAATCGCCAATCGGTTCGGCCTGAGTTTCAGCACCCTCCCCCGGTGCAAGACTCTCGACCGCAACCTGAAGCTTTTCTAACGACTTGGCGGCAATGGTCGCGGCATTTTGCTCGAGACTATCCTGCATGGCCTGGGCGCGGATATGTTCCTCCTTGGCCGTCGCAAACTGGGCCTCGAGTCTCTTGACCAGAGTCTCGGCGGCAGCAGCGGCCTGTTCGGCCAGCAGCAGCTGTTCCTGAGCCCTGGCCCGAACCGCCTCGGCGGCATTGATTCGCTCGGCCAGTTCTTGCCGACGGTCGAGTGCAGCGATGGTCTGGGTTTTAATCTCCTCGATCTCGGCCAGACTATCGTCGCGGCGCGATTGCAATTCGGCGAGTCGCTGCTCGGTGGTAGCGGTTCTAGTTTGCCAGTTTTGCAGTTCGCGATTGAGGGATTCCTGCTTCTGTTTGCGACCCTCGGCCTCGCGTTGCCGCGATTCGAGGTTGCGCCGCGCCTGATCCCGTTCAGACTGTGCCGCCATGATTGCATTTTGCTTAAGGCTATTTTGGTTGCGCGCCTCGTTCAATTCGGCGGTCGGATTGACCTCGGCGGCGTAGCTCGATTCGATCTGCGCCAGTTCCGCCGCCTCTCCCGCGACCCGCGCCAGAGTCTCGTTCAGCGCGGTCAAGCGGGTGCGATTCTCGGCCGACTGTAATTGCAAACGATTGAGGGCGGCGGTCATCTCCTCCACCTCGCGGCGAGTCTGGCTGGCCCTGTGCTGGGTCGATTGCCGAGCCGACTCGGCCTGTTCAAGTTGCGACCGCGCTGCCTGGAGGGTCTCTTGCTTGATCTCAAGTTGGGACTCCAGTTCGGTCAGCCGAGCCTCTAACTCGGCAAATCGCGCCTGTAATTCGCGTCTTTGCCGCGCCGCCTCGGTCAGGGCCTGGGATGCCGCGCTCGATTTGGTCAGGCTGCCGCGATAGAATCCGTCATAACGCCATGATTTACCTGATTTGGATACCAGCCTTTGACCAAAGCGCAGTTTTGGCCATTCTTGCCAAGCGACGGACTCATCCTCCACCACCGCCACTGCCGCCATGGCCAGGCCGAGGGTCTGGCGAAGTTCAGAAGATAGCGTCGCATCGCTCAATTGAACCCATTGATCGAGTCGGGTGACTCCAGTCAGATTGGAGAGGTCAGGGGCTTCGGCGGCTGAACCAACCAACCAACCGCTGGCATTGCTGATCCTGTCGCGTTCGCCATTAAGGATACCCTCCAGCAACTCCTCCCCCAGGGCGGCGGCCACCGCAGCCTCCCACCCCGCCGCGATGGTCAGACCCTGAATCAGCGAAGGTGACTGGGCGGCTGTTTGCGGAGTCTGGGGTTCGTTCTTAGCCAGCGACTGAATGGCCGTAGTGACCCCTTGCTTCTCTCCCCTTAACTGCGTCACCAGGGCCTGTAATTCTTGCCATTCGGTGGTGGCGGTAGTAACCGCGGGTTGAGTCTGGGCGATGGCCTGTTCGGCAAGCGAAACTGATTCTATTGCAGTAGTTAAATTCTGCTGGGCGGTTACAAGCCGCAGTTCAAAATCATTGATGGCGGCGATTTCTTTCTCGGTGCCGCTCAGTTTTGATTTTTGGATTTCTAACTCCTGCTGCTGGGCTGTAATACGGCTGCGTTTTTCCTGCAGTGATTGCCCGCGCCGCATCCAGTCGCCGCGACGGGCTTCAAGCCCGCTGACCTGTCTTTGTGACTCCTGCCATTCGGATTGAATGGATTTGAGTTTCTCCTCCACCGCGCTTAACTGGGCCTTGGCCTCGGCGAGGCGGTCGCCAAAAAGATCGCTGTCATGGCTGAGTTCTTCAAGCTGGGAATGGAGTCTTTGTAATTCGCGGCTGGCATCGGCCGATAGTTCGATCTCGCGGTTTTGATCGCGGGCAATCTGTTCGCACTGCGCCTCGAGCAGTTTGCGCTTATCGGCCCGCCGCGTGACCTCCGATTCATAGTCGTGGGATTCAAGCTTCAAGCGGTTGAGTACCTCCCCCGCCGCCATAGCCTCCTGCCGCTGTGATGGCACCAGGGCGGCGGCCTCGGTCTGGTCGCGCACCCGTGCCGATAATTCGATTTGCCGCGCGACCACGGCGGCCTCGGCCTCGCGGATTCGCCCAAGGCCTGCACTCCGTTCGGCCTGTGCTGCCTGCCATTCCAGCCAGAGCAGGCGCGATTCGCAACTGCGAATCGACTCGCCGAGGGCGCGGTATCGCTGCACCAGCTTGACCTGTTTGGTCAGGGATTGCA
>JASGCE010000071.1 GCA_030054295.1 Minisyncoccota bacterium
AATAGTCTCACTTAGCAGCTTGCTGCTTAGTGAGACTAAGGGGGGTTGCCTGACTGTCTTTTGAAAATTACTTTTTCAGACTTTCCTAAAGAGAGACGGGGGACATAATCAAAACCAACTCAATCCTCTAGTTCTTTGTCTTATCGACCAGTTTGTTTTTGGCGATCCAGGGCATCATGGCGCGGAGTTTGGCACCCACCTCCTCGATCTGGTGATCGGCTCCGCGGCGGCGCACCGCCTTGAAGCTTGGCTGGCCGGCGGCATTTTCTAGCACCCAGTCGCGGGCAAAACGACCAGACTGAATATCGTCGAGAATCCGTTTCATCTCGGCCTTGGTCTCGGCGGTGACGAGGCGCGGGCCGCTGACATAGGCGCCATATTCAGCGGTATTGGAGATCGAATAGTACATATTCGAAATTCCGCCCTCATAGATCAAATCGACAATCAGCTTGACCTCATGCAAACATTCAAAATAGGCCATCTCGGGGGCATAGCCAGCCTCGACCAATGTCTCAAAACCCGCCTGAATCAGTTGAATCAGACCGCCGCAGAGGACGGTCTGTTCGCCGAACAGATCGGTTTCGCATTCTTCTTTAAAGCTGGTCTCGATAATCCCGGCACGGCCGCCGCCAATCGCCGAGGCATAGGCGAGGGCGAGTGGATGGGCCTTGCCGCTGGAGTCCTGAGCCACCGCGATCAGGCAGGG
Source organism: Minisyncoccota bacterium (assembly GCA_030054295.1). Taxonomy (GTDB): domain Bacteria; phylum Pseudomonadota; class Alphaproteobacteria; order Elsterales; family Elsteraceae; genus JASGCE01. The sequence continues at coordinate 707 of JASGCE010000071.1, forward strand.
GACTCCGCCGCCACCGACATATTGTCCTCGCACCGTGTGACCGGGGCCCTTGGGCGCGACCATAAAGACATCGAGGTCAGCCCGCGGTTCGATCAATCCAAAATGGACCGAGAATCCATGGGCGGTGGCCAGGGCTGCGCCCTTCTTCATATTGGGGGCCAGCGAATCCTTGTAGATCGCGGCATGGTGTTCATCGGGGGCCAGCACCATGACAATATCGGCCTGTTTGGCGGCCTCGGCCGGGTCAAGGACGGTAAAGCCCGCGGCCTTGGCCTTGGCGGCCGTAGCTGAATCGGGGCGGAGGGCAACGATCACCTCGGCCACGCCACTGTCCTTGAGGTTCTGAGCATGGGCGTGACCTTGACTGCCGTAGCCGACAATCGCAATCTTCTTCTTCTTGACTAGGTTAATATCGGCATCGCGATCATAGTAAACTTTCATGATAAACTTCCTTCAGACTGTGGATTGGTCGGGCGGGTTGAAACTAAACTCTCGATAGTTCGCATATCGTATTTTTGAACAAATTACCAGCGGCTTGATTGGATGTTAAAAGGACTTGTTCCCGCGGCTGATGGCGACAATGCCGGTGCGGCTGACATCGACCAGCCCCAGCGGCACCATCAAATCGATAAAGGCATTGAGTTTATCGGTATTGCCGGTCATCTCGAAGACAAAACTATCGAGGGCCGCATCGAGAACCCTGGCGCGGAAAAGCTCGGCAATCCGCAAGGATTCAACCCGTTTTTCTCCCACACCCGAAACCTTGATCAAGGCCAGTTCGCGCTCGACATGGGGGCCCTCGATGGTCAGGTCGCGGACTCCGTGAACCGGAATCAATCGTTCGAGTTGCGCCTTAATCTGTTCGATTACCATGGCTGTGCCGGTGGTGACGATGGTGATGCGCGACTGGTGATTCTCGGCGTCGATCTCCGACACGGTTAGGGATTCGATATTATATCCGCGCCCGGAGAATAGCCCAATAACCCGAGCCAAGACCCCCGGTTCATTATCGACCTTGATCGCCAGGGTGTGCCGCTCGATGGCTTGCGTTGCCGAATCGTTTATGCTATAGGGTGACGCTGTCATAATTACCTCGTAATGTGTCAGATTTTGATAGCATAGGTTGTACCCAAGGGGAAGAGCAAATAAACCCTATAATCTATTTATGGCATGGACAGCGAGCCAGTTTGGAACCTTCATAATGCCGAATAACCGAACCGAGCGAACCATCAGCATCATGCTGTTCTTGGCGATTGTTACGGCCTTGATGGTTTGGTGGGATGGTTGGAACCTGGCCCACAAACGCGATATTACAGCCAACTGGTTGAATCCAACCATTGCCGTGCGGAACTCGGGCTGTGCGGCAAAGACGGGAGTGTATTTGGTTGCCTGTGACTATCGCGGCAATTTTCTTCTCTATAGCGACATCCGGGGCGATAATCTCAGCCCTGAGGATCGGAACCTGCTCGGTGATTTGGGTCGCTCGACCGATGATATGGGGCAGGCCTTTTTTTTGAATATGGTCGCGGCCATCAGTGGCGAGGTACAGCGCGTAACCACGGTCGGAAAGATTAATTTTGCGATTAATATGCTCGGGCTGATGATCCTGTGGATTCTGGTCTTTCGCCTTGGCGGGCTGATGGGTAATCTTGTTCTTTTGATGATCGGTTTGATTGCCGCGAACGAGAAGATATTCATGTCCTGGCATAGTATGGTCGAATTTTTTATCGATACCACTTCGCATGGGGCTTTTTTTGGCGTGGCGATTCTGGCCGGATTGCCGGCCTTTGTTTTGATCGAGCTGGCGAACCGCGCCCCCGCTCGACAGGCCCTGTTCTCACGGATCAAGTGGGGGGTGTTGCTCGCCCTGGCCCTGGTTGGTTTTGCTATTGCCTCCATGATGCGTGAATCGCTTGCCCTGTCGGGATTTATCGCCCTGGTGACGGTGGGATTCTTTATCTGGAATCGCGAGCGCGACCATCGTCAATTGCTCCTGATCGCGCCACTGGTGGTGATCGCCTATCTGCTGCTCAAGATACAGATATTTGTCAGTCTGCTCGGGCAGTATATCTACCACCTGCCTCCGCCCGAGACGGTGGTGGGTCACGGCATGGCCTTCAGTCTGGTGACCGGTTTGGGGGTCATTCCGAATGGTTTGGGATTGCAGGGTAACGATATCGATACGATTGATTTGATGACCAGGCTGCACCCCAACCTTGCCTATGGTTTTAAGGAATATTATGCCGCCCTGAGCGACTGGTATCTCCAAACCCTGATAACCCATCCCCTTGAAGTTGCCAGAATCTACTTTGCAAAACTATATTATATTCTGGTTGACCGCGGTCATGGGCTGATGATGGGGCTTTCGGTTTTGCTATTCTGGCTTGGGCTGCGAAGGTTTAAAATTACCAGTGATGAGTGGTTTAAGCAAAAATACCTAGACTATGGAACTCTATTTGGCACATCCTTGCTGATGATCATGCTTCAGGGGGTTCTGGTCTTTATGACTAGAGACTATCTTATGCCGATCACGATTTTTTGCGCCCTCTATATGGCGATTGGTATAGGCAGGTTCTATCCGCTGCACATCATCCGTAGCGCGTAAAATTCTGTCCATTGACGGATGGGCATGATTCGGGCAAATCAGAGCAGTTGAGTCTAATAAAAGGTGTCCAATGTCAAAGCGAATTTTCATCTTCCCCGGTCAGGGGAGTCAGTCGGTCGGGATGGGCAAGAACCTAGCCGATTCCTTTGCGGAGGCACGCGAGGTTTTTGCCGAGGTCGATGATGCCCTGAACCATCATCTATCCAAGATAATATTTACTGGCCCCGAAGACCAGCTGACTCAAACCGAAAATGCCCAACCCGCCCTGATGGCCGTCAGCCTCGCGGTGGTCAAGGTGCTGGAGAAGCAATCGGGCAGGTCGCTCGATCAGATGGCCGATTTTGTCGCCGGCCATTCGCTGGGCGAATATTCGGGCCTGGCGGCGGTGCGGGCATTGTCGATCAGCGATACGGCGCGGCTGCTTCGCGCCCGCGGCCTGGCGATGCAGCGGGCGGTTCCGGCCGGGGAGGGCGCCATGGCCGCGATCTTCCCGGTCGAGACCGCAGTCGCGGCGCAGTTGGTCGCCGAGGCCTCGACTGAAAAAAACTACTGTGACCTTGCCAATGATAATGGCGGTGGTCAGATGGTGGTCAGCGGCCATGTTGCGGCGGTGGAGCGGGCGATGGCGGCTGCGACCGCGCGGGGCATCAAGCGAGCGGTGCGTTTGCCGGTCAGTGCGCCTTTTCATTGTCGTTTGATGGCTGCGGCGGCGGCGGAGATGGCCGATCGTTTGGCCGATGCGGCCTTTGTCGCGCCGCGCTTGCCGGTGCTGGCCAATGTTACGGCGGCGGCAGTCTCTGATCCGTCGGAGATTAAAAGGCTGTTGGTGACTCAGATTACCGGGATGGTGCGGTGGCGCGAAACCGTCGAATCCTTTGGCTCTCTCGGGATCACTCAGGCGGTAGAGCTTGGCGCGGGCAAGGTGTTGGCGGGTCTGGTCAAGCGCATCAATGGCGAGGTTGCGACCAGTTCTCTGTCCTCGCCGGAAGATATAGATGGCTTTATCGCTCGGTTATAATGGACCATAGAAGGGAAGAATCATGTTTAGTCTCGCCGGAAAAAAGGCTTTGATTACTGGGGCCAGTGGTGGCATTGGCGCGGCCATTGCCGCTGCCTATCATGCGCAAGGGGCGGAGCTGGTCTTGACTGGAACCCGCGAAGCCGCCCTCAATCAGGTGGCTGGCGGCCTTGGCAGTCGCGCGACGGTCTTGACGGCTGATCTCAGCGATGCGGCTGCGGCGACGGGTCTCATCGAGCGGGCTGAGGCGGCGGTTGGGCAGATTGATATTCTGGTCAATAACGCGGGCTTGACGCGCGATGGCCTCATCATTCGTATGAAGGAGGAGGATTGGCAATTGGTGCTGGATGTCAATCTCACGGCGGGTTTCAGGCTGTCGAAGGCGGTATTGCGGGGGATGATGAAACGCCGTTATGGGCGGATTATCGGCATCAGTTCGGTGGTGGGGGCGACGGGTAATGCTGGTCAGACTAACTATGCCGCGGCCAAGGCGGGGATGGTTGGATTCTCTAAGGCCTTGGCGCAGGAGGTTGCGGGTCGGAACATTACGGTCAATTGTATTGCTCCCGGGTTTATTGTGACTCCTATGACCGATGAATTGACGGAGGAGCAGAAGGCGGCGATCACCAGCAAAATTCCTTTGGCGCGGCTGGGGGTAGGGAGTGACATCGCGGCGGCGGCGGTTTATTTGGCGAGTGATGAAGCGGGCTATATGACGGGTGAGACCCTGCATGTTAACGGCGGCATGGCGATGGTTTGATGGGGGGGATGACAAGGAGGGGTTGCAAGGCGAAGCCTTGCTGGATTTTTAAGGCGAAGCCTTAAATGGGTCTGGTTCCCACGGTCGCTTCGCTCCCTCGGAATGACGGCCAGCCCAGCGCGAAGCGAAACTCGCCGAGGTGAGGGTCGCCAGCCGCCCGAATGGGCGGACATTATGTCAATTTGCAAAACTTGTGAAGCTGCCCCTCCCAAAGTTTAACGACATGAAATGGATTATGCGGGGCAGTTCGCGTTTTGCAAGCCGAGCCCGAACCGATGGCGTTCGTTGGTTTTTAAAAGCGCGTTCTTATGAATTATTTATCCTCACTCGCCTTTTTGCTCACTTCGTTCGCAAGCGAGCAAGGATAAATAATTCATGGGAGTAAACGAACGCGCTACACTATCACGATAAATTTGTGACTGTGTTGGGCGGGGGAGGTGTCTGCGACGCTTCAAATTGTTAATCTGTCTGTGACACCCTCACATTCGCTTCGCTCATTGGCTTGCAGCCAAACCGCTTTTATTTTTATTTTTATTTTTATTTTTTCTTTTTTGTCATTAACTTTCCAACTTCCCATAGACCCCATCAATCGCCTGATTAAGTTCCCGCACACCCGCGCCAGGCCCCTCAGGGTGATAAAAACAGGCCGAAATAACCGCAACAAAATCAGCCCCAGACTCCACTAAAACCGCCAGATTCTCGGGATAGATTCCCCCAATCGCCACCACCGGCACCACCATCACCTCCGACCACCAACGCAGAATCTCCGGCTGCGGCCTACCCTTAGCAACCTTAGCCGTCGTCGGAAAAAAAGCCCCAAAGGCTACATAGTCCGCCCCAGCCTCCGCCGCCGTCATGGCCAGGTCGCGCGAATCGTGACAGGTCACGCCAATAATCCGATCCTTTCCCAGCAGCCGCCGCGCATCGCTATAGGCCATATCCTCCTGCCCAATATGGGCCCCATCACAGCCCGTCACCGCCGCCAAATCCGGCCGATCATTGAGCAACAATGGCACGCGATGGGCATGAGTCACCGGCAAAATCGCCTCAACCGCCGCCTTGATCTCGTCATCACTCGCATCCTTGAGCCGCAGCTGCAAACAGGCCACCGGCCCTGCCCCAAGGGCGGCCTTGACCTGCTCGGCAAATTCAAGCGGCGAGGCAATCCTAGGCGGCGAAACCAAATAGAGCTGACAGCGATGCGCAGCCTTAGCCATGATGCCATTCCCGCCGCAAAAACGCCACCGTCGCCTCCTCGTCCTGAAAATCAATCAGATTAATCGCCATCGGTCTTTCGGTAAAATAGAGCCTTCCAGCATTGGTCACCAATCCCCGAAGCCTTTCCCCGACCACAGCCCCCGATGGCGCACGCGATTCGCTAAAAACCACCCCATGAAGCGGCAAGGTCAAGGATTCCAAAACCCACCCCGGCTGGCTTCCGCAATCGAGAATCCCAATCACCGAATTCTTACCCTGACTGTGCAGAGTCTCTATCAAGGCGGCAAACCAACCGCCACCCGCCTGAGCCGCTGCCGCCGGAGTCGAGAGCAACAGAATCGACTGCCCCAGTTCCGCCGCAACCTGTGCGGCCGCCCGCGCCTGAACCAGACTGGCAATGGTCACAGCCAGACCAGAGTTCAAAAACGATGAAGCCGCCGCCGCCATCAAAGACTCTGACCCATGGCTACCGCCGTATCCAACATGCGGTTAGAGAATCCCCATTCATTATCATACCAACAGTTGATATGAACCAGCCGCTTGCCAATTACCGCGGTCTGGGTCGCATCAAAGATTGAACTGGCCGGATGGTGGTTAAAATCAATCGAGACCAACTCCTCGGTACTATAGGCAAGAACCCCCTTCATGGCAGCCGATTCGCTGGCGGCCTTGGCGAGGCCATTGATCTCCTCCGCCGTACAGTCGCGGCTGGCGTTAAAGACCAGATCGACCAGCGAGACATTGGCCGTCGGAACACGAATCGAGACTCCGTCCAGCCGTCCCTTAAGCTGCGGCAAGACCACGCCTATCGCCCGCGCCGCCCCAGTGGAGGTCGGAATCATCGACAGGGCCGCCGCCCGCGACCGCCTTAAATCCTTATGCGAAGTATCGACCAGCGACTGATCGCCGGTATAGGAATGTACGGTTGTCATGTAACCCGTCTCAATCCCAATGGCCTCGTGCAAAATCTTGGCAATCGGGGCCAGGCAGTTGGTGGTGCAGGAGGCGTTCGAGACAATAATCGACTGGGCATTAAGGCGATCATGGTTGACACCATAGACCACGGTCAAATCAGCATCATCGGCGGGGGCGGAGATTAAGACTCGCTTGGCTCCGGCGGCAATATGGGCCATGGCCAACTCGCGTTTGGTAAATTTACCGGTACATTCCAAGACAATATCGACACCGAGTTCGCGCCAAGGAAGGGACTGAGGTTCGCGTTGCGACACCATGCGGATTTGACTCTGGTCGCCGATCTGGATGAAACTGTCGCCATGTACCACCCGTTCGGGTAGAATGCCATGAACCGAATCATATTGCAGCAGATAGGCATCACCCTTAATCGAATTTAAAGAATTGATGGCAAGGACTTGAATGTCTTTTCTTTTTGATTCTAATATGGCGCGCACCACCATTCGTCCAATGCGTCCAAAGCCATTGATGGCAATCTTTAAGGGCAATTTAAACCTCCGTGATGATTGGCTGCGGGCAAAAACTCTGTGCCAGTTCTATCCTGTAGCCATCGCAGCGTCAAGCCCGCGCCGAGCAACCCCAACGGAAGGGTTGCATCATCCCATGGCTTTATGTATTACCAATTGGATAGAAATGTTATTGTTAAGAGTCGATAGGATAGATTGAGTAACAGCCAGCCAATAAAAAAAGCCAGACAAGGCCAGACTTAGGAAACGATTTACCCGTTGGAAACCGCCATGACCAAAGACCGAGTAAAGGGCGATAGTCCCACCCTGCGCCGCGCAACCATGGCTCTGGTCGAAAACCGACCTCTGGCCGATGGCGAACTGGCGGTTACGGCGACAGGGGTAGAACAGCGGTTGGAGTCGGAACTCGATCGGCTGCAACTGGCCCTTGATCGCCTGACCCTCGGCGTGGAAGAGAGAATCGAAAGAGACCGCCTGAAGATTCTCAACAGCAATCTTGCCCTCCACCGCGTCGAGACCGAACTCAACCACCGTAACGAGGTCAATGTTAAATTGGCCGACCAGATCAACCAGTTTATCATGAAACTCTCGGCCAGCGGCGAGCGGGAGGAGAGCGGCACCATTCCCCCCGACCCCCACAGCGAAGTCGATTAGCCGCACCCTCAGCCCCATTGTTTTAGCCCGTGATTCACCATGCCCGACATTAGCATCACCATCAATCACCACAACTATACCGTCGCCTGCGAGTCCGGCGACGAGGCGATTATCCAGCGCTATGCCGCCGAGATTGACGAGCGAATCAGCGAACTGGCCAAGGCCGCCAGCGACGATGGCAACCAGTTGAGCCAGGCCCATCTGCTGGTCATTGGGAGTTTGATGCTGGTCGAGGAACTGACCAAGGCCCGCTTGTCCGCCGCGAATTCCAAGGATTTGCAAACAACACCCGAACTGCCCAAAATCGAACAGAGGCTGGAAAAAATCACTGCCACCATAACAAGGCTTGCACAAAGACTGGAAGCCGAATAGTCTTAAGGGGTAGCTGCCCTTTGCGTCAGGCTCCGTCATCCCTGAGGCCAATAACCTCCTCTCGGGAACTGTCCCTGGTCGAGCCCTGGCTCGGTTATATGGTGCCCACCTGCATAAGCAGGCCACAGAGGATACACAAGCCAACGATTGTGGCGGCTACAGTTATGCTGTGTTCCCTTAAGATTTAATGATTATGTTTCAATAACTATACATATTCGTCATTGCGAGGCTCCTCGCCGCGCCGCCCGTCAGCGGGCGCGCATAAGCGAGGACGCCGTGGCAATAGGCCCGCGTAGCGGTCAATAATTGAAAAATAGGATCATAACTTTAAGTATTGTAGTAAAAAAGAAGATTGTCCGCTACGCGGGCTTGCCGCCACGCCTTCAGCGGTTCTGCGACCCTCAAGCGAGGGTCGCGCCGCTGAGGCTCGCGGTGACGAAAAAAGAGTTTTGCAACAGATCCTATTGGTGATTTCATGACAACCAGCCATTCCGACGACCCGAGTCTAACCGCCCTCAAGAGCGAGTTGCGTTCCGCCATTCGCGCCAAGCGACGGGCGATTTCGGCGGTGGCGAGCTTGACCAAATCTCAGGCCGCGGCGGAGCGGTTCTTTACCACCTTCATCGAACCGGCCGTCCTGACCCAGCCCGATCTGATCGTCGCGGGCTTCTGGCCGAGTAAGTACGAGATCAAGGTCGATCTGCTGCTCAAACTGCTGGCGCAAAAAACCATTCAGACCTGCCTGCCCGAGGTGGTGGCCCATGGTCAGGCCTTGATCTTCCGCGACTGGCGATTTGGTGACCCGTTGATCCTCGGCAATGGTGCCGAGATTCCGCTGCCCACGGCCAAGATTGTCATCCCGAATTTTGTCATAGTCCCCTTGATTGGCTTTGATCGCCAGGGCGGGCGGTTGGGGCAGGGGGGAGGATTATACGACCGCAGCCTGTTCGCCCTGCGGCGGGATCGTGCGGTTACCGCTGTCGCTATTGCCTATGCCGAGCAGGAGATCGCCGCTGTTCCCCGCGGTCAATTCGACCAGCCCATCGATGCCATTGTCACCGACCGCGAAGTGATCTATCCGAATCATAAAGTCATTTAACAAATTAAAATTATCAACTATGATGAGCGGAATTCAATCCCTTCACAGTGTAAAGATTTGGAAAAATCATGGCTAAAATTTCGGTAAAGACTCCCCTGGTAGAGATCGATGGCGACGAGATGACTCGCGTCATTTGGAAAATGATCCGCGAGCAGCTGATCCTGCCCTTCGTCGATTTAAAGCTCGACTATTATGACCTTGGGATCGAACACCGCGATGCCACCAACGATCAGGTGACCATCGATTCGGCCAAGGCGATTCAAAAATATGGCGTGGGGGTCAAATGCGCCACCATCACCCCCGACGAGGCCCGAGTCAGCGAATTCAAACTCAAAAAAATGTGGAAATCGCCCAATGGCACGATTCGCAATATTCTGGGCGGGACGGTCTTCCGCGAGCCGATTATCTGTAAAAATGTCCCGCGGTTGGTACCCAACTGGACCAGGCCGATTGTGATTGGTCGCCATGCCTTTGGCGATCAATATCGGGCTCAGGATTTTGTCGTGCCAAGGGCCGGTAAGTTGTCGATTAACTTTACCCCTGACGATGGTTCGGCACCGATTAACCTCGAGATCTTCAAGTTCGAGACTCCGGGCGTTGCCATGGGCATGTTCAATCTTGATGAATCGATTACTGGATTTGCCCGCTCCTGTTTTAACTATGCTTTGGAGCGCGGTTGGCCGCTCTATCTCTCGACCAAGAACACCATCTTGAAGGCCTATGACGGTCGCTTTAAGGATATTTTTGCTCAGGTTTACGATGCCGAATTTGCTGCCGCCTTTAAGGCCAAGGGGTTGGTCTATGAACATCGTTTGATCGACGATATGGTGGCCTCGGCCTTAAAATGGCCGGGGGGATTTGTCTGGGCCTGCAAGAATTATGATGGTGATGTTCAGTCGGATTCCTTGGCCCAGGGTTTTGGTTCCTTGGGGATGATGACCTCGGTGCTCTTTACCCCCGATGGCAAGACCGTCGAGACCGAGGCGGCCCATGGCACGGTTACCCGCCATTACCGCGACCATCAGGCGGGCAAGCCGACCTCGACCAATCCGATTGCCTCGATCTATGCCTGGACTCAGGGGCTGGTCTATCGCGGTCGGTTTGATGGCAATCAGCCACTGGTTGATTTTGCGGTCAAGCTCGAACAGGCCTGTGTCGGTCTGGTTGAATCGGGAGTCATGACCAAGGACCTCGCCCTGTTGGTGGGCAAGGGTCAAGCCCATAAATCGACTGAGGAATTCTTTACCGCCCTGCGAGCCGAACTGGAATCGCGGCTGGGATAGGATTGGGGAAGTTGCTGATAACCAACAAATGAGTCTTGCGCTTATTTTTTTTTCGGGGGGCGGATGCCCCAGACTGTCTCAAAATGAATTTCGTGGTGTAAATTCAACAAAAAACTTGTCACTCTGAGCGTCGTCGCGCTTGGCTTTTGCGAAGCGAAAGCCCTAGCAAGACAAGCGAAGAGTCCATTTTTCCACATAAAAACAATGTACTACTGGAACCATGGATTCTTCGCTAAGAACAGTTCACCGAGCTAAAGCTCGGACTGTTCTAAGCTCAGAATGACAACTTTTGGTCTGTGTTGACCCCTTACAAGCATTTTGAGACAGTCTG
>JASGCE010000273.1 GCA_030054295.1 Minisyncoccota bacterium
CTTGACTTTGCGAATGCAAAGTCTTTAGCAAGACAAGCGAAGAGTCCAGAAAACTAAGCAATTACAATAAGTTAAACTTTTCTGGATTCTTCACTAAGAACAGTTATCCGAGCTGAAGCTCGGACTGTTCTAAGTTCAGAATGACAAATTTGGTGTTTTTCAGTCCTTCCTGAAGGGAGGGGGGGCAGTCATTATTTTGTCCCCGCTTTCATAAATGAGTGATTCATAAATAAGCGAAAGGAGACATTTATCATGATAACCTATGCTTGGCAGTGTTTTACAGCAAACACTCCTATCTATACCGCACCAACAGCCGCCCCAAGGCAACCAACACCAGCGAACCAAAAAGAGTGATCCCAAACGACAGCATGGATAAATGCCCAAGGGCAAAAATATCTGCCAAGAAGCTCAGATTGACAATCAAGGAGAGTCCGCCCAGGGTAAGTCCAATTGCCAGCCAGCCAGTCAGCGGAAGTCTGTTCAAGAACCATTGGCGACGGAAGATAAATATCGCCCCCAGATTGGCCCCGACCATTGCGGTTATTACCGCGGCCCTGATCTCGGGGGTGGCGGTTCCCTGCCGCAGCAAGACCAGATAGAGGATCAGGATACCAACCCCCATAGCCAAACCAAAACCCATTGCCTTCATCAGGCTTCGGGCGGTTAAGAGTTCCTCGGTTATCGGCACCGGCGGTTGGCGCATCAGGTTACGGTCGGCTGGCTCGGCTTCAAAGACGAGGGAGGAGATCGGGTTAAAGATCAGCTCGAAGAAGACAATGTGAAGCGGCAACAGAATCATCGGCTGATTCATCAAGACTGGCACCAGCGACAGAATAATGATCGGCAGATGGAGGCTAAAACTATAGCTCAGGGCCTGTTTGATGTTTTGAGTGATTAAGCGACCGGCGCGGATCGCGGCGACAATGTCGGCAAAACTATCCTCCATCAGGACCAGGGCCGCGGCTTCCCTTGCGACATCGGTGCCGCGCTTGCCCATGGCGATCCCAATATGGGCCGCCTTAAGGGCGGGAGCATCATTGACCCCATCACCAGTCATGGCCACCACCTGCCCTTCAGACTTGAATTTTTGGATCAATTCCAGCTTCTTAATCGGCGTAACCCGAGCATAGACATCGGCCGCGGAGATCCCGGCCTGCCGCGCCATGGCCAGGGCGGTCAGCCGATGATCACCCGTAATCATGACCAGGCGAATCCCCGCCGCCAGCATCAGCTGGAACATGGGCTCGGCCATAACCTCCTTGACGATTCGCCAAAGTTTGTTGGTTTTTTTCGGGTCTGTTTGATTTGGCCCCTCGGCAAGCAGTGTTTTTTGCGCCTCGGCACTGGTCAGACCCAGTTGATTATTATTGACCATGGCTATAGATTGCGCTGAAGAATAGCCCATGTCAAACTCTCCTTCATTCCTTAACCGATGATTTTATGATAAATTTATGAAAAAATATTCTGATTTTTCTCAAAGACCTGTAACCATTATCAAATATTTTGAAAGAAATTGTTAAGAGTGAGAAAAATTAACCTTTTGTTAACGAATTTGGTTTAGAAATGATATTAAGACTGCTATATAGAGTTTTAATAAAAATCTAACTATAACGGTCTAGCAAAAAAAAGCTAAAAGACTCACTGGCGATTGGTTATTTGGTTCACTTTAACAACGGAGACTAAGATGAAGAAGACACTTATGATTGCGACGGTTGCTGCATTTGCCTTGACCTCGGCCTCGGCCATGGCGGCAACCTCGGCGGCTCTAATCACCAGCATCAGCGGCGCCGCTGGTGCTCCGACCGCCTATACCGAGATTCAGCCCGGCACGACCATTAAGCTCGGCGCGACCGGCGAAATCAAGTTCGTGCACTATCAGAAGTGCAGCGAAGTGCAGGTTTCGGGCGGCAACCTGACCGTCAATATGGGCAACTACAAACTGACCGGCGGTAAGCTTGTCTCAGAGACAGCCCAGCCCTGCCCCCAGCAGGTGCGGATGCAACAGGCCACCGCAGTCGCCGGTGGTTTGATGATGCGCGGCGTTTCCAAGACCATCGAGATCTCTGATCGCCCCTCCCTGGTCATCGTCGGCAGCCATGCCGCCGAGGTCGTCAAGGTCGGAGTGTTCGAGAATGACAAGCTGGTCACCGAACTGCCGGTCACCAACAATCAAATCGTCTGGTCTGACTCGGCCAATGGTTTGAAGCCAGGGGCTAACTATCGCCTCAGCATGATGAACCAGACCAAGCAGATCATGGAAATGGGTGTTCGCGTTGTCGATACCAATAAGGTCGGTGTGGTAATCGTCCGCGTCGAATAGTCGATGCACTCGACCGTAATGAAACAGGGGCCTAATCGCCCCTGTTTTATTTTTTGCGGTCTCCTTTCTATTGTCATTCCCCGCCAGGTTGCTTCGTCAACGAAGCAACCGCAGACGGGGAATCTCGATTTTTTTAAAGGAAGGGAGATTACCCGTCTCGCCGCTAAAGCGGTGGCGGGTAATGACAATGAGGGGGGTGCAGACTCCTTTCTATTGTCATTCCCCGCCAGGTTGCTTCGTCAACGAAGCAACCGCAGACGGGGAATCTCG
>JASGCE010000274.1 GCA_030054295.1 Minisyncoccota bacterium
TGCTCTCCCGCTGAGCTATGCGCCCCCAATTTCTCGCCCTGTATAGACTATTGCGGGCTTCGGTGCAATGGTAATCCGTTATAGAGTGATCGCTGTTTTTTAGCCCGACGGAATCCAAATGAGAATTGAGTCTTTAGAGAATAGTTTGCCGATACTGCCCGTGCTGCGCGGGCGGGAGTCGCAGTCCCAGCCGCTGATCATCGCCCTGCCGCACAGTGGCCGAGTCTATCCGCCGCAATTTCTGGCCGAGTCTCGTCTGGGATTAGAACGGCTTCGCACCATGGAGGATTTTGATGTTGATCATCTTTTTGCCGCCGCAACGGAATTTGGCGCGGTTTCGATTTTTGCCCCCTATGCCCGGGTCTGGTTGGATGTCAATCGCCGAGTCAGTGAAATCGACCCGGCCTTGGTTGTGCTGGGTAATGAATCCTTGCAGTACGAGGTCACCCATCTGGTCAAGAATGGCATTGGCTTGATTCCGCGACTGGTCGCTGGGTCAGAGCCAATCTATCGCCAGAAACTGACTCTTGCCGAGGTGCAGCGGCGGATTGATCTGGCCTATCACCCCTATCATCTGGCCTTGACCGAGCTGATTGCGGCGACGGTGGCGCGGTTTGGCTCTTGCCGCATCATCGATGCCCATTCCATGCCGAGTCGCCACCATCGCGGGGAGGAGCTGGCCGATTTTGTACTGGGGGATGCCCATGGGGTCAGTTGCTCTCCCGCGTTTTTGGGTGCTGTTGCTGAGGGCTTGATGGCAGAGGGTTTTAGTGTCGCGGTTAATCAGCCCTATGCCGGTGGCTTTACCACGCAGAATTATGGCAGGCCAAGCCAAGGGGTGGAGGTTCTGCAACTGGAGATCAACCGCAGGCTCTATATGGATGAGTCCCGAGTTGAACGATTGCCTGTTTTCGAAAAGGTCAAGCAGAGTTTGGAGAGGATTTTTGGTCGTCTAAGATAATGATAAATTCTAAAAAAAATAAAAACCCCTTCTGACCATCACAGCCGGAAGGGGCTTTACCTCACTCAAACCAACCCTTAGCTCTTGGCGGCTGCTACGGCCTTGGCCAGTTCGGCAGCGGCGTCGCTGCTCTTCATGTCCTTGCTGTTGAAGAAGCGGTCAACCACATCAAAGACCGCGCCCTTAACCGCTGCCGGAGCGGCATAGCCATGGGCCATCGAACCAAACATCTTGCCCTTCTTGCTGGCCTCGGCTAGGTCCTTCATGCCCTTCTTGCCGCAATCGTCAAAGTCCTTGTCCGAGACATCGGTACGGGCCGGAACCGAACCCTTGACGACATTAAATGCCGACTGGAACTTGGGGTCTTCAACCGCAATGGCCATCAGATTCTGAGCATTGCGCATCGAATCGCCAACCTTGAACATCGCAAATTGATCGGCATTAAAGGTCACCGCGCCCTGAGTGCCAGGGAAACGGATACAGACAAAATCCTTGCCCGGTACCATATTGGCGCGCAGGAATTCACCCTTTGCCCAGTCGCCCATCATCTGTGCGCCCGCTTCACCCTTGATCACCATCGCGGTGGCCAGGTTCCAGTCGCGGTTGGAGAAGTTAGCATCGGTATAGCCACGCAATACCCGCAGACGATCAAAGGCCGTAACCATCTTGGCACTGTTCAAGGCCTTGGGGTCTTGATCGATCATGGCTGACTTGTAAAAATCAGTCCCGAGCGACAGGACAATGGCTTCAAAAACAGTGGCTTCCTGCCAATTCTGACCACCCTGAGCAAATGGTGTAATACCATTCTTCTTGAAGGCCTCGAGCATGGCAACAAAACCGTTCCAGTCGGTCGGAACCTTGCCGCCGGCCTTGTCGAGGGCCGCCTTGTTAATCCAAACCCAATTGGTAGTATGGACATTGACCGGAACTGCCGTCCAGTTACCCTCATATTTGGAGAATTCCTGCAAAGCCTTCGGAATGACCTTGTCCCAGCCCTCCTTGGCCGCAATATCATTGAGGTTGGCAAGAACCCCCTGCTTCTGCCAATCGCGCAGATCAAAGCCCAAAAGCTGGGCCGAGGTTGGCGGATTACCCGCAGTCACGCGACCGCGCAGCACGGTCATGGCGGCATCGCCGGCACCACCGGCAACGGGCATGTCTTTCCAGGTCACTCCCTTGGCCTCGAGGTCCTTTTTCAGCACGCCGAGAGCCGCACCCTCGCCACCCGAGGTCCACCAATGGAGAACCTCGACACTCTCGGCGGCCTTGGCAGCCGGTGCCAGCAAAAGGGCAGAGGAAACCAGAGCACTCGACAGTACCGTGGTTAGCATTCGAGTCTTGAATTTAAACGGAGCTTTCATCTTCAATCATCCTGATCTATAGAGTTTTAAGGGCCATGCCTTGAATCGGTATCTTACCCATTATGCCTGCCGCGCCATGGCTAGTCTTTAGTGCAAGTTTTAAAGACCTATAAGCATTAATTCACTAATCGGAACGATTATCAAGCCAAATAAACTGTTCAATGATTGGATGATTTTATAGTCTTTTTGGTTGAGAATTCTTGAGTAATTCCCACAAATATAGGCTCTTCCAAAATCGTCATTGCCCTCAAGCTGCG
>JASGCE010000072.1 GCA_030054295.1 Minisyncoccota bacterium
TCTGGATCGCCTTGCTTCGCAACGCGATGAGGGGTATCGAAAGGTTAAAAACTCCGATCACCCCTCATAGCGTCGTGCGTAAGCACGAGGCTATCCAGCGGGGGGAGTCGCACGAAGTGCGACGGGGGGCATCCGCCCCCCGACAAGTTTTAATCAAATACGCACCTGAGTTTTTGTAATTTTCAAGTGAGCATAGTATATATTCGATCACCTTGAATTGTCTTGGTTTGAGATATGGGGTTTGACAATCTCCTCATTTTTGTTTACTATATTGTGTCTTTACTTAAGAAGGGAGTAATAAAATGTCGAAAGCAGCCATAGCACTCTTCATCACCTCGGGATTAACGATGTTATTTATGCTTTATGTTCACCTGTCTGAACGGAAGAAATAGGCTCCCCCTGTGCCTCAAAATGAAATTCGTTAAGCTAACTCATTAACAAGCATGTCACTCTGAGCGTCGTCGCGCTTGCCTTTGCTTCTGCAAAGGCTTTAGCAAGACAAGTGAAGAGTCCAGAAAAGATAGTCAGTACAATTTGTTAAGCTTTCCTGGATTCTTCGCTAAGAACAGTTACCCTCGCTAGGCTCGGACTGTTCTAAGCTCAGAATGACAATTTTTGGACTGAGTTTACCTCTTACAAACGATTTGAGACAGTCTACTCCCCCTTTGGCCATCTGCGGTGCAGCCATAGCCAATGTTGTGGATTGTCCATAATCCACTGACCGAGATCATTGTTCAACCTCGTCATAATCTCCATCTGCTGTTGGTCGGCGGTGGTCTTGTCCTTACTGGCCTTGACAGCGATTGGAGTTCTGAATTCAATCTCGAAGCGCACCCCCGGTAATCGTTTGACGGTAGTCACCACCAGCGGCAAGCCAAAGCGCAGGGCAAAAAGGGCCGGCGCCGGAGTCGTCATGGCCATCCGCCCCATAAAGGGCACGGCTATACCGTTGTTCAGCTTCTGGTCAAAAAGAATCCCGAGACTCTCCCCCTCCGCCAGACTGGTGATCATTTTGCGCATTCCGCTGGCCCCCTTGGGGATCATCCGCCAGACCAGACGGTTGCGGTGCCAACCCAACAGCCCGTCGAGAATCGGATTGTTGAGGGCGCGATAGGCCAGATTGACCCGACCAAAATGAAGGCTGAGAGTCGGCCCGTGAATCTCCCAATTGCCCAGATGACCGCCGACAAAAATCACATTCTGGCCCTGTTCGATAAGCGGCATAACCAGTTCCTTGCCAATCACGGTAACGCGCTTGCTGATCACCTGGTGCAAATGGGGCAGTTCAAAGGCGGTGCGCCCGAGATTGTCCCAAATTTGCCGAACCAGAACCTCGATCTGCTGGTCGCTGAGGTTGGGCAAAACCGAGCGAAGATTCTGCCGAGCCAACTCGGTTACTGGGAATCGCGGCCCGAGACTCCGCCCAATCCATCCACCCAGGCCCGAGGCCAGCCGCAAGGGTAAAATTCTGATAGCGACGACGACGACCATAACCACCAGAGCCACCAGCGGATTCAGCATGATTTTTTTAATTATTTTCATCAACCGTGACCCTTTTAGCGACATCCATTATCAAACCATACAATAGCTTCGCGTCGTTAAATTCAAGATTAACCGCAAAGGGCAAAATATCTTGCCTCATCAGACTATCGAGGCGGTAAAAATCCTTGGTGGTGGTGATGAGGGTAGCCTCGAGCGCGGCAGCACGGGACTTCAGTTGGTCAATCTCCGCCGCTTGATAGGGGTGGTGATCGGCAAAACCATAGGTCTCGACCAGCTCCGCCCCTGAACGGCGGAGGCTATCAAAAAACTTCTCCGGCCGACCAATGCCGGCAAAGGCGACGATTCGCTTGCCGCTGACCAGAGCGAAGGATTGCTGATCTGGAACCAGGTTAGCGTCCAAAACCGCAAGATTTGGCGAGGTTTTTTCGATTAAACCCCGCCACTGCCCCCGATCCTCGCCGATCAGAATCACCGCCTGAACGCGCCGCAGGGCCGCAGCCAAGGGTTCGCGAAAGGGCCCAGTCGGCACGATCCCGAGGTTGCTGCTATCGCTGCCGCCATCGACCACCAGAATCGCTAGGTCAGGACGGATATGGGGATTTTGCAACCCATCATCCATGACGATGATCCTGGCCCCGAGTTCGGCGGCAAGCCTGGCCCCTTCGGGCCGTGACAGAGACACGATGGTGCGGAACTGCGCCGCCAGCAGCAGGGGTTCGTCGCCGACAAATTCAGCCCTGTGGGCGGCGGGAATAACCTCGATCGGGCCAATCGCTTCACCGCCATAGCCGCGCGAGAGGCAGAATATATATTCGTTGCGGAAATGGCTCTCCAGTCGCTTGGCGATGGCCAGTACCGACGGAGTCTTGCCCTGCCCCCCCACCGTAGCATTACCCACAACAATGATCGGCAGGTTCAGTTTTGTCGGTCGTACCCACTGCCAGCGCAGCCAGGTTGCCAGTCGCCAGATCAGCGACAGGGGCCAGAGAACTGGCCATAGACTCCGGTGCCAAAAGCGACCAAAACCAACTGGCCTATGGCTTGGCGATGAGTTTGCCGTCTTGGATCTTGGCATCGATGATGATCCCTTCTCTCAGCATCAATATTCGGTCGGCTGCGGCCGCCATCTCGATATTATGGGTCGCAATCAAGGCCGCAACGCCACTGTCCTTGACCCGCGCGAGCAGGGTGGCGGTGACCTGGCTTGCGGTTGCGGCATCCAGGTTACCGGTCGGCTCGTCGGCGAGAATCAAACTGGGGCGATTGGCGAGGGCGCGGGCTATGGCCACGCGCTGCTGCTCCCCCCCCGACAGGCGCGCCGGTCGGTGGTCAGCCCGCGCGGCCAGCCCCAACTGATCCAACAGTTCGCGAGCGCGATTCCTGGCCGCCGATTCGCTGACCCCGCGAATCAGTTGCGGCAGTACGATATTCTCGAGCGCAGAAAATCCCGGCAGCAGGTGGTGAAACTGGTAGATAAAACCGATCTTGCCGCCGCGAATGGAGGTTCGCTCGCCGTCGTTCTGGCTGCTGGTGGCCTCCCCATCGATCATGACCTCTCCGCTGGTGGGCCGCTCCAACAGACCGGCAAGGTGGAGCAGGGTAGATTTACCACTGCCCGAGGGCGCGACCAGGGCCACCGACTCGCCAGCCTTGATGGTCAGATTGACTCCGCGCAGCACCTCGATACTGTTATCGAGGTTGATAAAGGTTCGTATCAGGTCATTGATCTGTAAGGCGGGAGCCAAGGTTGATTTACTCATAACGGAGGGCCTCCACCGGATCGATCCGCGATGCTCGCCAGGCGGGATAGAGGGTGGCCGCCAGGGTCAAGAACAGGGCCATGACCGTGACCAGCACCACCTCTGACCAGTCGATAATCGCGGGCAGGGTTGACAGGTAATAGATCTCAGCCTCGAACAGGGGGGTGCCGGTAATCGATTGCAAGAACTGGCGAATCGATTCGATATTGCTGGTCACCAGAACCCCGAGCATCAGCCCGAATATCGTTCCGCCCACGCCAATCGTCCCCCCAACCAAAATGAACAGCCGCATGATCATCGCCGGAGTCGCCCCCATGGTGCGGAGAATTGCTATATCCCGATTCTTCTCCTTCACCAGCATAATCATTGATGAGATAATGTTAAAGGAAGCGACCAGAATAATCAGAGTCAGGATCAAAAACATCACATTCTTCTCGACCTGAATGGCATTAAAATAGCTCGAATTAGCCCTTTGCCAATCGCGGACTCGTAAACCCTCGGGCAGTCGGGTCACCAGATCCTGCACCAGGGCCGATGATGATTGCGGCTGCCCGGTAACAATCTCCACCGCCGTGACCTGATCCCTCATCTGGAAAAACACCTGGGCCTGGGCTAGGTCCATATAGATATAAGAACTGTCATATTCATACATGCCGACTTCAAAAATCGCGGCAATATGATAGGCCTTGCTGCGCGGGATGGAGCCAAAAACCGTCGCGCTGGTTTGGGCGCTGGTCAGGGTGACAATGCCACCGACATTCAGGTTATAGTCCTCGGCAAATCTTTTGCCGACGATAATCCCATTGTCTTTAAAATCGCCGAGGTCGCCCGCGACAATATGGTTAGCCAGCAGCGGTCGCGCGGCAAAATCGGCCCCGCGCATCCCCCGCACCAGGGCTCCTGAAGCATGGGTGCCGGTGGTGGCCAGAACCTGTCCCTCGACCATCGGATTGACCGCGATGGTCTGGGACTTGCCGCCCATATCATTGGTTATGAGCTTGATTTGGTTGGTTAATTGGTCATAGTTGCGGAGCGGTTCGCCCGGCTGCGCCAGCACCGAAACCTCGCCATTCAGGCCAATGATCCGCCCCAGCAGATCCTGCTGAAAGCCATTCATCACCGCCATGACAATGATCAAGGTCGCGACCCCCAGCGAAATCCCGAGCAGCGAGAAGGCCGCGCTGATCGAGATAAAACCCTCGCTCTTGCGGGCGCGGAGGTAGCGCGAAGCCACCAGTCTTTCAAAACGAGAAAAGATCATCGCTTTACCCATTCAACTGCAAAGCCAAGGGCATCGCTCAGGGCGATCTCGCGCTTGTTGGATGGGTTAGCCCGTTCGACCACCTCGATGGTGCCAGCCGCCACCCCCTTGGGGCCGATCACCAGCCGCAAAGGAAGACCGAGCAGGTCGGCCTCGGCCAGCTTGACTCCCGCCCGTTCGTCGCGGTCGTCGAGCAGCACCTCGATCCCCGATGATGTCAGCTGTTTATAAAGAAGATTGGCGGCAGAATCACAGGCCGAATCCCCCGCCTTTAAATTGATGAGGGCAATCTGGAAGGGCGCAACCGACTTGGGCCAGATGATCCCGAGATCGTCATGGCTGGCCTCGATAATCCCCCCCACCAGCCGCGACACGCCAATGCCATAGCTGCCCATGTGAAGGTTGGTCAAGCCGCCCGATTCGGTGCTGACCGCGGCCTTCATCGGGGTCGAATATTTGGTGCCAAAGTAAAAAATATGGCCGACTTCAATCCCGCGGGCGGTCAAGAGTTCATGGTCTGGCACCTTGCAGGTGGCGGGATTGTGCAGATCATCGGCGGCGGCATAGTCGGCCGTCCAGTCCTTAACAATCTGGGCAATATGGTCTTGATCATCGTAATCCACCGCATCGGGAATGGCGCGGCTGGTATAGTTCTGGTGGCAATAGACCTGACTCTCGCCGGTCTCGGCCAGGATGATAAATTCGTGCGACAGGTCACCGCCAATCGGCCCGGTATCGGCCCGCAGCGGGATCGGATTCAATCCGAGATTGCGCAGAATCCGCAGGTAACTGACGAACATTTTTTGGTAGGTAAATCGCGCCGAGGCCTCATCAAGGTCAAAGCCATAGCCATCCTTCATCAGGAATTCGCGCCCACGCATGACACCGAATCGCGGCCGCACCTCGTCGCGGAATTTCCAGTGAATCTGGAACAGATTGAGCGGCAGGCTGCGATAGGATTTAATCGAATTGCGCACTATGTCGGTCACCACCTCCTCGGCGGTCGGGCCATAGAGCAGAGGGCGGTCGTGACGGTCGGTGATCCGCAGCATCTCCTTACCGTAATCGTCATAGCGACCCGATTCCTGCCACAGTTCGGCCGGTTGCAGAGTCGGCATGATGATCTCCATCGCCCCGGTCTTGACCTGTTCGGCCCGCACATGGTCGGCGATCTTGTCAAGCACCCGCTGACCGAGCGGTAACCAGGAATAGATTCCCGCCGCGACCTGCCGCACCATGCCCGCCCGCAGCATCAAACGGTGCGACACGGTCTGGGCTTCGGTCGGAACTTCTTTAAGGGTCGGGAGGAAATAAAGACTCTGTCGCATGGTGTTAACAATTCCTTTTGGCTGACGATTCGACCAGAGACTAAGGTTTTTATCGGCAAAAGAAAAGGTAAATCCAATTATAGTTTGTTCAAATGAGAATTCAAAATTTTGGATAATGTTCAGTAACTATCCATATTCGTCATTGCCGCCGCTCGCTTTGAGCGGCTGGCAATCCAGCGGGGAGTTTGAGGGGCATAAGCCCCTCAATTATAAAGATTATTTTGTGTTTGGCTTATGCCGATCTGGATTGCCACTCTACGCTGCTAGCGCAGCTTGAGGGCAATGACGATTTAGGATGAGCCTGTATTTGTAGGAACTGCTCTAGAATTTTCAAGTCAACAGATTTGAAGAAGAAAAAAATCCTAAAACCCGTATCGCAGCCCCAGCATCAGGTCAACCGACTCGAGGGCTATTTTGTCGCCTCGGCTGAAGTCGAAACTATAGACCTGGCCGGTTCTAGCTTTCCAATGGACCTCTTTATTCCATTCGGCCAGGCCAAGCGAAGTATAACCCGCCGCAAGGGTCAGGCTGGTACCGAAGCCCAGTTCATAACTGCTCTCGGCACCCAGGGTAAAGGCGAAGTCGGTGCTTCGTTTGCCATTTTGCGATTCGGTGCCAAGGCGATATTCCAGCACCATGTCCGGAGTGACATTGGAGGTAATTCCAATCCCGGCAAATCCGCCCACCCTAAAACCGCCACCCAGCGGAACTCCATAGTGCAGCTTCGGCATCAGCACGAGGGAACTGACAGAGGGTTTCGCAGCATAGAGCATCTCGTTACCCGGATCCTTAAAGTCGTTTCTGAATTCAACCTTTCCCTTGCGATAGTTCAGGTTTATATCGATAGACAGATTGGGGGAGACAACCAGCCCGAAGCCACCGCCATAAACCATCCCCGAGCCCCCCGATATTTTGGTATTGCTGAAATTATTACTCGGGAAACGATCACCACCCGACAGGAGCCCGGGCGAGCCCCGAGACTGCGAATCCTTGGTCGCATTACCAAGAGCATAGCCAGCCTCCAAACTGACATAAAGCTCCGCAGCATGAACCGAAGCCATGGCCAGGGAGCCAACCATGGTCGCAATTACGGTCGACAAGAGTAACGAAGACTTGAATTGTGTCATTTGTAATCTCCAACAATTGGATTATTATTAATTATTATTCATTCCTTGATTGGCAGTTGAAGAATAGTGTTTTGGGTAATTCTGTTCAACAGAATTATTGGGATATACTGTCGCAGGGAGGATTGATTATTATAGATGCAAGAAAAGCAAGACGAGACAGCCAAGGTGCAAAGCAGTTAATTTTCTTTGCCCAGCTTTACAATTCGGCTAAAATGTCAGAAATTTTTTATACGGGTCAATCCATGAAACCATCAATCGCCCTTGAAGCAAACCGCGAAGCCATTCGCCGTGTGGTCGAGTCACACCATGCCGTCAATGCGCGGGTTTTTGGGTCGGTTTGCCGAGGAATGGATAATGACCAAAGTGACCTTGATATTTTGGTTGACCCTACCCCTCAGGCGACCCTGTTTGATGTCGCAGCGATACAGGTCGAACTTGAAAAACTGCTGGGAATTACGGTTGATGTCAAGACTCCCCGCGCCCTATCCATCAAGATTCGGGAACGGGTCATTGCCGAGGCTAAACCAATATGAAGGAGGTAAATCGCTTTTTATTGTCATTACCCGCCCCGCTGACGAATGTCAGCATTCGCTTACGGGGGCGACGGGTAATCTCGCTTTGCTATCAGAGATTAGAAAAAAGAAGCGAGATTCCCCGTCTGCGGTTGCCCCTTAACGGGGCAGCCTGGCGGGGAATGACAAATATTCTGTATCAACTGAAGTGGGAATTTCTCTAAGTTTTAAATGTCCCCCCTTTCTTTAGGAAACCCTGAAAAGCTCGAAATTAATTGTGCAACCCCTCCAAGCAAACCTAAAGCTCGACTTCGTCTTCGCTAAGGTTTGCTATCCTCCCCTTCTAAAGAAGGGGAGGTATAATAGATTGAAATCGTTACTCTTTATCCCCCCTTCTTCAGAAGGGGGGAATAGTCTCACTTAGCAGCTTGCTGCTTAGTGAGACTAAGGGGGGTTGCCCGATTGTCTTTAAAAAATGACATTTCAGGGTTTCCTAAAGGGAGGGGGGACAAACTTTACCTACACCGAGCCATTATTGGGGCAACAGATCTTTAAAACACTCTAAACCAGTGCCTAACTTAACCCCTAGTCATTTTGTAGCGCATGATTTTGGGGAATTGGCCCACAGGGTCGCCAGATGATGAACCATCCATGATGGTCATCTGATAGTGCAGGGGGCGAGCGAATTTCTGTCCGGTCGCGGTTTCGGCGCTCCAGTTTACCGAGACCTCGAGTTCGATTCTACCGCTTTCCAGTTCGCGGCTGGTGATGGTGGTGATTTCGTTATTCTGGCTTTTGATCATGCCCCAGGTCTGGGCAAAAAACCCTTTGAGATGTTCCAGATTCTTGATCTCGACCTCGGGGTAAGACCATTGTTCAAAATCGCCATCGGGGAGGTATTTAAGATAGTCCTCGACCGGGGCATTGCGGTTCAGCAGGGCCAAGAAATCACGGGCGAGCTGTTCAGCCTTTTCGGTTCTATTCATGATCTATCCATTCCTTATCCACAATAATTAATCAATCACCCGATCGAGCAACTTAACAATATGATAGATCGGCAGGTCGGTTGCGCTGGCCAGTTGGGTCATGCAGCCGAGGTTACCGGCGGCGATGGCATCCGGCTTGCCGGCCAGAATATTACCGATTTTGCGGTCTCGCAGCTGCTCGGCAATGACCGGTTGCAGCAAATTATAGGTGCCAGCCGAGCCGCAACAAAGATGCGATTCGGCCACCGGTGTCACGGTAAATCCCGCCGCGGTCAGCAACCGCGCTGGCCCATCCTTAATCTCCTGCCCATGTTGCAGAGAACAGGCCGAGTGATAGGCGATTCGCTGCGGCAGGTCGGCTGGTCGCTCCTTGACCAGCGGCAAGCGACCATCAGGACAGAGTTCGCTGATGACCTCCGTCACATCGCGGGTCAGGCTGGCCAGATGGCGCGCCTTATCGGCATAGTTCGGGTCATCCTTGAGCAGATAGCCCCAGTCCTTGACCACAGTGCCGCAGCCCGAGGTGGTAATCACAATCCGATCCAATCCCCCCGCCGATTGAGTCAAGGGCCACCAGTCATCGATCAGGCGGCGCATGATGGTCTGGGACTCGGCCTCTCGCCCAAGATGGTGAGTCAAGGCTCCGCAGCAGCCGCTGGCAGGGACAGTCAGAACCTCGCAGCCGAGTTTGGCCAGCAGGCTGGCGGCGGCGCGGTTGATCTCTGGCGCCAAGACCGACTGGGCGCAGCCTGCCAGAATAGTGACTCGCATTCGCGGCTTTGACCCCTTCGCTGGGCTGGCCGCGGTTGGTTCCTCCACCCTCGGCAAAGACCTCGGCAACAGTCGCAATCCGGCGCGGATTCTTGCCGGCATCAGGCTTGGCGGCAGTAACCGCATCAGTAAAAGCGCCGGGGGCCTGACCAGAATTCCCAAGGCAAAAACCCGCCGTAGCCGCTTGGGATAGGGCAGTATCGCCGCCAAAAACCCGCGAATCAATTGGTCACGCCAAGGCCTCTGGTATGTCTCATCGATATGGGCGCGGGCGTGATCGACCAGCCTCATATAGTCCACTTCGCTGGGGCAGGTGGTGCGGCAAGATAAGCACGAGAGGCAGCGGTCGATATGGGTGACAAAATCGCGGCTGGCGGGTTCGTTCGCCTCCAGCAGCGACTTGATGAGATAGATTCGCCCGCGCGGCGAATCCAGTTCATCGCCGAGCAAAACAAAGGTCGGGCAGGTGGCGGTACACATGCCGCAATGGACGCAGCTGCCGATGATATTGGCATCCTCGACCATCCAGGGAATCTGTTGCTGTTCGGCGGAGATGACGGTTCTCATGCGGTAATCCTGCCATAGATTTTGCCGGGATTAAGAAGGGAATGGGGGTCGAAACTGGCCTTGACCCGCGCGGTCAGGGCGGCCAGACTGGGGGCCAGTGGCTCGAAAATCTCGGGTTGGTTTTTGGGTGATCTCAGCAGGGTCGCGTGACCGCCGCCATGGTCTTGGATTGCTCGCCTGATCACCACCGCATCCTCAACCAGGGCCAGCGACTGTGGCGAGCCAATCAAACTGAGCAGCACCATCCCGCCCGCCCAATCGAAATAATGATCGAGGCGCAATTCATATTCAGCAAATTCCCGCACCAGTTTTTCCATCAAGCCTGCCGCCGATTGCGGGGCTACCGAGAGTCGCCAAATCACCTGTTGCATTCGGCTCGTCGGTTCGAGTTCGGGCAGGAGTTCGCCATTGCCGACTCTCTGCCACAGAACTTGGCTGGCGGCGGCGGCCATGCGGATCACCTCCCCCTTGACCGCCAGCAGCGCGATGACCGCATCGGAGCGCGGCTTGATCGAGGGGGTTGAGCCGACCAGCCGCAACAGCACCGCGCCATCGGTAAGTCCCGCCAAATTCGCCGCAGCGGGAGGCAGATAGGCGGCGCAATGAATCTCGTGCGGGCTGTTGAGGGCGCGGGCGGCGGCGGCTATTCCCTCCGCCGCGGTCAGACCGAATATGACCAGTGTAGTTTCGTCCTCTGGCGCGGGCATGGCCTTCAGGGTCACATCGGTCATGGCGACCAATGTGCCAAAGGAACCAGCGATCAGTTTAGGCAGGTCATAGCCGGTGACATTCTTGACGACGCGGCCGCCGCCGTGGATGACCTCGCCCAGGCCATTGACGCCGTGGAAACCCAGCAGACTATCGCGGGCTGCCCCGGCTTTAAGCCGCGCCGAACCCGACAGGTTGGTGGCAATGACACCGCCGATGGTGGCGGGATCGGGGCGGCTTCGCCATTCGGCCTTGCTGCCGCCATTCAGCAGCCAGCGCCAATCGGGCGGTTCAAAGGTCAGGATCTGCGACTTGGCGGCCAGAAGTTGGTTCAGGCTGGTCAGGGGGGTAGCGGCTCCCGCAGCGACGATCAATTCATGGGGTTCATAGAGTCGGACTTGATTAAAACCAGTCAGATCGAGTCGCTGGTCGCAGGCGATTCTATGGCCAAAACCGAGCTTACTTCCGCCCGCAGTCAGTTCAAAGGGGGCAGTCGCCGAGGCAATAACCTCGGACAGTTCAGCCTCGGTAGTGGGTGCGAATTTTTTCATCAATCCATCTTAGCGGGGAGAGTCTATTATCGCTACTGGTTTTTATGGATTTTGGAATTGGCTTTCAACTCAATTATAGAAGGTCTGAAAAACACGAAATTTATAGTGCAACCCCTCCAAGAAAACCTAAGGTTCGACTTCGTCTCACCAAGAGTTTCTATCCTCCCCTTCGTCAGGCGGGGAGGTAATTCATGTTCATCCCCCCTTCTTCAGAAGGGGGGAATAGTCGAACTTAGCAGCTTGCTGCTTAG
>JASGCE010000073.1 GCA_030054295.1 Minisyncoccota bacterium
CGACGCTCAGAGTGACAAGTTTTTTGTTGAATTAGAACCACGAAATTCATTTTGAAACAGTCTGGGGCATCCGCCCCCCGCTAAAAAAATGAGTTTTTTCGATTTTTAAAAGAATCAGACTATAGACTATTTTTTACAAATAGGGGTCTTGGCAATTCAAATGGTTCTTAACATAGTCATTCACCCCCCCTTCAAGGCTTAAATATCGATGACTTAACAAAAAACCCTTGGATTGCGATTGCGTATAGTATTGGTACCTATCCCGTAAAGACTCCGGCATATCAATATAGTCAATCTGCGGTTCCCGCCCCATGGCCGCAAATACCGCCCGCGCCAGATCATTAAAACTCCGCGCCTGACTGGTGCCAATATTATAAAGCCCACTCGGAAACTCCTTTTCTAAAACTGCCCTGATTAAAATAACACAGTCCTTGACCGAAACAAAATCCCTGAGCTGCTCCCCATTCGCTACCCCAGCCCGATAGGATTTAAACAGCCGCGCCCGACCCGTTTCCTTAATCTGGCGGTGAAAATGACTGACGGTACTCTGCTGCGCCCCCTTGTGATATTCATTGGGGCCATAGACATTAAAGAATTTTAACCCAATGATCTGCGAATGCCTATCGGCAAAAAACCCCCGCCGCGCCAATGCCAGATCAACAGCATGTTTCGACCAGCCATAAAGATTAAGCGGCCGGAGTTTTGATAGATAATCCAAACCATCATCATCCCTAAACCCCTCCCCCCCATCGCCATAGGTGGCGGCGGAGGAGGCATAGCAAAACTTTATCCCCCGCTCAAAACACCAGTCCGCAAGGTCAATACTATACTGAATATTCCACCGCGCAATCCGATCGCCGTCGGTCTCGGTGGTTGATGATAGGGCCCCAAGATGCACCACCGCCTCGATCTCCCACCTATGGCGGTTTAAAAAATCCAGACCCTCCTCCGGCGGCACCAGATGTAAAAACTGAGAGGAGCCAAGGTTGCGCCACTTATCATCCACCCCCAGCCAATCGATCACCGCAACTTCAGACCGCATCAACTGATCCGCGCGAGTAAGACTGGCCACCAGATTAGAGCCGATAAACCCCGCACCACCCGTGACAATAATCATTCAATTCGCTCCAGTTTAGCCTCGCGGTGGCGCAGATAGTTTAGCCCAAAGGCGACCAACCAGCCAAGCGCAAAAATCCCAATGATCAAGAACCCAAAGAGACTAAAGTTATCATTCACAAAGGCAACCGTATCATGAAACCACTTTGCCGTCGCATAGTGTTCATCAATAAGCCCCATGACCTGAATCACCGCAATGACCAAGGCCACCCCCACCGAGACCAATGTCACAGCCAGATTATAATAGAGTTTTGCCGACTGGCTGCGATTGCCCCAGCCATAGACCCCAAGCATCAAGACTCCATCCGCCGCATCGACCAGTACCATCGCCGCCGAAAAGAGCAGCGGAAAAATCATCACCTGCCAAACCGGCCAATGGGCCGAGGCCGAACTGGCTGAAATTCCCAGAAGGGCAATCTCGGTCGCCGATTCAAAGCTGAGGCCAAATAGAAATCCCAGAGGATAGAGGTGCCAACTCTTCCGCACCAGTTTAAAGACTCCACCATACCAGGGGGTGCGCGGGTTAGGGGTCGAACCAGCCTCCGCCCCCCGCCGATTATCGCGCCACATGCCAATGGCCAGGCGAAGATTGGCCAAACCCACCGTAACCAAAAACAAAATCGATATGCCCGTGCCCAGAGTCTTGCCAATCGAGAGCAGGCTATCAAAATGGCTCTGCACCATGGTCGCCGACATGGCAATCCCCAGCGACAGCAGCAACACCACCGACGAATGACCAAGCGAAAAATAGATCCCCACGCCCCGCGCCGATTTTCCACTCAGCATTAACCGCCGCGTCGCATTGTCAATCGCCGCAATATGGTCAGCATCAAGGGCATGGCGCAGACCAAAACTATAGGCAATCACCGCCAGACCCAGCAGAGAAGCACTATCGCTAAAATTCACCCAGGCAATCGCCCAGACCGCTAGATTGAGCAGCAGAACCAAGGCCACCAAACCCTTGAGCGGCCTTTTATTATTCAAATCTCTCATTATTAACCCTTTTTGACCCGAGACAAATCACACCATATATAGTATCAGAATTCCAGTTTACCGCAATAGATAGATTAAACCCTCGCTATTCTAGCCAAATCTTTGCTGCGCCGCATAGAGGGCCACCGCCGCAGCGTTCGATACATTGAGGGAGGTAAAATCCCCCGCTGCCTCCAGCCGCGCCAGGCCATCGCATTTCTCCAGAGTCAATCGCCGCAGCCCATCCCCCTCCGCCCCCAGCACCAGTGCCAGTCGGTTGATCGGCTGCCTGCCCCCCACCATCGCCGCGACCGTCGACTTGCCCAAAGCATCAAGCCCAATCCGCCAAAATCCCGCAGCAAACAATTCATCCATCGCGCGGGCGAGGTTGACCACGCGAATGACCGGTATCAGTTCAATCGCCCCCGAAGCCGCCTTGGCGACGACCCCGGTCAGGCGCGGGGCATTGCGTTCGGTAATCACCACCGCCGCTGCGCCAAATACCGCCGCCGAGCGCAGAATCGCCCCCAGATTATGGGGGTCGGTAACCTGATCCAAGACCAGAATCATCGCCCGCTCATCCAGGCCTTTGCAAAACTGCGACAGCTCGAGTTCAGGCAGGGGCGCCGCCAAGACCGCCGCCCCCTGATGCACCGCGCCATCGGGCAGCAGATCGTCGATCGCGGATTTAGTGACGGTCTCGGTTTGCCGCGGCAGGGTCAGGGTTGCAAACTCCTCCATCACTTCGCGCTGAAGCACCAGCCGCTCGACCCGCCTTTTGGGATTGGCCAGCAGGGCGCGCACCGCATGTTTGCCATAGACCCAAGGATTGTCACTCGCCAATCCCTTGCTGGCATTGCGCGGATGATGTCGTTTTTTTGGAATGGCCATTTGCGAACCTGTTACCCTGTGCCTGCGATAAAATCCGCCGCATTATGACAGGCTGACTCGGCAAATGCCAAAAAATTACGCTTGACTTGTTGGCTAAATCGACCATAGTGCGACCACTGCGCGGGCGAGACCTCCGCCCCAATAAGCACCCGTGGAAGGGTGGCCGAGCGGTTAATGGCAGCAGACTGTAAATCTGCCGACTTATGTCTACGAAGGTTCGAATCCTTCCCCTTCCACCATTTGCCTTTGATCATTGGTATATGCAGCATGAAAGCCTGGATAAACAAATTACTAAGGGAATTTAAACTTAGTCCAAGACTGAGTGACTGGATCGCACGCCTAAATGCTAACCTTATCGCGGCGGGTATTATAAGTTTGATTTTAAATTTCTTTGGACGGTTATGGCTTTCCGTTTTTGAACTAATTGCCTTGATTTTTTCGGTTGCTATTCTTACAATGATTAGCGTGGTTTTACTAAAGGAGTAGGTAAATGACTTCAGGTGCATGGTTCTTAACAGTAGTCAATGTCTTTCTTTTTCTGTTCTTTTTGCTGCTCCATTATAGTGCCAAGGTTCAAAAGGAAGAGGCACAAAAGGCGAAGAAATGAACAGCCCGGTCTGGAAGGGGTTTGCCCGATCAAAGTTAAACCCATGGATGAATCGATTACTGACCGGATTCGAATTTGGTCAAACTGAACGCGACTGGGTAGCGCGCCTCATTAGTACTATCGTCGCTGCCGAACTCATCAGTTTAGGTTTGTATCTTTAAGGACGAACGAACCTATCTTTATTTGAACTATTGTCCTTGCTAATTACTGTAATTAGTTTTACAATTATTGCGCTTCAACTTGTAAGGATTAGAAAATGACTCCTTTAGCATGGTTCTTATTTGCCACCTCAGCTGTGACCATTCTTTTTTCGATCTTTCTGCACTACAGCGACAAGGCTCATGCCGAAGAGGCTGCAAAGACCGCAAAGGCAAGGAAGGCGAAAAAATGAGTCCATTATCTATGTTCTTATTAGGTACATCCGCATTATTGATAGGTTTTTCGATCTTTCTGCACTACAGCGATAAGGTTCAGGCCGAAGAGGCCGCAAAGGCCAAAAGGGCACAAAAAATTAAAAAACCGCGCTAGGGTTTTTTAAGCTACAGTTAGATTCCATAATAATAATCAATAATAAGGAATCCTTTATGTACATACCCCATATTCTGGTGACAGTTTTGCTCGTTCTGGTCATTGTTTTGGTGATCAAGAAAATTCTCTAGTCGCGATAATCGGCGGCCTTGCCGCGAATAGAAATCTATTCTAAGATAGGACTCTAAACTAAAAATAAACCCTTAAATAACAAAAACGAGGTGACATGATGGATCTTGACCCCACACTCCTAGCGCGAATTCAATTTGCGGCCAATATTACTTTCCACATTCTTTTTCCTGCCATTACCATTGCCCTTGGCTGGTTTTTGCTATTCTTCAAGCTGCGTTTTAAGGCGACCAAGGATGCAAAATGGATGGATGTCTATTTCTTTTGGACCAAGATTTTTGCTCTATGTTTTGCGATAGGCGTGGTCACCGGTATTACCATGTCGTTTCAATTTGGCACCAACTGGCCGGGCTTTATGACCAGTGTAGGTAACATTGCCGGCCCGCTGCTGGGCTATGAGGTTCTGACCGCCTTCTTTTTGGAGGCGACCTTTTTGGGCATTATGCTCTTTGGCTTTAAGCGAGTTCCCAGCTGGCTTCACAGTCTAGCGACTCTGTTGGTGGCCCTGGGCACGACTCTTTCGGCCTTTTGGATTATCGCCCTCAACAGTTGGATGCAGACTCCGGTGGGGTTCGAGATGCGCGACGGGGTAGCCTTTGCCACCAGCTGGTTTGATATTATCTTTAACCCCTCCTTCCCCTATCGCTTGACCCATATGCTGCTGGCCTCGGGTCTGACGGCTTCGTTTTTGATTGCGGGCATATCGGCCTATCGCTGGCTGAGGCAAGACCGGAGTCCGGCGGTCATGGCCGCGATCAAGTGTGGTATCTATTCGGCGGCGGTTCTGATTCCGATTCAGATATTTGTTGGCGACCTTCATGGCCTCAATAGCCTGAAGCATCAGCCGCAAAAAATTGCCGCCATGGAGGCATTGTTCGAGACGCAAAGGGGCGCGCCACTGGTTCTCTTTGCTCTGCCGAACGAGGAGACCAAAACTAATGACTATGCGATTCAACTGCCCAAGATGGCCAGTCTCTTCTTGACTCATGATCGGGATGGGGAGGTCAAGGGTTTGAATGAGTTTCCAGGCAATCACCCGCCGGTCAAGCCGGTCTTCTGGGCCTTCAGGATTATGGTCGGGACGGGCATCTTGATGTTGATCTTTAGTTGGAGTGCTGCCTGGTGTTTAGCAAGGCGCAATTCTCTCCCACGGTTTTTAGCGATTGGCTTGATTCCTATGGCCTTTTCGGGCTGGCTTGCCACTGAATCGGGCTGGTATGTGACAGAGATTGGTCGGCAACCCTGGCTGGTCAATGGAGTCCTTAAAACTGTTGATGCCGTGGCCAAGGTTCCTTCGGCGATGATTGGCATCAGTTTGACTCTCTATCTCATTCTTTATGCTGTCTTGCTGGTGGCCTTTATCACGACGCTTTTTTACATGGCTAGGCGGGCTGGAGAGAAGGGCAAGGATGATAGCTCCCCTTCGGCTGGTCAGGCGATTGTCGAAATCATTGCCGAATAGGCTCAAGCAAAAAGGAATAGGATAATGGAAATTTTCGCAAATGGAGCATGGCTGCCGCTGATTTTCGCTTTTTTGATGGGGCTGTCGATGCTGATCTATTCGGTTTTGGACGGCTATGACCTTGGCGTTGGAGTGCTGATGCGGCGGGCGACGGATGAGGAAAAGGATCGGATGATTGGCTCGATTGGGCCCTTTTGGGATGCTAACGAGACCTGGCTAGTGTTGGGGGTAGGAATCCTGTTGATTGCTTTTCCGCTGGCCCATGGGGTTATCTTGACCAACCTTTATTTGCCGGTTGCCTTTATGCTGATTGGTTTGGTTTTGCGCGGGGTTGCCTTTGACTTTAGGGCCAAGGCCAAGATCAGTCATAAGGCGGTCTGGAATCGGGTTTTCTTTGGTGGCTCGTTGGTGACGGGATTTGCTCAGGGCTATATGTTGGGCGGTTATATTCTGGGATTTAAGGAGGGCTGGTTGGCGATAGGTTTTGCCGTACTGGTTGGGTTCTGTGTTATTGCGGGCTATTGTTTGATTGGCGCGGGTTGGCTCATTATGAAGACCGATGGGGAATTGCAACGGAAGGCGGTCAAGTGGGCAAAGTTATCGCTGCGTGGAACTGTTATTGCCATTGCTTTGATTTCGCTGGCGACTCCTTTGGTCAGTCCGCGGATTTTTGAGAAATGGTTTACCATGCCGAGTATTTTGTTTTTGCTGCCGATTCCGGTCTTGACGGCTGGGTTGGTGGTGATGATTGAGGTGATGTTGCGCAGATTGCCGATGGTTGGGGATCGGTTCTGTTGGGTTCCATTTGCCTTGACGGTGGGTGTTTTTGTTCTTTGTTTTGGTGGTTTGGCCTTTAGTTTCTATCCTTATATAGTGCCGGATCAGTTGAAGATTGTTGATGCGGCGAGTGCGCCGGAGTCTTTGGTGATTATTTTGGTTGGGGCCTTGGTGGTTTTGCCGGTTTTGATTGGCTATACATTTTTGGCCTATAAGATATTTCATGGCAAGGCCAAGGACTTGAGCTACGATTAAAAAAAATAATCCAAAAAAGAAAAAGAAAAAGCGGTTTGGCTGCAAGCCAATGAGCGTAGCGAATGTGCGGCCTGAGCGAATCGTTATCAAATTGTTGAAACTGAATTTCTCAACCAATTTTTAGGTTTTGTTAAAATAGTTTTCAACAATTTGAAGCGCCGCAGGCATTCAAGCCGACCGCGCAATTGGGAAATTATGATTTGATAAGTAGCGCGTTCTTTTACTCCCATGAATTGTTTATCCTTGCGAGCTTGCGAACTAAGTGAGCAAAAAGGCGAGTAAGGATAAATAATTCATAAGAACGCGCTTTAACAAACCAACGAACGCCATCGGTTCGGGCTTGGCTTGCAAAACGCGAACTGCCCCGCATAGTCCTTTTTATGTCGTTGAATTTGCGGTGGGGCAGCTTCACAAGTTTTGCTGCGCCAACCCTCACCGATTGGCGGGTTAATGCTGGGCTTCGCCCAGACCCATTTAAGGCTTCGCCTTAAAAATCCAGCAAGGCTCTGCCTTGCATCCAAAGAGTATTACTAATCCAGAACATATGTAAATTTTCCAAATCTACTTCAATTTTACAATTCCTTAACAATCCGAATCAGTTGCGGTTTTTCTAATACCGCACCGATCTTGGCAATCTTGGCCAGGGCACCCATCATCGCCGCCTCATCGGTTTCGTGAGTCGTCATGACCAGTGGCACGGCGGCATCGGTGCTGCGTCCGCGCTGAATCATCGATTCCAAAGATACGCTAAAGTCGCGGAGAATGGCCGAAATATCGGCTATCACGCCCGCCTGATCGCGCACCATCAGCCGCAAATAATAGCTGCCAAGATGGCGATCCGCCGCCACCGCTGGCCTGTCCTGCAGGGCCGCAACCGGCAGGGAGAATAGCGGCACCGACCGCCCCCGCGCCAGATCGATCAAATCGGCAACCACCGCCGAGGCGGTGGGAGAGGCCCCCGCCCCGCGACCCTGATAGAAACTCATCCCCACCGCATCACCGGTCGCCAGAACTGCATTAAAGACCCCCTCGACATGGGCAATCGGATTGCCCATCGGCACCATGGTCGGATGAACCCGCAGGGCAATTCCCGCCGCCGACTGTTCAGCAATCCCCAGCAGTTTAATGTGGAAACCAAGCTCCTCGGCAAAGCTTATGTCGAGCGGGGTGATGCGGCCTATCCCCTCGCAATAGACCGAGCCAAGATTAGGCGCAACACCGAAGGCAATGGCCGCCAGCAGGGCCAGTTTATGCGCCGTATCAATACCGTCGATATCAAAACTGGGGTCGCTCTCGGCATAGCCAAGCCGCTGCGCCTCGGCCAAAATTGTCGCAAAATCGCCGCCGGTAGTGCGCATCTGGGTCAAGATATAGTTACAGGTGCCATTCAAGATTCCCGCCAGCCGCGCAATCTGATTCCCCGCCAAACCTTCGCGTAGCGACTTGATAATGGGAATGCCGCCCGCCACCGCGGCCTCGGCTGCCAGGGCGAGACCGGCGGCCTCCGCGGACTTCGCCAGTGCTACGCCATGGGTCGCCAGCAGGGCCTTGTTGGCGGTCACCACTGAACGACCACTGGCCAGGCTGGCCTCCACCACCTGCCGCGCGACCCCTTCGGAACCACCGATCAATTCGACTATGACATCGGCATCGGCGGTCTTGGCCATGGTCACCGGATCGTCAAACCACACCATCCCCGATAGGTCGAGACTCCGTGCCTTGGCCCGGCTCCGTGCCGAGACTCCAACCACCTTAATGGGGCGACCGGCGCGGGCGGTGATGATCTGTTGATTCTGGTGCAGCAGAGTGACCAGGCCGCCGCCAACGGTTCCTAAACCAGCGATGGCAATCTTTAAGGGAGTTTGTTCTTTGTTCATTGGTGCAAGTTCCTCAGTAATGTCTAAACCTAATCCGACTTTAAAACATAGCCCTTACCCCATACTGTTTGCAAATAGCGCGGGAATTTAGGGTCTCGCTCCAGCTTGCGGCGCAGGCGGGTAATATGGACATCGACGGTGCGGGTCGGGGGGTCCGCATCATCGGTGGGCGTCACCTCTTCGGTTCCGCCAGCCTCTATCACCGCCCGTAGCACCTCGCGGCTTTGCGGCTGACCCAGATGCTCGACCAGCCAATCCAGCAGGGCGGACTCGGCGGTGGTCAGGCGAACCAGGCTGTCGCCAAAATAGAGAATTTTCTGGTCGCGGTCATAGTAAAAATTTCCAAACTTGATTTTTTTGTCTGGTTCAAGGGGCAGGGTCTCGGGTTGCGTAACGGTCTGGCTGCGGCGCAGGATCGATTGAATTCGTAGCACCAGTTCGCGCGGTTCATAGGGTTTGGCCATATAGTCGTCAACCCCAGTCTCAAGGCCTGTGATACGATCACTGACCTCCCCGAGGGCGGTCAGCAGCAGCATCGGAACCGTCGAATGACTCCGCCACGACCGCGCAAATTCCAAACCCGTCTCCCCCGGCATCATGACATCGACGACCAGCAGATCAAATTCGACAAATTCCAGAATCTCGCGGGCCTCAGCGGCATTTTTGGCGGTAGTGACAAAAAAATCTTGACTCTCGAGATAGCGTTTGAGCAGGACCGAGAGCCGGTCATCATCGTCAATAATCAAGATATGAGCAGATTCTGCCATTACCCACCACCCTAAACCGAGCCAACCCAGCCATCAGCCGCGATTGGGCAGGGTAATCGCCAAGGGGGCCAGAAGTTTTAAAAGCTTGGCCTTCTGTTCGTCCCTTTGCTGGGCATTGCTCGCCCCTTCATAGAGTCTTTCGTAAAAGTCAGGACGAGAGAGATAGTGTCTGATCACCGACTTGGCAAGATCGAGATTGGCCCCCGGAATAAAGGCCCCCTCGTGGCACAGGGCCAAGACCGTGGACATTTTCTTAGCCGTATTGGTGACTTTTTTCTCGATGGTCGCAAAGAAATTACTCTCGACCAAAAACTGATTCTGGATGCCGGCGACGATCTTGCAATAGTTCTCTCGGGTTTCGGCGCTTAAATTGGAACGGAGGATCGAGCGGTAAAGCTGCGCCAATAATTTAAACTTATGTTCGGGCGAACCCTCCACCGTCAAGAGGCGGCGACCAAAGTCGTCGCTGGTAAAATAGCGTGAGATAAACTCCTCGATGGTTTTTTTATTGGCATCGCCGACGGTAAAGTTGTGAATCTCGACCAGCGACTGCATCCGGTCGCTGAGGGTCAGGGAACCGCGAACATAGTCGGTCACCGATTCCGAAGTCAGAAGCCGACTGACTCTTCTCTCCAAGTACTCCATGGCCCTTTTGCCGCCGATCTGGTGACCCTTTGCGCGGAGCTTGCCGATCATCGCATGGGCCGCCTTCAGCTCGGTCAAGAGTTCGGGCGAGCAGAGGGGGTCACGCCCCCCCAGCAGCTGGACGACGATGGTCTCCAATGCCGCGCGAGTCTCGGTCATTCTATGGCGCAGCAACAGGGTCTGGAGCCGCGGGGCAATGGTCGAGGCCGCCGTGGGTCGCCGCGTCGGATAGGTTCCGCTATAGATCTCGATTAAATCCTCTAGACGGGTTTCAAGACTGATCCGTCGACCCAGCAAATTGTCCATTACGACTTCGCATTGCAGAATCTCCCCGACCAAAACATCAACAAAATCGAGGTAGCGATCATCGGTTTCTTCGCCCATGGCGACGATCTTCTCCAGCTTCTCGGCCCAGGTGCGAACCCCCGATAGATATTCGGTCAGGGTGCGGTAAATCTTGACATGCTTGGCCTCCTCGCTGATCGGCTCGGCATTGATCTCCCCCATTCTTTCGTTAAACTGACCCTCCCGCAAGGGCTTGAGGGGAAGCTTGTCATCATTGCGGCTATTGAGCATGAAGTTGGTAACCAGATCGTGCAGTTCACGAACCCGCACCGGAACCGATTCGCCCGCTTGCCGCGCCTGAATCGTTCCCGCCTTCTCCACCGCATCCTTTAAAAGATTCCCCGCCTGATCGAGGCGAATCTGGTAGCGCATGGAATGGAGTAACTCGGACGGGGTGATAATCACCTGGTCTAAAAAAGACCTTAAAAGGGATCCCATCATGGTGCGAGAAGGAAATTGATAGAGTTCATTGGGCTGGACACAGCGAACTGGTTTGCGTGCGGGATCGTCAATACCCGCCTCCAGATTGGCTTCTGATGATTCTGTTCCAGTTGCTGAGGTCATAAATTATACTCGTTATGCTAGACTCAAAAGAAGGTGCCAGAGCCAAAAACAGTCGCAAAACAGTGCTAACTGCGCCCTATAGGATATGAATCAACCACATTTAAACCATAAAGTCACTCCAAGTTTATCACATGAGTCCTGACGATAAATCAATAATTTGTTTTCTCATAAAAAACTAGAGCATTTGCTAATTTAATCGAGGCAATATATGAAACCTCCCCTTCTTTAGAAGGGGAGGATAGTCGCAGCTTGGCAGCTTGCTGCCTAGCGAGACTTGGAGGGG
>JASGCE010000275.1 GCA_030054295.1 Minisyncoccota bacterium
AGATTTGGGAAATCCTCGAGGAGGTGATCCGCGAACATCCGGTCATGCTCAACCGCGCCCCGACTCTGCACCGTCTTGGCATTCAGGCCTTTGAACCGGTGCTGATCGAGGGTAAGGCGATTCAACTCCACCCGCTGGTCTGTACAGCCTTCAATGCCGACTTTGACGGTGACCAGATGGCGGTTCATGTGCCTCTGTCGCTGGAGGCACAGCTGGAGGCTCGCGTCTTGATGATGTCTACCAACAATATTCTCTCGCCCGCCAATGGCAAGCCGATTATTGTCCCTTCGCAGGATATTGTCTTGGGACTCTATTACCTGACCATGGAGCCCGTGCCGGGTACCTATCCGGTTGGCAAGGATGGCAAGGCGATTCGTCCGGCCTTCGGCACGATTGGCGAGATTGAAGCGGCCTTGGCGGCCAAATCAATCCATATTCACAGCCCGATTCAGGCCCGTTATCACACAGTCGATAAGGAAGGGGAGGCGGTGACTCTGCGGCTCGAGACCACCCCCGGTCGGATGTTGCTGTCGGAGATTCTGCCGCGCCACAAGAACCTGCCCTTTGCCCTCATCAATCAGGTCTTGACCAAAAAAGATGTCTCGGCGATTATCGATCTGGTCTATCGCCATTGCGGGCAAAAGGAGACGGTGATTTTTGCCGATCGGATGATGAATCTCGGCTTTACCCACGCTTTCCGCGCCGGTATCAGCTTCGGCAAGGATGATCTGATTATCCCGGCGGCCAAGGCAACCCTGGTCGCCAAGGCCCAGGAACGGATCAAGGAATACGAAAGACAGTTCCAAGACGGTCTGATTACCCAGGGCGAAAAATACAATAAGGTCGTCGATGTCTGGACCGAATGTACCGAAGATGTCTCCAAGGCGATGATGCAGGTCATGCAGCTGCCGCAGCCTGGCAAGCCAGTCAATTCGGTCTATATGATGGCCCATTCGGGGGCCCGTGGTTCGACCGCCCAGATCAAGCAGCTGGCGGGAATGCGCGGCCTGATGGCCAAGCCTTCGGGCGAGATTATCGAGACGCCGATTGTCTCGAACTTCAAAGAAGGCTTGACGGTGCTTGAATATTTCAACTCGACTCACGGGGCCCGTAAGGGTCTGGCCGATACGGCCCTCAAGACCGCCAATTCGGGTTACTTGACTCGCCGACTGGTCGATGTGGCGCAGGACTGTATCATTTGCGAGGAGGATTGCGGCACCCAGTTCGGCGTGACCATGCGCGTCGTTGTTGACGGCGGCGAGGTGGTGGCTCCCTTGAGCGAGCGGATTCTCGGCCGTACCACCATTGGCGATGTGATTCACCCGACGACCGGCAAGAAGATCGCGGGCGATAATCAGATTCTCGATGAAGACCTGGTTGAGCAGATCGATCAGGCGGGCATCGACACGGCCTATATTCGTTCGCCCCTCACCTGCGAGAGTCGGGTTGGTATCTGCGCCAGCTGCTACGGTCGTGATCTGGCGCGGGGCTCAAGGGTCAATATCGGCGAAGCGGTGGGAGTCATCGCCGCCCAGTCGATTGGCGAGCCGGGCACCCAGCTGACCATGCGCACCTTCCACATTGGTGGGGCGGTGCAGCGCGGGGCCGAACAGTCCAATGTCGAGGCGACGGTTGACGGCAAGATTCGTCTGGTCAATGCGACCATCGCCACTAACAGTCAGGGCAATAAAATCGTCATGGCGCGAAATTGCGAACTGGTTCTGGTCGATGATACCCAGCGGGAGAAGGCCCGTCACCGCCTGCCCTATGGCTCCAAGCTTTTGGTCGCCGAGGGGGCTGCGGTCAAGAAGGGGCAGAAGCTGGTCGAGTGGGATCCCCATACCTTACCGATCTTGACCGAGATCGAGGGTCTGGCCAATTATCAAGACCTGATCGAGGGTGTCTCGGTGCGCGAACAGCTGGAGGAGACCACTGGTATCTCCAGCCGCGTGGTTATCGACTGGCGGCAGCAGCAGCGCGGTAATGATCTCAAGCCACGAATTGCCATTTTTAACGAATCGGGCGAGCCGCAAAAACTCCCCAATGGGATGGAGGCGCGGTATTTTATGTCGGCCGATTCGATTCTCTCGGTCGAGAATCTGCAAAGGGTCAAGGCGGGCGATGTGCTGGCCCGTATCCCGCGCGAATCGTCAAAGGCGCGTGACATTACCGGAGGCTTGCCGCGGGTGGCCGAGCTGTTTGAAGCCCGTCGCCCCAAGGACTATGCCATCATCAGCGAGACCGATGGTCGGGTTGAATTCGGCAAGGATCAAAAGGCCAAGCGGCGGATTCTGGTGCAACCGCTGGAGGATGGTTCGGAGGCGATCGAATATATGATCCCCAAGGGCAAACATATCAGCGTCCGCGAAGGCGATGTTGTGGCCAAGGGCGATATGTTGATGGATGGTAGTCCGGTGCCGCATGATATTCTGCGGATTCTCGGGGTGGAGGCTCTGGCTGAATATCTGATTAAGGAAATTCAGGATGTCTATCGTTTGCAGGGTGTCAAGATCAACGA
>JASGCE010000276.1 GCA_030054295.1 Minisyncoccota bacterium
GCAAGCGCGACGACGCTCAGAGTGACAAAAAAGTGAGTTTTTCAGGGTTTCCTTACGGGACAACCTTGCGGGGAATGACAACTATTCTGTATCAGTTAATGTGGTAACTATACACCGCTCACCTGAAAAATCAAAATTTTGCTTAGGTTTCAATGACTCTCCATATTCGTCATTGCCGCCGCTCGCTTTGAGCGGCTGGCAATCCAGCGGGGTGTTTGAGGGGCATAAGCCCCTCAATTATAGGGATTTATTGTGCTTGGGCTTACGCCCGATCTGGATTGCCACTCTACGCTGCTATCGCAGCTTGAGGGCAATGACGACTTAGATTTGTAGGAACTGCTCTAGAATTCTCAAGTGAAAGCAGTTTACCCTAATTTGATGCACCAAAGAACCGTGACCGCAGCTTGCTGAAGGTCAGTTTTTCGGTCACAGCCTCCGCTGGTTTTTTACTCTTTTCCTTATCCTTGGGTTTGGATGTTTTTGCAGCTGGCTTGACCCCAGACTTGACCTCAGACTTGACCTCAGGCTTGGTCTCGGGCTTTGATTTTTTGGCCGGTTCTTTGTTTTTGCTGGCGGGAGTCTCCTCACTGGCCTTAGCGGGGCGGGTGACGGTTGACAGGCTCTTGACCATGGGTTTGCGGCTCTCCTCCGCCGGTTCATCACTATCCTCATCGATCTGGCGCGACCCGGCGGCCGAGCTTACCACCGCCAGTTTTTTATTCTCGGCGAGTTTTTTGCTGATCTTGGGAATCTCGCTGGGCGGAGTCATCGGGGCGGGTTGGCCGCGCAGCCGCACCGGTTCCCTTTTGATCTCGAAGGCGTTGCTCCCGTCAACATAGTCGCCCACCACCTTGGTCATCTGATCGATATGGTCGGTAAAGAAGTGCGAGGCCCCCTCGATGGTCGAGTACTTGACCGAAATATCGCGCTGCACCGACAATTTAGCCACCAGTTTGGTCACGGCGGCCACCGGCACAATCTCGTCGGCCGTCCCCTGAACCATCAGACCCGAGAC
Organism: Minisyncoccota bacterium; assembly: GCA_030054295.1. Lineage (GTDB taxonomy): Bacteria > Pseudomonadota > Alphaproteobacteria > Elsterales > Elsteraceae > JASGCE01. The sequence goes on from JASGCE010000276.1 coordinate 1,016, forward strand.
CGGACAGGGGGCGAGGAAGCTAAAGTCAAACATATTGGCGGGAGGGGAGACCGAGATAAATCCCGCCACCTCCGGCCGCCGCATCAGTAACTGCATCCCGATCCAGGCCCCGAACGAGAATCCGGCAATCCAGGATGCCGAGGCATCGGGATTGGTCGATTCCAACCAATCCAGTGCCGCCGCCGCATCGGCCAATTCCCCCTCGCCCCGGTCATAGGTGCCTTGGCTGCGCCCGACGCCCCTAAAGTTAAAGCGCAAAACCGCAAAGCCGCGCTCGACAAAGGTTTGATAGAGGGCATAACTGACCCGATTATTCATCGTCCCGCCATGCAGCGGGTGAGGGTGCAATACCAAGGCTACCGGCGCATTGCGATTGATGCCGGGGCTGAATCTGGCTTCGAGTCTGCCGGTGGGGCCGCTGATCATTAATTCGGGCATGTCTGTCTGTCTCTCTCGTTAATCTCGGGTGGCTGGGTGCTTAGAGTCTCTGCTCGCCTATCGGGTCGCTCGGCTTGACGATCGGGTAAAAAACCTTGCTTCTGGTTTATGCTTGACCAAGCCAAGCAAATTAAATCATTATGGCATTGATGCACTGCACCATCAACCATCATGGTTGATTAAGCAAGGTCATGATATTCAAACCAATTGGGTTCTTAGGCAAACAAACAAGGCAAGTAAGATGTTCAATCGAATGAAGGACGAGATCGATTCCATCGTGGCACGAGACCCGGCGGCCCATAGTCGATTTGAAGTTCTGTTTTTATATCCTGGGTTTCACGCTCTCCTTTGGCATCGCATGGCGCACAGACTATGGCGGCTGAATTTTCGCCTTTTAGCCCGCTGTCTTTCCTATCTTAACAGGTTTTTAACTGGAATAGAACTCCATCCGGCGGTAAAAATCGGAAAAAGATTATTTATCGATCATGGAAGCGGGCTGGTGGTCGGAGAAACCGCCGAGATCGGCGATGATGTGACCCTTTATCACGGGGTGACTCTGGGCGGGGTCTCGCTGAACCAGGGCAAGCGGCACCCGACCCTCGGCAATGGCGTGATTGTCGGGGCCGGGGCGCAGATTCTCGGCCCCATCACCATCGGCGACCACGCCAAGATCGGGGCCAATTCGGTGGTCATCAGCGATGTTCCCCCAGGGGCCACCGTGGTCGGAATCCCGGCGCGAATTCTGACTGAATCCTCGCGCAAAAAAATCGAGCCCGAGGGATTCTCGGCCTATGGCCTCCCCGATTCCGACTGCAAGGATGACGGCGACCCGATGGCCGTGCGCCTGAACCAATTGACCCGCGAGGTCAAAAAACTCCAGGAGCGATTGAACCAGATTGATGGGCGGGGGTGAATGATTTAGATCAGTTTCATGATTATCAGGCGCATAACATTAACTTCAATAGTCATTTACTGTTGCCTCCCCCTAGCAGGGGGAGGATAGTATTTCTTGGCGAGTGCTTACGAG
>JASGCE010000277.1 GCA_030054295.1 Minisyncoccota bacterium
GCGGCCTTGCGCCTGGGCGAAATTTACGAAAAGGCGATTGGCGTAAAAAAAGACTATCCCGAGGCCGTGAAATGGTACCGCCAGGCCGCCAAAAAAGGCAGTAGAACCGCGCGGTCTGCCCTTGATCTGCTTTATGACTCTCGTAAAGGGCTGACGGCTGACAGGGGTCAATGGTGTGACTGGTTTCGCACCGCGGCGGCAGCGGGGGATCGTTCGGCACAACATGCCCTCGGGGTGATTTTTGTAAGGGGCGAGCTGGTTGATTGTGACTATAGCGAGGCTAAAAACTGGTTTCTGCTGGCCGCGAGCGATAATCAAACCGATGCCTCGCCCATCGGGCATGATCTGTCGCAACTCTATTTGGGCTATATTTTTTATTGCGGTCACGGCACTGAGCAAAATATGGATGAGGCCATTAAATGGTTTTGCGCCTCCGCCTTGCAGCAAAATGAGAATGCGATGTTAAAACTATACGAGATTTTTGCCAAGGGTCGGGCTATTAAACAGAACTGGCAGGAAACGCCAATATTCGATCTCTGCAACCATCTCTACAATCAGCTGATCTATAGGGCGGAAGCTGGTGAAGTAAACTGTAAAATGGGTGAAATCTATTATCATGGTCATTGCATTAAACAGAATTATGACGAAGCCTCTAATTATTTTAATCGTTCAGCGCAGCAGAACTTTCCCCGCGCCGATTATTATCTGGCAATGATTAATGAACATCAAAAAAACTATAAAAAAGCACATGATCTGTTATTGTCATCTGCGGAATCTGGCTGCGCCTTGGCCCAGTTTGAGCTTGGAAAGAGATTTAAAAGTGAAGGCATGGGGGGTAAAATTGAAATTGATCCTGTGCAAGCATTCAACTGGTTTAAAAAAGCCGCCAATCAAGGCCATGTTGAAGCCCAGTATAGCCTTTATGATATGCAAAAAGGAGCCGCCAATGGTGTTGAACAAAATCTGCCGGAAGCCTATCAATGGCTATATATTGCGACAGAGATGACAAAGGAAAAGGAATTCAAACAGAATTACAACAAAGATTTGGCAGAATTTTCTCGCAATTCTGGCTTAACTCCAACTCTAATTGATCAGGCAGAAAAGGCAGCTCACCAATGGCTAGACCATTATCGCAAGAAATATCCTGAAACTGACCAATGGCCGGAAACCTTGGACTATAGGCAAAGAGTTAACTTGAGTTAATCCTATTGATAATGGCTCTATCCGTAACCGCCTATAAGAACATAGTGGAATCACAGGCAAGTTCATCGGGGATCTAAAATAATGCTGCGGATGAAGGGATTTGAAACCCAAAGGATCACTTTGGCAGAACCGCATATGCCACTTACGGCGCGGCGCGGCGCGGCGCGAGGTCAGCCTCCCCTTATCATTCCCCGCAAGGTTGCCATTTAAACAAAGCGAGATCACCCGTCTCGCTTGCAAGTGCAAGCGGCGGGTGATGACAAACTACAGAACACACTCGATTCGATTAAAATTGCCCCATTGATTTTTTAATGATAAAAACGAAATAATCACTCGTCGAAAGGTCGTGTCAAATGAAGCTTAAATCCTGTCTATTGATCGCTTGTCTTGCCTTGCAGTCGTTTCTATTCCTCCCCCGCGCACATGCCGATGAGGCATCCGAAAAGGCGGTATTTGACTATTGCTTACCAAAGGCCGAAGCTGGCGATGCAATATGTCAATTTGACATTGGTATTATCTATGAATTTGGACGCGGGGGTGTAACTCAGGACTATGCCCAGGCTGTGGTCTGGTATCGCAAGGCCGCTGAACAGGGAAATGTCAAGGCGCAAACTAACCTTGGGGCTATGTACCGTAATGGGAACGGCGTGCCGCAGGACTATGCCCTGGCCGTGGTATGGTATCGCAAGGCTGCTGAACAGGGAGATTCGTATGCGCAATTTAGCCTTGGGCTTTCGTACGATAACGGGAAGGGTGTGCCCCAGGACAATGCCGAGGCCGTGGTCTGGTATCGCAAGGCCGCCATTCAGGGAGTGGCCAAGGCGCAAAATAACCTTGCGATATTGTACGCAAATGGGGAAGGCGTGCCGCAAAATTGGTTTAATGCCTATCTTATAGCATCACTCGCTGCCGTCAGTGGCGAGAGCAATGGTGTGAAAATTAGGGATTTAGTTGCCGCAAAACTTACGCCTGCTGAACAAGCCGAGGCGCAAAAACTATCGAACGATTGGAAGGTTGGGACAAAATTGCCGCTGCGGTAAAATGACGGGGTGCGCCGCGAAGTCAGCCTATCCTTGTCATTCCCCGCAAGGTTGCCATTTAACCAAAGCGAGATCACCCGACTCGCTTGCAAGTGCAAGCGGCGGGTGATGACAATAAAAAAATGCTATACTCCGTTCTCTTGAGAATTCAAAGTTTTGTTTAGGTTTCATTAACTAACCACATTCGTCATTGCCGCCGCTCGCTTTGAGCGGCTGGCAATCCAGCGGGGAGT
>JASGCE010000074.1 GCA_030054295.1 Minisyncoccota bacterium
GGCTTTGTGACCACCGCCAATGTTGACAAGGTGGTTAAGTTCGCTGGCCAATATCGCTAAGGATGAGCGATTAAAAACCGAGTGAAGACAGAGACTCCCTTCCCCCCGCCACGACCTTGGCTCAATCGGTCAATAGAGTGGCGGGGGTTAATCTATGCAGTCTGCGAACAGATCGGAAATTCTCATGGCAAGCCGACAAACTGTCCCGCCAGCCAAGCCATCGGCGAAGAATTCGGATGGCGATGATCGCCTGCTCAAACAATCCTTTTGGCAAGGGTTTCTGGCCAACCCCGAATTTGGCGCCGTCGCGGGTACGGTCTTGGTATTTGTTATATTTTTAGTGGCGGCGGGTGATTCCGGCATGTTTAGTGCCGAGGGTATCGTCAACTGGGGTACGGTTGCGGCCTATCTTGGCATTATTGCCGTTGCTGCGGCTTTATTGATGATTGGTGGCGAGTTTGACCTATCGATTGGCTCGATGATTGGTTTTGCCGGGATGGTTTTTGCCATTCCGGTTCTCTATTGGGGTCTGCCGCCCTGGGTCTCGGCGATTATTACCTTGATATTTGCCATGGGCATAGGTTGGCTCAATGGCTATATCGTGGTTAAGACGGGTCTATCGAGTTTCATTGTGACTCTGGCCCTGTTTTTTGTTCTGCGCGGTCTGACCTTGGCGGTGGCGGTGATCTTGACCAACCAGACCATTATTTCCAGTAATGATGGCCTCACTCTGCGCGATGCGGTGGTGGCGGATCCGCTCTTTAGTGGTTTATTTTTTGGCTATGTCGGGACGGGATTGTTTAATTTTTTAGCCGCTCACGGTTGGCTGGCGGCGCGGGACGATGGCGCAGCCCTGGCCATTGGTATTCCCAAGGTCATGGTCTGGTGGCTGGTGATTACGGTTGTGGGGGCCTTTGTTCTGCTCAAGATGCGTTTTGGCAATTGGGTGCAGGCGGTGGGGGGCGATGCCAATGCTGCCAAGAATCTGGGAATTCCGGTGCAGCGGGTCAAGATTATTCTGTTCATGCTCACGGCCTTGGCTGGGGCCCTATTTGGTCTCTTGCAGGTGGCGGATGCGGGCTCGGCGGCGGCTGATCGGGGAATGCTCAAGGAGTTTGAAGCCATCATCGCGGCGGTGATTGGTGGCTGTTTGCTGACGGGTGGCTATGGTTCGGTGATCGGAGCCTCTCTCGGGGCCTTGATTTTTGGCATGGTACAGATTGGGATTGGCTATACCTCGATAGACAATAGTTGGTATCGCGTAATTCTGGGGGTTTTGCTTTTGCTGGCGGTGGTTTTTAACAACTATGTCCGCAAAAAATTTGCCATTGGCAAGGTTTAGGGGTGCAGCAATGAACCAACCCATATTAGAGCTTCAACAGATTGGTAAAAACTTTGGTACGGTCATTGCCCTGAGTGGTGTATCATTTAAACTTATGGCAGGTCAGGTTCATTGCCTTCTTGGTGATAATGGCGCCGGTAAATCGACCCTGATCAAGATATTGTCGGGGGTTCATCGTCCGGATCATGGCGACTATTTGGTGGATGGTAAGGGGGTAGATTTTGCCTCCCCCAATCAGGCCCTGGATAATGGGATTGCGACGGTCTATCAAGACCTTGCCTTGGCGCCCTTGCTCAGTGTGGCGCGAAATTTTGTTCTTGGCCGAGAGCCGCTCAAGAATCGTTTTGGATTTTTGCCGGTGATGGATTTGGATTTGGCGGCCTCGATTGCGCGGGAGGGGATGGCGCGGATGGGGATTACTCTCCGCAATACCGAACAGATGGTGGGAACCATGTCGGGCGGGGAGCGGCAGTGTCTGGCGATTGCGCGGGCGGTGCATTTTGGTGCGCGGGTTTTGATTCTCGACGAGCCAACCGCAGCCCTTGGAGTCAAACAGAGTGCCAATGTCTTAAGGCTGGTCAAGCGGGCTCAGGCCAGTGGCATATCGGTGATATTGATCACCCATAATGTCAACCATGCTTTTCCGGTTGCCGATCACTTTACGCTTCTCAATCGCGGCAAGTCGATGGGGAGTTTTGCCAAGTCCGAGACCAGCATGGCTGAACTGCTCGATATGATGGCTGGCGGGGCCGAAATGAAGCGGCTGATGGCCGATCTGGAAGGCGTAACGATTTAGGATTTAACAGATGGGTCTTGGGTGATGGTGTGGAGCAAAATTCCGTCGGGGCGGCGGTTTGATCTGGCCTGTTTGGGGCGGCTGGCGGTTGATCTCTATGCCGAGCAGTTTGGTGCTCGGCTCGAGGATGTGACCAGCTTTGCCAAATATCTGGGCGGCAGTTCGGCCAATATCGCCTTTGGTGCAGCCAGGCTGGGGCTTCGTTCGGCGATGATTTCGCGGGTGGGCAATGAACAGATGGGGCAGTTCCTGCTCGAACAGCTTCAGCGCGAAGACTGTGACACTTCGATGGTGCAGCGCGACCCTGACCGATTGACGGGATTGGTGCTGTTGGGGCTCAAGGATCGCGAAACCTTCCCCCTGTTGTTTTACCGCGAGAACTGCGCCGACATGGCCCTCGAGGCGGCGGAGATCGACGAGGCCTTTATCGCCGACTGTCGCGCCCTGTTGATTACCGGGACTCATCTTTCGACAGCGAAGGTAAGGCAGGCCTCGCATTTGGCTCTCGACTATGCCCAAAAACATGGGACATTTAGGGTCTTGGATATTGACTATCGGCCGGTGCTGTGGGGACTGACCCACCGTGGCGAGGGGGCCAATCGCTTTGTCCCCAGCCGCGCGGTGACAGAACAGCTGCAACAGTCCCTGCCCCATTTTGATCTGCTGATCGGCACGGTCGAGGAGTTTATGATTGCTGGTGGCGGCAGCGATCTCATCGACTCCTTGCGGCAGGTTCGTCGCCTGACCGCGGCGGCGATGGTGGTTAAGTTGGGGGCTGACGGCTGCTGTTTGATCGATGGTGCGGTGCCAGACCAACTGAGCCATGCCCCTACCGTCGCGGGAGAAAAGATCGAGGTTTTTAATGTGCTAGGGGCTGGCGATGCCTTTGCCGCGGGATTGATGAAGGGCTTGCTTAGTGGGCAGGATTTTATCGCGGCGGCGCGACTCGCCAATGCCTGTGGGGCTCTGGTGGTGTCGCGCCATGCCTGCGCCCCGGCCATGCCAAGTTTGGCAGAGTTGGACTATTGGTTTAAAGGCCGCGACAAGTCCGAGTCGCCCCAACCTCTGCACCGTGACCATCAGCTGCAATTTCTCCACCGGGTTTCGGTCAAGCGCAAGCAATGGCCCGAGGTCATGGTTCTCGCCTTTGATCATCGCAGTCAGTTTTACGAACTGGTAAAGAAAACCGGCAGTGCGGAATCACGATTGCCGCGCCTGAAGTCCCTGTTGTTGCAGGGGGTACAGGAGATGCAAAAATCGCCTGACTATGAAGATCGTCTGGGCGTCTTGATCGATGGGGACTATGGCGCCGATGCTTTGGCGCGGGCGACCGGTTCGGGCCTGTGGATCGGTCGTTCGATTGAATTGCCGAGTTCCCGCCCTCTGCGATTTTACCAGACCCTCAGCGTCGGTTCGGAACTGCGCAGCTGGCCGCGGGAGCAGGTGGTTAAGTGTCTGGTCTTTTACCACCCCGACGACGAACCCGAACTGCGGCTGGAGCAGGAGGCGAGACTACACGAACTCTGGGCAGCGACTCGCGCCAGTGGTCACGAACTCTTGCTCGAGATTATCCCCCCCGCCGATTCGGTGACGGCAGCAACCCATGATCGGGCGATTCTCCGCAGTATCAAAAGGCTCTATAATATCGGCCTTAGGCCCGAATGGTGGAAACTGCCGCCGCTTGAGTCGCAGGCTTGGCAGGATTTGGCCAGTTTGGTGGCCGAGCGCGACCCCTATTGCCGCGGTGCGGTGATTCTGGGGCTCAATCAAAGGACCGAGCTGCTGGTCAAGGCCTTCAAGGCCGCCAATTCGCCCCTGGTCAAGGGCTTTATGATCGGCCGCACCATCTGGGGCGAGGCGGCTGAACAGTGGCTGCGGAATCAAATCGACGACCAGCAGTTTCAAACCCGCTGCATCGATAATTTTAAAACCTTAATCGCTGCTTGGCGCGAAGCTCGGTAAAGCCAACAAAGCCAACAGGGGGAAGCACTATGTCCAGGATTAAAATGACCATGGCCCAGGCCCTGATCGCCAGATTGGCGGTGCAAAGGATTGAATCCGACGATGGGCAGAGCCACCGTTTTTGCGACGGAGTCTGGGCCATCTTTGGTCACGGTAATGTCGCGGCATTGGGCGAGGCCCTGGCCGCCCATCGTCAGAACCTGCCCGTCTATCGCGCCCATAATGAACAGGCGATGGCCCATTCGGCCATTGCCTATGGTAAGGCCAGCTTCAGGCGGCGGATTATGGCGGTCACGACCTCGATTGGCCCAGGAGCGACCAATCTTGTGACCGCGGCGGCCCTCGCCCATGTCAATCGCTTGCCCGTGCTGTTACTGCCGGGGGATGTTTTTGCCAGCCGCGACCCTGACCCGGTGCTGCAACAACTCGAGAATTCGGGAGATGGAACCATCAGCGTCAATGACTGTTTTAAGCCCGTGACTCGCTATTTTGATCGGATCACAAGGCCGGAGCAGATCTTGACCGCCTTGCCCCGCGCCCTGTCGATCTTGACCGATCCGGCGCACTGTGGCCCGGTCTGTCTGGCCTTGCCGCAGGATGTTCAGGCCGAATCCTTTGACTGTCCTGAGTGGTTTTTGCAGCCCGCACCCTTGGTGATCAGGCGGCAGGATGGAGCCGAGGCTGACTACCGCCGCGTTCTGTCGCTTTTGACTCGCTCTAAAAACCCGATGATCATTGCCGGTGGCGGGGTTCTCTACAGTCTGGCCAGTACCGAACTGATCCGTTTTGCCGAGAGGTTTGGCATTCCGGTGGGCGAGACTCAGGGCGGCAAATCGGCCCTACCCTATGACCATCCCCTCAATTTGGGCGGGGTCGGAGTCACGGGATCGCCCGCCGCCAATGATCGGGTCAGACAGGCCGATCTGATCCTTGCGGTGGGTTCGCGGCTGAGTGACTTTACCACCGGGTCGCAGAGTCTTTTTGGCCAGATTCCGCTGGTGGGTCTGAATGTAAATGGTTTAGATGCCGATAAGATGCAGGCGACCTCTCTGGTCGCTGATGCCAGGCTGGGGCTGGTGGGGCTTGAACAGCGATTGGGGGATTGGCGTGCCGATTCCGACTGGACGAGCGCGAGTAAGGTCGCGGCTGAATCTTGGCGGCAGCGGGTGCAGTCCATCACCACCGCAAATCCGCCGCCTCAGCAATTGCCCTATGAGGGAGAGGTGATCGGGGCGGTGCGGGACTCGACCGATCATTCACCCGAAGGGGATATAGTGGTTTGCGCTGCCGGCACCCTGCCCGCCGAGTTACAGAAACTCTGGCAATCGGCCCGGCCTGGCAGCTACCATGTCGAATATGGCTATTCCTGCATGGGCTACGAAATTGCTGGCGGCATTGGGGTTAAGATGGCCCAGCCCGAGTCGGAGGTGGTGGTGATGGTCGGGGACGGTTCCTACCTCATGATGAATTCCGAAATTGCGACCTCGGTGATGCTGGGGGTCAAGCTATTGATTGTTCTCTTGGATAATCGCGGATTTGGTTGTATCAATCGCTTGCAGAAGGCGACGGCGGGGGAGAATTTTAACAACCTGCTGGTCGAATCGGTGGGGGAACAGGGTGCGGATATTCCGATTGATTTTGTCGCCCATGCCCGCGCCTTGGGGGCTGAAGCGGTCCTGGCCAATGACCTTAGCGACCTGCGGCAAAAACTGGTCGCCGCCCGCCGCCACAGCAGAACCTCGGTGGTGGTGATCAAGACCAGCCCTTGGCGCACGACCGAGGATGGCGGCTGTTGGTGGGAGGTGGCCCCAGCCGAGGTCTCCAGCCAAACCACGATAAAGACGGCGCGGCAGAATTATCTTCAGGCAAAGACCGGACAAAGGACAAGGAACTAGATTATGGCATTGAATGTAAGGATCGGGATCAATCCCATCAGCTGGAGCAATGACGACCTGCCCGAACTTGGTGGCGAGACTCCGCTCGAAACCGCCCTGAGTGAAGGGGCTGAGATCGGCTATCAGGGTTTTGAACTCGGCAATAAATTCCCCCGCGAGCCCGCCGCCCTGAAGGCCAAACTGGCGGAGTTCAAGGTCGCCTGTGTTTCGGGCTGGTATTCGGGTCATTTAGCCGTCTCTGACCTTGCTACCGAGATTGCCAATTGCCAAGCCCATATGGACAAACTCGCCTTTAATGGCTGCAGGGTCGTGGTCTATGGCGAGGTCGGGGGGTCGATCCAGGGGCAGATTCAAACCCCCCTGTTTAAAAGGCCGAGGTTCTTGACCTCCCGCGATTGGCAGGCCTATGCCGATAGGCTCAACCAATTTGGTCAGCACCTGAAGAAGACCTATGGCTTGACCCTTGCCTATCACCACCATATGGGGGCCTTTGTTCAGGCCGGGGAGGATATTGACCAGCTGATGGCCTTGACCGATGGCGAGCATGTCGGGCTGCTTTTTGATACGGGGCACGCCTGGTTTGGCGGGGTGGAGGATGTGGCTGGTCTGCTGCAAAAACATATCCATCGGGTGGTTCATTTTCATTGCAAGGATGTCCGTAAATCGGTCATAGCCAAGGCGCGAAACGAAAACTGGAGTTTCCTCCAGTCGGTACTGAATGGTGCCTTTACCGTGCCGGGCGATGGCGGGATTGATTTTGCCCCCATTATGGCGGTACTCAACCAGGCCAATTACCAGGGCTGGCTGGTGGTGGAGGCGGAACAGGACCCAGCCGTCGCCCCCAGCTATGACTATGCCAAAAAGGGCTATAATACCATTCGCAGCCTGGTCGATCACTATCAGGGGAGGTAACCATGACCAGTCCTTTATTGATCAAGGGCAATAGAAGCGGCCGAGACATTACCGCCGTGACTCCCGAGTCGGCGGGCTGGAAATTCGTCGGATTCCGGGCGGTACGGTTAAAGCCTGCCGAGGTCGAAAGATTCTCAACCGAGGCCCGCGAATATTGTCTGGTGGTTTTAAGTGGCAAGATAGACCTGCGGTTAAGCGGGGGGCTGGTTTTTAATTCCCATTTTAAATCCCTCGGCAATCGCCAGTCGGTTTTTGATGCGGTCTCTCCCGCCGCGGTCTATATTCCGGCGGCGACCGAGGTCACGATCAGCGCGATCAGCGACTGCGAAATTGCCCTCTGCCACGCCCCAAGCGATCAGCAGATTCGTCCGCCAGTGCTGATCGATTCGGTGGCGATGAAACGCAGCCAGCGCGGCCAGGGCAGCAATCTACGGTTTGTTTGTGATATATTGCCGCAGGATCATCCGGCCGCGGCGAGTCTGTTGGTGGTGGAGGTGGTGACTCCGCCTGGCCATTCCTCGAGCTATCCGCCGCATAAACACGATGTCGATAACTATCCGTCCGAGACAAGGCTCGAGGAGACCTATTACCATCGTTTGAATCCCGCGGGTGGTTTTGCCTTCCAGCGCGTCTATAGTGATGATCGCAGCCTCGACGAGGCCATGGCGGTGGAGGATCACGATGTCGTTCTGGTGCCGCGGGGCTATCATCCCTGTGTTGCCCCCCATGGCTATGAACTCTATTATTTGAATGTGATGGCCGGGCCGCGGCGGCACTGGGCCTTTACCAATGACCCAGCCCATCAATGGCTGATTAAAACCTAGGTACAGGAGTGACAAGATGGCGTTACAGATTGTTATTGGCGATCGGAACTATTCATCCTGGTCGATGCGCGGCTGGTTGCCGTTGGCTCAGGTTGCGGCCAAGACTGGGGTGGCATTTTCCGAGGTTCTGATTCGCCTCGACCAGGCCAATACCGCCAGTTCAATCGCCCAATATTCGCCAACGGGCAAGATTCCCTGTCTCATCGATGGCGAGACGCTGGTTTGGGATACCATGGCCATTGCCGAATATTTGGCTGAATCCTATCCTTCGGTTCCACTCTGGCCGACGGCTCAGGCAGCGCGGGCGCGGGCGCGTTCCATCGTCGCCGAGATGCATTCGGGATTTACTTCATTGCGCAGTGCCTGCCCGATGAATATAAAACTCGACATGCCGAGCTTTAAACCCAGCCCTGAGGTGCAGGCCGACCTTGCCCGTATCGATGCTCTGTGGCGGGACTGTCGGAACCAGTTCGCTACGGGCGGCCCCTATCTTTTTGGCGCCGAGGCCGGAATTGCCGACTGGTTTTTTGCCCCGGTGGTCATGAGAATCAACAGCTATCATTTGCCCCTGTCACCTGAAGGGCTGGACTATTGTCGCGCCCTGTCGCATCATCCCTTGGTTGCGCAATGGATCACTGCCGCCCGCGCCGAGAATTGGGAAATTGGTCGCTATAGAATTTAACCGCAGTGCAAAAGGATTAGACCATGCCAGACCAGCGGTTCTATACCCCTGCGGCTGAATTGAAGCTGGAGGCCATCATCGCCGAGTTTAAGCTCAACCATCGGGGCGCGGAGTCGCGACCCATCATCGTCAAACAGCTCGATTCCTTGGCGGCGGCGGATCAATGGGCCATGGCACTATTGCTGGATCGCTATCATCTGGATGAGGCCCTGAGGTCAAGGGCCGCGGTGATCTTGACGACTTATAAACTCAGCGAATTATTGACCGACTGGTCGGGGCGGATCGTCATTCACCCCGAACCCAAGATTATCTGGGCGCAGCTGGCCCATCGTCTCTATCCCGAAACCGAGACCCACCCGGCCGATGGCCCAGCCATTCACCCCACCGCAACCCTCGGTAAGGACTGCCAGATCGGTAAGAACACCGTGATCGGAGCGGGAGTCATGATCGGTGATGGCGCGAGAATTGGCGCAAACTGCTCCATCAGCCACAGTATCATTGGCAAGAACTTTACCCTCTATCCAAACAGTATGATTGGTCGTCCGGGCTTTGGCTTTGTCGCTTCGGCACGGGGGCTGCTCCGGATGCCGCAGTTGGGGCGGGTGATCATCGGCAATGGCGTGGAGATTGGCGCAACCACCACCGTCGATCGCGGCAGTTTAGAGGATACAGTCATAGGCGATGGCTGTAAAATCGACAATGGCGTGCAGATTGCTCATAACTGTCGGATTGGTAACCACTGTATCCTGACCGGTCATGTCGGGCTGGCGGGAACGGTAACCCTCGGCAATGGCGTGGTGATTGGCGGAGCGGCCATCATCAGTGACCATATTACAGTCGGGGATGGGGTGCAGATTGCCATGGGCAGTGTCATTACCCGTGACATTGCGGCCGGTTCTAAGATGGCGGGCTATCCCGCCCTGCCCGTCCAGCAATGGCTGCGCCGGGCGGTGCGGGATGCCAAATCGGGTCGAGAATAAAGGGCTAGCGACGGCAAGTAACCTATGCCTATAGTTGTGTCATGACAGATACTGATTCCATGTCCAAAAATATTATTCTGGCGATTGATTCGAGCGGGGCGCAACTATCCCTTGCGGTCTTTCAAGGGTCAGGGATTCTGGCCAGCCGCTCGCTGCCCGCGCGATTTGGTCAGGGCGAGCTGCTCTTTACGCAGTTGCAGAGTCTGATGGCGGAGGTCGCCAAACATGGAATCGTCTTTAGCCAGATTGCTGCGGTGGCCGTGACCGAGGGCCCGGGTTCCTTTACCGGTATTCGCACGGGAATGGCGGCGGCGCGGGGCCTGGCCCTGGCCTTGGCGATTCCGACCCTTGGGGTCAGCAGTTTTAAGGCCTATCAACTGGCGGCGGTGGCGCGGCTGCCGCTTGCAACCGAGCGGATTATGGTGGTGATCGATTCGCGGCGGGAACTTCATTATGTTCAGGAATTTATTCTCAATCCCGCCGGGGAGTGCGAGTGTGAGTGGGAGTGGGAGGAGGCATTTTTGGCCAGTTCAGCCGAGGTAAGGCAGAGGCTCGAGTCCGCAGCAACTCCGATCCATGTCACGGGTGATGTGGCGGAACTGGTTTTGGACTGGAGTCCCATTGACATTGCTTTGGTTGCACGACATGCCGCGAGTCTTTGGGCGCGGGGGAGCGGTAAGCTGGCCGAGCCATTTTACCTCCGCCCACCCGATCTATCTCAGCCCAAAAAACCGTTGCGGGAGATTCACTTTGCCACTGAGCCTGCTCCATGATGGATTATAAACCCACAGCCACGAGTCTCTCGGCAAATATGGCGACGGCGATTCTGCTCGAGGAGCTCCATAAAAACGCCTTCGTCGATGGCTGGAGTATCGAGACGATATTCGAGATGATTAACCAGCCCGGCGTCATGACCATTGTCGCCCAGAAGCCTGTCGATGGCCAGCCCTGCCCGGTTGGATTCTTGGTGCTGCGGCTGGTGCTGGAGGAGGCCGAGATCCTGACCATCGGTGTGCTTCCCGCGGCAAGGCGAAATGGGGTTGCACGGTTTATGATGTCAGAGGCAACCGAAATCCTGCGGCAAAAACGCTGCCTATCCTTGTTTTTGGAGGTGGCGGTCAGCAACCAGGCGGCCCAGAGTCTCTATCGCGGACTCGGCTTTACCGAGGTCGGCCGTCGTAACCGCTATTACCTCCACAGCAATGGCCTGTCGGAGGATGCGCTGGTGCTGAAACGAATTTTGGTGATTTGATGAAGTGATCTAGAGCATTTTCATGATTTGTTGCACCACCAAAGGATAGATTAAGGAAAAGACTGTCCCCGATGGCTCATTTATGAAAGCGGGTGATAGTCGTTCTTAGATTTGAGCAAGCAAAGCGCAGCGAAAACCTTAGAACGACTTGGGGGGTATGTCTTTGTAATTACAACAAAACTTCGACCTACCCCCCAAACAAGCCTAACGCTCGTAAGCACTCGCTAAGACTTGTTATCCCCCGCTCCCTAAAGGAAAGACTGAAAAAGTCATTTTCTAGATACAGTCAGGCAACCCCCCTTAGTCTCACTAAGCAATAAATTGCTAAGTTCGACTA
>JASGCE010000278.1 GCA_030054295.1 Minisyncoccota bacterium
GCCCTTGAGTTCAGCAAAATCAGCCGAAGCAACCACCGCCTGGGCAAATCCCAAATAGAGGGCATCGCCGGCGCCAAACCTCTCGCCACTCAGGGCGAGGTAAAGGCCGCTTTGACCCGGGGCGCGGCTTAAAAAATATCCACTGCCAACATCAGGAAAGAGTCCAATCGCCGTCTCGGGCATGGCGAGGCTCAATCGTTCTGACACGACTCGCAAAGACCCATGAACCGACAGGCCTATGCCGCCGCCCATGGTAATCCCGTCGCACAGGGCAATATAGGGTTTGGTCAAGCGGCTGATCAGTTGGTTCATTCGATATTCGTGCCAGAAGAAATCCTTGCCGAACTGGCCATCGCCCTGGCCATTGGCGACGGCGACCGCGCGGACATCCCCACCCGAGCAGAAGGCTCGCCCGCCCAGACCCTCGATCATCACGGCGACGATGGCCGGGTTATGCTCAAGGTCGGTAAGCTGCTCGGCAATGGCCTTGGCCATGTCAAGGTCGAGGGCATTCAAGGCCTTGGGGCGATTGAGGCTGATGAGCAAAAGACCGTTTTGAACCGAGAATTGAACAAATTCCGACGAACTGGCAAGGGTTTGGATTGATGCTGACATGGGGGCTGCTTTTTGTAGTTTAAAACCAGCGGTAATAAGACTATATTTTATAAAGTCCTGTCAATCAAAAGGAAGTGATGATGTCACGACCCGGATCTATCGTTACCGGAGCCTATCCCATGACTCGCCCGCGAAGGCTGCGTCAAGCCGCCTGGAGTCGCAATCTGGTCGCCGAGACCCATTTGACGGTGCATGATTTAATCTGGCCGCTTTTTGTCGTGGAGGGGAGGCAGCAGCAGCAGGAGATCTCTTCTCTCCCCGGGGTTTACCGCTGGTCGCTCGATCTGCTGGTTCCTCAGGTCGCCAAGGCCGCCAGTCTCGGGATTCCGATGGTTGCGGTTTTTCCGGTGGTTGACCCCAGTCTTAAAAACCCCGCTGGCAGCGAAGCCCTCAACCCGGATAATCTGATAAATCGCGCGATCAGGGCGATCCGCCAGACTGTGCCAGAGATCGGGATTATGGGCGATGTTGCCCTCGACCCCTATACCAGCCACGGTCACGATGGCCTGTTTGACGAGCCGAGCGGGCGGGTTTTGAATGATGCGACGGTTAAGGTTCTGGTCGAGATGGCCCTCGGTTTGGTGAAGGCAGGCTGCACGGTTCTCGCCCCGTCGGACATGATGGATGGGCGGATCGGGGCGATTCGCCAGCGGCTGGAGGCGGAGGGGCTGGATCAGGTGCTGATACTCTCCTATGCCGTAAAATATGCCAGTGGTTTTTATGGCCCCTTTAGAACCGCGATTGGCTCGGCGGGGAATCTCGGCAAGTCGGGCAAGCAGACCTATCAGATGGACCCGGCCAACAGCGACGAGGCCCTGCGCGAGGTCGCGCTTGATTTGCAGGAGGGTGCCGATATGGTGATGGTCAAGCCCGCCATGCCCTATCTCGATCTGGTGCGGCGGGTTAAGGATCAATTTGCCGTGCCGACTCTGGCCTATCAGGTCTCGGGTGAATATGCCATGCTCAAGGCGGCGGGGCAGATGGGTTGGCTCGACTATGATCGAGTCATGATGGAGTCGCTGCTCGGCTGCAAGAGGGCCGGGGCCGATGCCATTCTAACCTATGCCGCGCTCGAGATTGCCGAACGACTCAAGGGGAATTAAAAATGACTAAAGCCGCCATTCCGACCCTCGAAAGATTCAAGGGAAAGATCATCCCGGTACTGCGCACCAAGACAAGTCAGGGCGCAGCAGAAATCGTCGAGATTCTGGTCGAGCAGGGACTCGACTGTTTTGAACTGACCCTGTCGATCCCCGACTGTTTAACTCTGGTCGAGCGGCTGGTCGCCCGCCACCCCCGTGTCTGTTTTGGCGTCGGCACGGTTTTGGACGAGGTCGATGCCGCCCGGGTTATTGATGTCGGAGCCAGTTTTGTCGTCGCACCCGCCGTCCTGCCCGAGGTGGCCAAGGTCTGCTGGAAATTCAATGTCGCTTGCTTTTTGGGCGCGGCGACTCCGACCGAGATCATCACCGCCCATCGTCTGGGAGTCGCCGGGGTCAAGCTTTTTCCCGCCAGCCATCTGGGCGGGGTTGGATTCTTAAAGGCCGTCAAGGCCATCTATCCCAATATTCCGATCATGCCGACCGGCGGCATCAGCCCCGACCAGGCCAGCGACTATTTTGCCGCCGGAGCCTTCGCCATCGGCATGGGCGGAGTCTTCAGCCAAGAACCGGTCGACAGGAGTCAATTGATCACCGCGGCGAAGGGGATTATGGGCGGGAAGTAGGAACGCCGTCGGCACCCATTTCATATAAATTTTATGGAGGGGGCAGACTGTCTCAAAATGTTTGTAAGGGGTTAACACAGACCAAAAATTGTCATTCT
>JASGCE010000279.1 GCA_030054295.1 Minisyncoccota bacterium
AGCTCAGAATGACAAGTTTGGAGTTTTTCAGACTTTCCTAAAGGGAGGGGGGACATTCTTATTTTCATCCTATGGTGTTCTATGCAACATAGCCATAACTACTCTAGAATATTAATACTATATCAAAATCCTATTTATGAGACAAGAGTTTTAATGCTTGTGTCCATGATCATGCCCGTGATTACAGTCTGGGCCATGGACATGCCCCTCATGGCCATGGTCGTGATCATGCCCATGATCGTGTCCGTGGTCATGCCCGTGGTCATGGTCGTGTCCGCCGCCGCGCACATGGTGGTGGTGGCCTTTTTGCACCGCTCCGACTTCGGATTCATAGCCGACGATGCGGCTGCGGTATTTGCACAGTTGGCAGTTCATCGCCGTATCGCCGGTTTCGATTTCGCGGAGTCGCTCGATAAAGGATTCGATCACCAGTCGATGGTTGCCGAGGTAATCAACATCGACAAATTCAGTCTGGGGAAAATCAGCCGCCACGGCATGGGTCTCGGCGCGGATTCGATCGATCAGAATGCCGGTAAATAGAAAATAGGGGAAAACCAAAACCCGTTCAAACCCCAGCCTCATCATTCGCCGCAGGGCCTCGCCGGTGCGCGGATAGGCCACGCCGCTGAAGGCGCAATCGACCAGGCCAAAACCCAGGCCCTCGCCCAACATGCGGGCGACCTTGGCGACATTGCCATTGGCATCGGGGTCGCTGGTGCCGCGCCCGACCACCAGCAGCATGGTATCCTTGCGCTCGATGGTTTTGTTCGAGGTCTCGGTGATTCGCTCCCAGGCCGAATCGATGCGGTCGGCGGCGGCACGCAACAGTTTAGGGTCAATCGACAGGTCGCGCCCCATCCGCAGCCGCACCTCGGGGTGTTTGTGGCTAAATTCATGGAGTTCCGAAGGCAGGTCATTCTTGACATGGCCAGCAGCAAAAAGCATTCCCGGCACGGCCAGAATATCGGTTGCCCCGGCCTGCCGCAGCAGCTCCAGCCCCTCGCCGATGGTTGGACGCGCGAACTCCAGCCAGCCGTGACCGACCATGGTTCCATCCATTCGTTCTTGAATCTGCTCGACCAGCTGAGTAAATTCACGGCAGGCATTGACATCTCGGCTGCCGTGACCCAGAACCATGATGGCTTGTTTTGACATTGTAATCGTTCCTTGTTGTTGCCGCTTCGCCATTGACAAGGGGCTCGGCTTCGGCAAGTTTAGGCCATAATGAATTTTATATACCAGAATATTTTGCCCCTGTCTGCTACGGTTCTGGCCTTTCGCCTGTTGGTGCTGCTGGCGGCAGCGGTGGCGGATGCCGCCTTTGGAACAAGGCGGCTGTGGCAGAGTCTGCCCCATCCGGTGGTTGGTATCGGCTGGATCATTGACCGTTGCGACCGCGGGTTGAACCGAGATAACCATGCGAGATGGTTTAGATTTTGCTGCGGCCTGGTCACGGTTCTGATCGTTTTGGCGGTGACGATGGGGCTTGGTTTGGCCTTAACCGGCATTGGTTCCGCGAGCGGCTGGGGCTGGCTGATCGAGGGTACTGTGGTCGCGGTATTTCTTGCTGGGCGGAATTTGCTTGAACATATTTGGGCGGTCTATCTTCCCCTGTCGCAACCAAATCCCGAGTTGATTGAGGCACGGCGCGAACTGTCGATGGTGGTGGGAAGGGATACCGATCGACTCGATGGTTCCGATATATCGCGGTCGGCGATTGAATCCCTGGCCGAGAACTATTCCGACGGGGTTCTGGCTCCGGCATTCTGGTATCTGGTGGGTGGACTGATCGGTATCATCGGTTACAAGGCGATCAATAGTCTGGATAGCATGATTGGCCATCACAGTCCGCGCTATGAATATTTTGGCAAGGCGGCGGCGCGGCTGGATGATCTGGTCAATTGGCTGCCAGCGCGGCTGAGTGGTCTGACCCTGGTGCTGGCGGCTGCGGTCATGCCACGGGCTTCGCTGGTTAAGGCTTGGCGCTGTCTGTGGCGCGATGGCCGTAACCACCGCTCGCCCAATGCCGGCTATCCTGAAGCAGCGGTAGCGGGGGCCTTGTCTTTAGCCCTGTCGGGCCCGCGCTGGTATCAAGGGGAACGACACGAGGAGCCCTGGATTGGTCGCAGCGACGGTATGAAGGGTCGCATTGATTTGCAGGCCGATGATCTTCGCGCGGCGATGGTTTTGGTCACTCTGGCCTGGGTCACAGGTCTGGTTCTTGTGGCGGTGGTTGCGGTGTTGGTCTTATAATTTAGTCTTCCCAAAAAAACCAATTTGACTATAGTTCGTTCACTTTAGAATTCAAAAACAGAAGCGAGTCTTTTATTTTAATATTTGTTGGGGGGCGGATGCCCCCCGAGTTGCTACGCAACTCCCCCCCCCCTCTGGATCGCCTTGCTATCGCAACGCGATGAGGGGTATCGAAAGGTTAA
>JASGCE010000075.1 GCA_030054295.1 Minisyncoccota bacterium
TCTGGACTCTTCGCTTGTCTTGCTAAAGACTTTGCGCCTTGAAGCATGTCGGCATACGCCGACGGGCGCAAAGTCAAGCGCGACGACGCTCAGAGTGACAAAAAAGTGAGTTTTTTAAGGTTTCCTTAAGTGAACAGACTATATATCAAAAACTCAATCTCTATCCTTCAGCAAGGTTCGGGCCTCTTCTGACATTTGGCCGCAGTTTTTTATAAGGAAAATCCGCTGGGTTGGCGAGGTTAACCCCGGGCGCGGCCACAACCCTGACTCGCTCGGCAATGGCTTCAAAGTCGGCGCGAAAATGCACCGAGGATTTTAACACAATAATGGCCATGGATTTGGGTTCGATGCCCAGGATTCGCAGCATGGCCTGGCTGGATGGCTGTTGCCGTTGCGATGCCAGCAAAATCTTTACCCCTAAATCGGAGTCATCCTCCGCCACCAGATCAAGCCTCGCCATGGTACCAAGGTTCATCACCGAATCGCCCCACATTGGGCCGGTGGCGATAAACTCGCCCTGGTGCAGCGCGGCAATCCGACCCCTAATTTTTATGCCATTGATCAAACCATTATAGACTCCCCCCACACCCATGGCCGCGCAGTCGCTAGCGACGACCGGGGCATAAAAAAGCGCAAGAACAATTGGCCTTCGTTGCGACGGCGACAGGGAAAGGGGCAGCGACAGCGACAGTTCAATCGCGGTTTGCAAAACCCCGGTGGTATCCGACGATCCTCCCGCCCCTGGATTGTCTTGGCTGTCGGCGAGGATCAGGGGTTTGACTCCACCGCCCAAAACATGGTCGCGCATGATTGTTTTTGCCGCCGCGAGAGTCAGAATCTCCTCCCGCGCAAAATCGGATTCGGCATTATGGATCGCCGTGACCAGCCGATTGACCGCCTCATCAACCGCCCGCTGATCCTCGCCATAGGCAAAAACCGCTGGCCCCACCATGGCTATGTCGCTGGGCGGAAAGCCGGGGGTAAATCCCAGCACCAGATTGAACTCGGCGGCAATCTCGGCCCTCAATTGCAACAGGCCCTTCATCGGTTGGCTCAGGCTGCATTGGGCGGTCAGGGGAATCAAATAGTCGGTCTTGACCATCCGTCGGGCGAGGGGCCGGTTGCGCGGAAAATAACGGGTGAAACAGTCACAGAGTCTCGCCCCTGTCGCGGCCATATCGACATGGGGATAGGTTTGATAGGAATCGAGAAGATCCAACTGGGCAATCCGCGCGGGCGAGACATTGCCGTGCCAATCATGGCTGGCGATGATCGGAATGGGACGGGCAAAATGACGGCTTAAAAAGGATCGGATGAGCCGAATAAATTCACTATCGGCATCGTCATGACTGTCGGTCACCATCGCCCCATGAAGGTCGAGATAGACAGCATCGAGACTCGGATATTGGGCCAGCTGTTCGATAAAAACTTCGGAGATGCGATCAAAGGCCTGATCCTCAACCGGGCCAGCGGGCTGGGCATTGGCCCAGACCAGTGGCACGGGCTCGTGACCCAAAAACCTTGCGCGATCCATAAAGCCGGCGATGGCCAGATTCCGACCAGCAACCGCAGCAAAAATATCTGCTCCAAGGCTCAAGCCCGGCCAGCCGCCCGCAGTGACAAAATCCTGATAAAGGGTCGGGTTGGATTGGAAACAGTTGGTCTCGTGCTGGAAACCGCCGACGGCAATCTGCATAAAAGCCTCCCAAAAGGACTGATGATAATTATAACCACGGCTTTGACAATTGCACTATAATCAGAATTTAAGAGTCTATGGTGAATTCTGGTTTTAAGGTTGGGTGCCGATCATGCAGAGTCTTTCTCCCGTTGCCGAAATTATTCGACAGGTTGCTGCCGAGGTCATTGTTCCGCGATTCCGCTGCTTGACTCCTGGGCAAATAATCGAGAAGAAACCCGGCGATCTCGTGACCATTGCCGACGAAGAATCCGAAATCAACCTTTCTAAAAGGCTGGTTGAATTCCTGCCCGGTTCCCTGGTCTTGGGGGAGGAAATGGCCTTCAAGTCACCCGATGCTTACGGGGTTTTGGATCGGGATGCGCCCGTCTGGATTATCGACCCCATCGATGGCACTGGTAACTTTGCCAAGGGGGATGATCGCTTCGCCGTGATTGTTGCCCTGGTGCATCATAATCGTGTCGAGGCGGGCTGGATCTACGAGCCGATCAGTGGGCGCACCATCGCCGCCGAACGAAACCGCGGCTGTTGGAGCCTGACCGAAACTCCCGCTAGACTGGAATTAAAACCCAGCCAAACCCACCATACCGCCGTCGGTGCGGTCTATGGCCAAAGGCAGATGGGCGAGGCCAGGGTTCCCATCGCGGATCTGGTCGAACAGAGTCCGGTGGTTGGAACAACCAAGCAATATTATTCGGGCGGAGTCGAATATAATGCCATTGCCATGAAGGATATTGCCTATTCGCTCCATTCCCGTTCCTTTCCGTGGGATCACGCGGCGGGAGTCCTGATGGTGGAGGAGGCCGGGGGCATTGCCAAATTCCTGGATGGCAGTGACTATGATCCGCGCATCACCGACCGCGAGATTCTCGCCGCCCATTCGCCTGAACTGTTCGAAACGGTTCAATCTCTGGTGGGATAGGCCTATGGCTATGACTGAAGCAATGGCCGCGCAATCGGTGCAGGAGCCAAACCCAAAACCTAAACCTAAATTCTTTGGCGCGGTGCGGGAAGGCAAGAGTCTGCGCATCCCGCAGAACCGCCGCCAGTTGGTCTCGCGCAAGCAATTGATAACCGCCCTGTCGGACTTGCCGCCAAACCCGGAACCAGAGCTATGGCGCAGTCAGTCGATTGCGATCTTAAAGCCCTTTTTGCTTGAGGGGCGGGCGGAGGTGGCGCGGCGATTCGACAATGGCAAGGGTGACGATGGCTTGACCTGCGCCCGCGCCAATGCCTATCTGCTCGACCAACTGATGCGGGTGATTTTTGACCATTGTCGGCAGCACCAGTCGGAACTGCATCGGGTTGGAAATGCAGCACCCAGACTCCTGTTATCGCTGGTCGCGGTGGGGGGCTATGGTCGCGGCGAGCTGGCCCCCTTTAGCGATATTGACCTGCTGTTTTTACTGCCCAATAGAATCACCGCCGCCGAGAAGGAATTTGCCGAGGCGATTGTCCAGGCCATACTCTATTTACTGTGGGACCTAGGCCTAAAGGTCGGCCATTCGGTGCGCTCGGTCGAGACCAGCATCGAACAGTCGCTTGCCGACATGACCATTCGCACGGCATTGCTCGAGGCCAGGTGGCTGTGGGGGGAGGTTAAGAATTTTCAGGAATTACTCCAGCAGTTCCAAAAAAAAATCATCAACCGC
Source organism: Minisyncoccota bacterium (assembly GCA_030054295.1). GTDB lineage: Bacteria > Pseudomonadota > Alphaproteobacteria > Elsterales > Elsteraceae > JASGCE01. Next base: position 3,349 of record JASGCE010000075.1, read on the forward strand.
AGCCGCACCGAATTTGCCACCGCCAAACTCAGCGAGCGAGATCGCCGCGTCGAGAAGATGGGCGACAGCCGCTATGTGCTGGAACCCAATCTTAAAGACGGTAAGGGTGGCCTGCGCGACCTGCAAACCATCATGTGGATTGCGCGGTTTATCTATAGCGTCAAGACCGTCGATGATCTGGCGGTGATGGGAATCTTTAACGCCAATGAATGTCGGCAGTTTCATCAGGTTGAGAATTTTTTATGGACTCTGCGGTTTCACCTCCATCTGGCGGCGGGAAGGGCGGAGGAGCGGCTGACCTTTGATGTCCAGACTCAGCTGGCTTCGGCGATGCGCTATAAGGACCATGCCGGGTTGCGCGGCGTCGAGCGGTTCATGAAACATTATTTTTTGATCGCGCGATCGGTCGGGAATCTGCTGCGAGTCTTCTGTGCCAACCTCGCCCCCGATCATAAGAATCGGCGGAGTCGGGTTTCCTATCTGTCGCAAAAAAAAATCGCCAATACGGGCTTTAAAATCGTTCAGGATAAGATCGCCCTCATCGACGAGACCAAGGGTTTTGTCGATCACCCGCGGCGGCTCATCCAGATTTTTGCTTTGGCCGGGGAGAATGGGCTCGAGATTCACCCCGCGACCCTGCGGCTGGTCACCCGTTCCCTGCTGCTGGTTGACCGCGAACTGCGCCAAGATCTGGAGGCCAATCGCTATTTTTTGGACTCCCTCTCCTCAACCGTCGCGCCGGATTTGACTCTGCGCCGCATGAATGAGGCGGGTTTGCTCGGGCGGTTTATTCCCGACTTTGGTCGCGTCGTCGCCCAGATGCAATATGACATGTACCATGTCTATACGGTCGATGAGCATACGCTTTTTGCCCTGAGTATTTTGCATCGAATCGAACAGGGTTTGCTGGCCGATGAACTACCCTTGGCGACGACGATCTTGCCGACTCTGCAATCGCGGCGGGCGCTTTTTGTCGCGGTGTTTTTGCACGACATTGCCAAGGGTCGTAAGGGCGACCATTCGATATTGGGAGAGGAGGTCGCCTTGCGCCTCGGCCCGCGATTGGGTCTGGATGCCGAGGAGGTCGAGACGGTGGCCTGGCTGGTGCGCCATCATCTTGACATGAGCAATACGGCCTTCCGCCGCGACCTCCAAGACCCCAAAACCATCAGCGACTTTGCCGCGGTGGTGCAGTCGCCCGAGCGGTTAAAACTGCTGCTGGTCTTGACCGCGGTCGATATTCGCGCCGTGGGGCCAAAGGTTTGGAACAATTGGAAGGCGGTATTGCTGCGGCAGATCTATGCTCTGACGATGGAAAAGCTGGTGGTGAGCGGCGCGGGTGGCGAAGAATTGATTCCGACGGCGCAGCGGCTCGATTCGGTGCGGGCGGCCCTGCGCAGCCATCTGGCGGATTGGCAGGATGAGCAGTTCGAGCGGTTTTGGAGTCTCGGCAATGCTGGATATTTTTTCTCGTTCGACCCGCTGGTCTTGGCCAAACAGGCGCGGCTGGTCAAACAGCGGGAGGATGAACAGGCTCCGCTGGCCCTGCTGACTCAAGTCGATAGCGCGCGCGGCGTGACCGAGGTCACCATCTGCACCGACGATCACCCCGGATTGTTTTCCGAGATTGCCGGTGCCCTGGCGGTCAGCGGTGCCAATATTGTCGATGCGCGAATCTTTACCCTGAGTAACGGTGTGGTGCTGGATGGATTCTCGTTGCAGGATGCGGCGGGGGGAGTCTTTGATCGCGCCGACAAACTGGCTCGCCTGTCGGTGATTTTGGAGCAGGCCCTGTCGGGCAAATTGCGTGGCATGAGTGAACTGCGGCAACAGCAAAGCGGCCCCAACCGCGCCGCAGTCTTTACCGTCAGGCCGAGGGTGCTGATCGATAATCTCGCCAGCGCAACCTATACGGTGGTGGAGGTCAATGGCCGCGACCGCCCGGGACTGCTGCACGATATTTGTTCGGTCTTGACGCGGTTGAATTTACAGATTGGCTCGGCCAAGATCGCTACCTTTGGCGAAAGGGCCGTCGATGTCTTTTATATCAAAAATATCTTTGGCTTGAAGATCGATAGCGAAACTGTGATTGCCCAGATTCGGGCTGAACTTCTGGAAGCATTGGGGTAGCAAGCACGATTAATCGAATTCACAGGCCCCTATAGGCTGCCAATTGCCAGAACTGGGGCGTTGTGCTGGCGGCTGAACCAGTCTGGCCATCGAAGGAAGGCAATGATGGGGCAAGGGTTGAAAGCTTCCCGAGATTTTCATCCTCCTCACGATCCGATTTTAACAGACTGAGCAAAAGCCGGGTGCCGAGATCGCTGGTATGACTCGCCGGATTGGGCTGGCTCATAAAAAACTGGGTATAACCATTGATCGAATTGGCGGTAGTTGTCGCCGCCGGGTTCTCGGCAGCGAATCTATTCATCTTGCCCTGAATTTTATCGGTGAATAGGGCCAGTATCTCTGATACGGATTTTGCCTCCCCCGCCTTGGTGTAAAATACCGATTGATTGGCGGTGGCGGCCTTGGGGAAGAGGTCGGCTGCGCTCATATCGGGACTATTCTTGACTGCGGATAAAAACTGCCCGGCCTGTTTGGCCCCCAGAAAATGGGCAAGGTAAAGCTCCGTCCCGCCAACCCGGCGCTCAAGGGTCTTTTCGAGATAGGCCTGATTCTCGCGGGTAAAGTCAGCGCCAAATTCGATAGCGAATTTTGGCTCGTGACGGAGCGCGAGAATTTTCTCCCGAACCTGCGGGTCGGCCACCCGCCCTTGATCATCGATCTGTTCCGCCAGCTCTCCCAGCCCGTGGTTCGCGCCATAGGTCTTGACCAGACTGAGCCAGGTGCCGCTGGTAAATTGATAGAGTCCAGCAGCAGAGGAGGTTTGTGCCCTGGCCCGGGTGTCAAAATTACTCTCGGCCGAGGCCGTCGCCAACATATAGTTAAAATTGACCCCCTGCCGCTGGGCTGTCGCCTTGATCTGGCGAATCAGTCCCGTCGAATCAGACGACTCGGTTTTGGGGCTAGACCTTGGGTGTTGATGGGATATAATCATATTTTTAAGGGTGCAATAATTGTGCCAAAAATCTTTGATTGAGTAAGCGCCTATGTGCATAGTGTCTTTGTTGCTTGACCAACTCATAAGTCATCGACAGCCAGATGACCATATTGCGATTGAATCCCTAACACTGACGGGTGAAGGCTGCCTTGTAACCTATGGCGAACTTCGCCCTAAAATTATTGCCATGACTCATTTGCTTTATGCAAAAGGGATTGGAAAATCCCGCGGGCAAAGAGTCATTATCATGGCCCCCGACTGTGCCGAGATGGTTATAGCCTATCTCGCGGTTATGGCCTTTGGTGCAACAGCAGTGGCGGTAAACTATCGGCTAACCAAAGCCGAAATTGAAGCCATTATCGTCGATGCAAAACCAAGCCATATTATTGTCGATAATGAATTTAGACCGTCACTTCCAGCGACGAAAGTACAAAAGATTTCGCTTGATTTACTTTGGCAGAATCTCGGTAAGGTTAAAAAAACTGACCCATTCAGCATTTATGAATTTGGACCAGAACGGTATTTTTGGGTCTATAGTTCGGGAACCACTGGCAAGCCAAAGGCGGTAGTTCACTCCTTTAGTGATATTTATCAATCTTCGGCACATTTACAGAATAACCTGCTGGTTACACCTCAGGATCGAATTTTTGTCACCAGCAAATGTTTTTTTGCCTATGCCTTGGGGATTAGTATTTTTGGCGCATTAAGATTGGGCGCGACGGTTATTTTAATGCGTGAATGGCCATCGGATCAGTATCTAAGGTCTGTAATCTATTGGGAACGACCAACCATTATTTTTAGTGTCCCGACCCTCTATCGTCGCATGATATATTATCCTTCGCCATTCTTTGAATCAGTTCGAGTGTTTGTATCTGCGGGTGAAAGACTTCCGACAGTTATACAAGAAAACTGTATTGAGCAACTTGGCAAACCAATCTTAGATTCCTTTGGCACTTCCGAGAGTCTCTTTATGATTTTTGGCGGTTCAGTGACTCCCGATGGCGGTTTTGACTGGCGGCCCAATAGCTGCGGAAAACCCATCAAAGGGGTGAAGGTTAAACTCCTACCTTTAACCGGCGAATCGGCCCAGGATTTTGTCGCCCCCGACCATGTCGAGATTGGCATATTATCGGTAAAAATGGGGAGTCTCTTTAGCCACTATTGGGGTCAGCCCGAGGCCACCGAGCGGGTTCTGCAAGACGGCTGGTTCACCACGGGCGATGTTTTTTCGCGCGATAGCGATGGCTATTATTACCACCATGGAAGGGCTGATGATCTGTTGCGGCTCAATGGCCATTGGGTTGCCCCGGCCGAGATTGAATTCCATGCCCTTAACATCAGCGGGATTCAAGATGCGGCGGTGGTTGGCTGCGAGAGTCCCGATGGCCTGATGCGACCGGTATTGTTTATCGACTTCACGAGTCCAATCCGAGGTGCAGCCCTTACCAAACTCATGACCGATCAACTCAAACCGCACCTCGCCGAGTGGAAAATCCCCCGCGAGGTCATTGTCCTGCCATCCTTGCCACGCACCGCAACCGGCAAGGTCAAAAGGAATGAATTGCGGGAAATTTATAATTCGGTTCACATATAATTAAAAACTATACTCTGTTTTTTTTAAATTTTTAAATGTCCCCCCTCCCTTCAGGGAGCGGGGGAAAGAGGTTCTTAGTTTTTAGCAAACGAAGTGCAGCTGAAAACTTAGAACCTCTTGGGGGGTAGGCAGGCACGGCCTGAGCGATTCTTTATTCTTTGGTTTTTAACTCTGCACTTGAAAACCAAAGAATACAAAATGGCACCGCGACCATCGCGGCCTACCCCCCCTGTCTCACTCTGCAAAGCAGAGCGAGCCTTCCCCCCGCTCCCTAAAGGGAGGGGGGGCAGTTAAATTTTGTTGTGTCACCCGCTATCTTAACTGAGCGAACGGAGACATTCTTTTCTTAATCTTCAAACCCTTTCCGACAAAAATATCGCGGTTCTGGACCCCAGCCGCACCAGACCTGTAATAGCATCGGTAAAGGGGCTGCTGCGACCGCCGCTGTTCACGGCCTCGTCGCGGTGTTCGAGCTCCTCCAACCGGTATCGTTCGAGGGTCTCGGCCAAGGGTTTTTCCTGTCCGTCCAACTGTGCAATCTGGTCGGCATAGTGTTGGTCGATTACCTCCTCGACCGCGATGGTGCAGGCCATGGCGGCGGACTCGCCCAGCAGGGCCGTCACAGCCCCGAGGCCAAAACCAGCGACATGCCACAGGGGCAGAAGCACGGTTGGCCGCACCCGCCGCTCGGCCATCATGGAATTAAACCCATCGAGGTGACCCTGTTCCTGCTCGGCCATATGTTTGATCTTGGCCAGAGTCTCAGCCGAGGCCCCTGATCGCTCCAGCACCGCCAGTTGCCCCTGATAGATTCGCTTGGCACCATATTCGCCGGCGTGATCGACTCGGATCATCTGGGCTATTGCCTGATCTCGCGGCAGGTCGCCGGGCAGGGGCAGGTTCTTTTGGCGGTGACTCGCTGGTTTATGATTTTCCATGGTGCAATAGTCTAGCCTATTTCCAGCTCTTGATCCCAGTAAAGATAGTCGCGCCACGAATGGTGCAGATAGTTTGAAGGGAAATTACGACCATTGCGCTGCAATTCAAAAACCGTCGGGGCATGGGGATATTGCACCGGGATCATCCCCACCTCGTTCGGCATATGGTCGCTTTTTTTAAGGTTACAGGCCGAGCAGGCGGTGACCACATTATCCCACTCGGTTCGACCGCCGCGCGAGCGAGGAATCACATGGTCAAAGGTCAGGTCATGGGTCGAGAATTTCTTGACACAATATTGACAGCAGAAGGAATCGCGCAAAAACACATTGAATCGCGTGAAACTGGGGCTGCGACTGGTGCTGACATAGTTTTTAAGGGCAATGACGCTCGGTAAACGCATTTTAAAGCTGGGGGAATGGACAAAATCATCATATTCCGAAACAATATCCACGCGATCCAAAAACACCGCCTTGATCGCATCCTGCCAATTCCACAGCGATAAGGGGTAATAGGAAAGGGGTCTAAAATCGGCATTCAATACCAGGGCCGGAGACAGGGCTAGGGACGGTATTGGCACCGTTGATTGCGTATAATTCGCCACCATCTGTCAATCCATCCCATGGTTATTTGAACGGAATAAAACCCTGTACCTTCACTATAGCAGTAAGCCGAGAATTTGCAAATCATTCAGATTGTTACGCACGGTGACCCCTTAACCACCGGGTTGCCACAGCGGGGCCTGGGGGTCGGCAAGACGGCTGGCGACAAACAAAAAATCAGACAGGCGATTGAGATAGGGGGCGAGGTTGGGATTAAGACTCTCCACCCGCGCAAGCGTAAAGACTCGCCGCTCGGCTCGGCGGACGATGGTGCGGGCAAGGTGGAGCTGCGCCGCCAGTAAATTCCCCCCCGGCAGAATAAAGGAACTTAACGGCGGTAGATCGCGGTTAAAGGATTCGGTTTTCGATTCCAACCAGGCAATGCGCTCGGGCGGGAAGCGGTTCTGATCCGCCGCCGCCGCCATCGGCCGACAGAGGTCTGAGCCGAGATCAAAGAGATGATTCTGGGTTTGCAGCAAAACCGCTGTCAATTGCAGGAGAGTTTTATCCTCCCCCTGACAACAGGCCCGCGCCAGCCCTATCGCGGCATTGGCCTCGTCAACCGCGCCAATGGCTTCGATTCGCGGGGAATCCTTGGCGATCCGACTGCCGTCGCCGAGGCCAGTTTGCCCCCCGTCGCCGGTCTTGGTCGTAATCCGCGACAGGACCACCATGGTCAGCGACCCAGCCAATAGATGAGGACAAATACCACAACCACCATTGCCTGCACGACCAGCCGCAGGATCATCAGGCGATTGCTCTGACGGGATCTTTTGGCCTCCTGGGCGGGGCTGGAACCCCGCTTGCCACGGCCAAGGGTAAAGATTCCGACCAACAGAACCACGGTAACCGTGGCCATTCCGGCAAAAAGGGCGATACGAAGAAGTTCAGTCATGGTCACACTATATCGCCTTTATGGACAAGGATAAACAGGAACCTGCACGGGGGTGTAAGGGAGGGGATAAGGGAGGCTTGACAAGCGACGGCAACCCGCTCATTATCCCGAACCGTGGGGCCGTAGCTCAGCTGGGAGAGCGCTGCGTTCGCAATGCAGAGGCCGTGAGTTCGATCCTCATCGGCTCCACCAAATCAAGAGCAATTTAAACCTTTTCGTAGCATTGAATTTTAAATTGTCCCCCCTCCCTTTAGGAAAGTCTGAAAAACTCCAAACTTGTCATTCTGAGCTTAGAACAGTCCGAGCTTCAGCTCGGCTAACTGTTCTTAGCGAAGAATCCAGAAAAACTTAGCACATTGTATTTGTTTTGTTTTCTGGACTCTTCGCTTGTCTTGCTAAAGACTTTGCATTCGCAAAGTCAAGC
>JASGCE010000076.1 GCA_030054295.1 Minisyncoccota bacterium
CCTTATTGCGCAAAATCCGCTCCAGAGCAAGAATGGCAAGTTCATAGCCCATGATCCCGAGTCCCGCGATCACCCCCACCGAGGCCATGGCCGTATAGGAATGGTGCCTAAAGGCCTCGCGCCTGTGGATATTGGATATATGAACCTCGAGGCAGGGCAGGGTCACCGACCGCAAAGCATCGTGGAGGGCAATCGAACTGTGGCTATAGGCTCCGGCATTTAGAATAATGGCCTGGGCCTCACCCTCCGCCTGGTGAATCCAATCGACCAACTGCCCCTCATGGTTGGATTGACGGCAGTCGAGATCAATCGACAGGGATTGGGCATAATGGCGGCAGTGAGTCTCGAGCTCGGCCAGAGTGGTCGAGCCATAGACCTCTGGCTCGCGCAGCCCCAAGCGATTGAGGTTGGGGCCATTCAAGAGATAAATTTTAAGCCGCTGCTTGGATAGGTTCATCATTTCTCGCTGTTTTAACCACAGATCAGAATAGCCGATTTTTGTCCATTTGTGCCGATAAACCGCCAGTGTTACTTTTTCGGCGATTTGGATGGCGATTCTGCGGCCACCTCGGCGATGATTGCCCGCAGCTCGTCGAGTTCGATCGCCCCCGGAATCAATTTTTTGCCAATCACAAAATTCGGCGTGCCTTTAATTCCCAGTCGCCGCGCCAAGTCCTGATTTCGTGCGAGCTGTTCTTTAATCTCGGGTCGGTTGACATCGACACCGAGTTTTTCTATATCCAACCCCGACTCCTTCGAAAGCTTAATAACCATTTCGGGGGGGAGACCACCCGACCTTAAAAAAAACCGATCATGGAGGGCAAAATACCTATCCTCGCCCTGAAGCCTTGCCGCCAAAGCAATTCCGGCGGCAAAGCTTGAATTGGCCCCCAGCACCGGAAACTCCTTAATCACCAGCCTGATCCGACTGTCGGTCTTAATGAGTTCTGCCAGTCGCGGTTCCATAATGCGGCAATAGGTGCATTGATAGTCGAGAAACTCGACGATGGTGATTGTGCCATCAGGGTTACCGCGAACCCCATCCCGACTGTCCCGTTCCAATTCCAGCCGCGCCGATTCCACCGAAGGGGCGGCCGTCACCATCGGACTGGAGAAGATAGCCAAAACCAAGGCGGCAAGAACCGGCAGCCTCAGTGTCAATTGCTTAAGCGGTTTAACTGTTGGCATCTGGGTCATCCTGTTTAGACTGTTCGACATGATCGATTATATCCTGAGCTCTTTGCCGCGCCGGGTCACTCCCCTTGGGAAGTAACTTTAATGCCTTCTCGGCATGGTAAGCAGCATCGGCATAACGCCGTTCGAGTTTGGCAGCCACCGCTAGACTGGATTCAGCCCGACCAATATCGCCCTTCCGACCATAGGCTATGCCGAGATTATACCAGAGACCAGGCATGGTGGGTTCGATAATACTGGCCTGTTGCAGCTGTTCGATGGCTCCCTCGAGATATTGCTCATCGCCCGTCTCGAGCATCACCCGCGCCATATCGATCTTAATCAAGGCGGCATCGGGCTTAAAGCTTACGGCATTAATATAGGCGGGCAGGGCATCAGCCACTCGCCCATTTAAAAACAGCATCTGACCCTTTAATTCCCAAAAATAGGGGTCCTTGGGATAGTCCTTGAGCAAGGAATCGACGGCGAGGATACCGCGGTCAAGATCGGGAATTCGCAGCAGGGCGACGGCGCGGGCATAGCGCGATTCAATATCCTTCCGATCTTCCGGGTAATTGCGCAGGGTGACCGCCGGGGGATAGAGGAATCCGCTTAACTTCCCCTTCATTCTGGCAAAGGCTTGAATCTGGGCCGGGGAATAGGGGTTTTTACTATAGCGAGAATTGGCGACAAAATTCCGCACCAGACTGATCCTTTCGTTGGACAGGGGGTGGGTTAAAAGATAGGGGTCGGCTGTATTGCCGCCCGTCGATTCCATGGATTGGAGTATCTCCATAAATTGCAAGAACCCCTCCGCCGATTCCTGACTTTTTTCCAAGAATCCCAAGCCAGCATTATCGGCCGAGGCCTCTATCCCGCGACTAAAGGAAAGGAATTTCCTTTGCCCCAAAGATGGACCTGCCGTGGCCCCAGCAACAATGGCCGATGAATTCTTGGTGGCTATGGCCGCGACACCGCCCAGCAGGATTCCCAAGAAACTCGTGAAGGTTGCGGCGGACTCAGCGGAACCTCGGCGGAGGAGATGCCCTCCCGACATGTGACCGGTTTCGTGGGCTATGACCCCAATAAGCTGTCCAACCGTCTCCGCCCGCAGGATGAGTCCGGAATTGAGAAAAAGATTCTGTCCGGCTGCGACAAAGGCATTGACCGTACCATCATTGACCAGAATGATCTTGACCGCCTTGGGGTCTAAACCTGCCGCCTGCCAAATGGGGGTAGCGAGGATGCGAATATCCTCCTCTATCTCGGTATCGCGCAGAACCCCCATCCCCTCGGCATGGGCAATGGGTGCCGCCGTCAGCCATGCCAGCAGCATAACCAGCAGAATCGCAATTGATTTTGTTTTTTGTCTGATGATAAGCACAAAAAAATTCCATATCCTTTGGTAAATGACAAAATAAACACTATAGTCTTACCATTAAACACCTTATCCAGGAGTCAAAAATGATCGACCTCTATAGTTACACTACCCCAAACGGCTACCGCGTTGGCATTATGTTGGAGGAGTGCGGGCTTCCATACCGCACTCATATTATCGACCTTCGCAGCGGAATGCAAAAAACACCCGAGTTCCTGGCCATCAATCCCAATGGCAAGATTCCGGCCATTGTCGATCACGATGGAGCCAAACCCATCTCGGTCTTTGAATCGGCAGCGATTCTTTTTTATCTCAGCGAAAAGACCGGCAGGTTTATGCCCAAAACGGCGGCTGCCCGCGCCGAAATGTGGGAATGGCAAATGATTCAGGCGAGCGGATTATCGCCCATGATTGGGCAACTGTTTTATTTTATGAACTATGCGACCGAGAAGCCCGAGTCGGTGCTTAAAAGATACCGTGACGAGACCATGAGGCTGCTGGCTCTGGCTGACCAACATCTTAAGGGTAGGTCTTTTTTTGTTGGCGACGAAATATCCCTGGCCGATATTGGCTGGATTCCGGTGGTCGCCACCGTCGCCAATTCTAACTTGACCATTGATGGTTTGGATCACCTCAAGGCCTGGTGCGACAGGATGACCGCCCGTCCTGCCGTGCAAAAGGGCATGAAACTGGTCGCCAGCAGTTAGGCGGTTATTTGGTTTTGCTATTCGGTTCATTATCGTTGACTTATCGCCGCGCGGGGCATAGAACTAGCCTTACATACGCCGTGGAACTTCAGCCCGCGTATATCGGTGGAAGGGTGGCCGAGAGGCTGAAGGCGGCGGTTTGCTAAACCGTTATACGGGTTAAACCGTATCATGGGTTCGAATCCCATCCCTTCCGCCAACTACAGGCGTGCGCAGAAATCTCTGAACCGGTTTGTGACCTTGGTTGCAAGGCGGTGTCAAGGAAATCTGCGCGCGGGCTGTGGTTCTCACTCCCTTCCGGTAATCGACTTGACCAGCCCGTCTTCGATAAAGGCTCGGCAGGCCCGTGACAGTTCCTTACGGTCTTTAAAATCCTTGGCCGCCAATAGCGGGTGAAATTTAAGCTCGACCGTGATTTTGCCGAGTCCAGCCATGACGAACAGATGTTTAAACATGGTCATATCGCCAAACCAAGCCACCAAGGGCCTTAGACTGCGACCCATCACCGTTCCATTCAAGCGGGTATAGGTCAAGGTGATGGGTTGAATCTTGACCTCTGAATTCTCCCCCCCGGCCATCGCCGCCTGCATCAGGGCCGATTTAAAGGGGGCCAGGCGACCGCCATCGGTCGTGGTCGCCTCGGCAAACATGATGAGATTATCGCCCATATTCATTCTTTCGATAATTGCGTTGTTGCCACGACCACTCGCAGTCGATTTTCGCTCGAGGAACATGCTTCTTTGCAGTTTTGCCATCATGCCAAAAATCGGCCAGGAAGCCACTTCACTGCGCGAAATAAAGACCCCTTTGACTCGAGAGCCCAGCACCAATATGTCGAGATAGGAACTGTGGTTGGTGACAAATATCACCTGTGATTCACGGGTCGGCTCCCCGCTCACCTCGAGCCTTAGGCCAAAAAGCCAACAGGAGAAGCGATGAAAATGCTTCGGGGCAAAATCCCTTATTGGTGGCGGTAAGAGCAGCAATAACCTCTGTGTCGGTATAATCAGCAAAAGCGATAGTGCCATAACCGTCAAACGAATGGCCGCCAAAACGGGTGAGGAGGGCGACCCGAGCGACCCCATCCGGTCACGATAGGCCGAGGTCACAAACCCATCATTGTGCGACACGGAAATGGGCAGGGAGCGACCCTTGATTTGCTTCTTATCGGTACTGGTTATCGTAAACCTATCGACCATTGGAATTTCCTTTAAAAGCCTTGCTCTATTCTGTAACCACCCGATTGGCCCGTCGATCAAAATGCAGGGCATATTGTTCGTTAATCAGATCAGATTTAACCATAATCAAAACATCAGTAGTATTGAACTGTTCATCGACAACCGCGCCATCGCCAACAAAGCCGCCCAAGCGCAAATAACCCTTGAGGAGGGGCGGCAGTTCGCCTATCGCAGCCTTGGGATTGACCTCCTCCTGTTTCAATAACTGCATCTCGACATGCCGTTCTGGCACTGGACGGGCGCGCAGGGCTGGCGGGGCGAGGTGATGATAATAGAGATAGCTGAGTGGCAGTTTTAACGCTTCGGGACGGGTACCGGGCAGGCTAGCACAGCCAAACATCAACCCAATATCGCGGTCATTGACATATTTGGCTATGGCCGACCAGATAAGCAACATGGTGTTCCTTTGCCGATAGTCGAGCTCGATGCAGGAACGACCAAGCTCCAACAGACTCGTCGGATAGGCCTCCAGCAAGGATAGGTCAAATTCTGATGATGAATAGAATCGGCCAATCTTCTTGGCCACAGTCTCATCAATCAAACGATAGGTTCCAACCACGGCTCGGCTGCCGCTGCCAAGCCGATGATCAAGCAGCAGAAGATGATCACAGATGGGATCATATTCATCAAAATCCCTTTGCAGCTCTAGCATGGCCTGGTTCGGTCTGGCCTGCATTTCCTGATAGAAAATTCGATAGCGCAGCTCGAGCGCGGCTGTGATCTCGGCCGGGTCCTTGGCAAGCCTGACCTCGAGTCCAGCCTTGGCATTTGCCTCGCTATTGGTTTTTGTTTCCACTTTCTTTTCCTAAGTCTATCGATCTTATCTAATTGAATAGCACCAGAGTTAACCTCCAACATTGCCTTCCAATACCATAGGGTTGCCACCCGTTTAAGGTCAAGGCAATAAGAATTTATCAGAACTCTACCGCAAGACTTGAAATTTATGTGTATTTCTGTTTTAGCTGTTTGGGTGAATCTAGGCTGAATCCTTTAAGCTGATCCTAATCTCGGGTCGCAGCCTTTAGGTATACTCCGCCAGGATTGGCGAGCCTATCCTAGGTTTGTTTCGTTTGAAAGGTGCTTTTATGTCTGGCTATTGCTCAAGAAAAACCAAGACTTTGGTTCAATTTCGTTTGATTAATCCGGTTCTAATTCTCCTCGGCCTATTGGTTCTATCGGCCTGTGGCTTGCCTACCTCTCCCCCCACCCCCAATCAAAGGGAGGCTCGAGAGGCCGCCGCGCCTAAAATTTTCGGCGACCTTGTGATTGGTGGCAAATCGTCCGATTCTGGATTTGATAAGAATGCTCGCACCTTGAACCAAAACCTGAGCGAAAAATTTGGTAACGATAAGAAAGACTCCTCGGGAATCATGGGGACGGGCTATGCTGGCACGATTCTATGGCGGGCAACCCTGGATACCATCAGCTTCCTTCCCCTGGCCTCGGCAGACGAGAATTCGGGAATCATCATCACCGACTGGTATAGCCTGCCCGAATTTCCGGCCGAGCGGGTCAAGGTCAATGCCTATGTCAAATCCTTTGAACTCCGCTCTGACGCCCTTAAAATCTCTTACTTTAAACAGGTTAAGGACAAGAACGGTCAATGGGCGGATTCAGCCGTAGACAGTCGCATCGCCAGCGACCTCGAGAATACGGTTCTGTCGCGGGCTAGGCAAATGAAACTCGACAGCCAGGCGGCCAAGGGACAGAATCCCTAGGTCGCGGCATTACCATTTATTTTTGTAAAGTCAGAGGAAAACTTGTCTCAAGATCAATCCCCCAAGCCAACCCCAATTGCCGAGGTTCGTAAAGACTATGATTTTGCTCGGGTCGAGGCCTTCTGGCAAAATCACTGGCTAAAGAATCAGGTTTTTGCGGCAAAAATCGATAAGACAAGACCAAAATATTTTGTCCTGGAAATGTTTCCCTATCCTTCGGGGCGGCTCCATATGGGACACCTGCGGAACTATACCCTGGGGGATATTGTCGCCCGTTTAAAGCTGGCGCAGGGCTATTCGGTTCTGCACCCGATGGGTTGGGATTCCTTCGGCCTGCCGGCGGAGAATGCCGCGATAAAGAATAAAACCCACCCCCGCGACTGGACAAGAGCCAATATTGCGACCATGAGAGAACAGCTGCAATCCATCGGCTTTGGCTATGATTGGCAGCGCGAACTTTCGACCTGCGAGCTTGAATATTATCGGCACGAACAGAGGTTCTTTTTAGAGTTTTTAAATAACGATTTGGTTTACCGCAAAACCTCGATGGTCAATTGGGACCCGGTCGAGGATACGGTCCTGGCCAATGAACAGGTGGTCGATGGTCGCGGCTGGCGTTCGGGTGCCATTGTGGAGCGGCGCGAAATAGCCCAGTGGTTCCTGCGCATCACCCGCTATGCCGATTCCCTGCTGGATGGTTTGCAGGAACTCGAGAACCGCTGGCCTGATCGGGTTCGTCTGATGCAGGAGAACTGGATCGGTAGATCATCAGGCATGACCCTCGATTTTAACCTGACTGAGCCCGTGCATAATGGTTCTGACAAACCCATCACCGCGATTAAAATCTATACCACTCGCCCCGATACGCTATTTGGCGCTGCCTTTGTCGCCATTGCTGCCAATCATCCCCTGGCCAATGGCCTTGAATCGACTCCGCCATTGGCGCAGTTCCTTGCCGAGATTAACCAGATTGGCACCTCCGAAGCCGCCATGGAAACCGCTGAGAAACTCGGCTTTGATACCGGGTTAAAGGTGATTAACCCCCTCAATCCCGCACAGACCCTGCCCGTCTTTATCGCCAATTTTGTTTTGATGGACTATGGCACCGGGGCGATCTTTGGCTGTCCAGCCCATGATCAGCGCGACCTTGATTTTGCCCGTAAATATGGATTGCCGGTCACCGTTGTGGTCAAACCCCGCAATGCTGGCGAAGAATTTACGGTCACCGATACCGCCTTTAAGGAGGAGGGTATCATGATCAATTCAGAATTTTTAAACGGTCTGGATGCCAAGACGGCAAAGGAGCGGGTCATTGCCCAGTTATCCGCGGCGAATCAGGGTCAAGCCTCGGTGGCTTACCGTCTGCGCGATTGGGGCGTCAGCCGCCAGCGATTCTGGGGCTGCCCGATTCCGATCATCCATTGCCAAAAATGCGGCATTGTTCCGGTGCCCGAATCGCAACTTCCGGTCGAACTCCCCTATGAGGGTTTGACATTTGACCAGCCCGGCAATCCGCTCGACCGTCACCCGAGTTGGAAACATGTCCCATGTCCCGACTGCGGTGGTAAGGCCGAGCGGGAAACCGACACGCTGGATACTTTTTTTGAATCCTCCTGGTATTTTTTGCGTTTTTGCGCCCCGCACCATGATCGGCCGCTCGACCCTGATGCTGTTGGCTATTGGATGCCGGTCGATCAATATGTTGGCGGGATCGAACATGCGGTGCTCCATCTGCTCTATTCGCGGTTCTTTGTCCGCGCCCTGAGCGACTGTGGCTATATATCCCTGAAGGAGCCATTTGCCGGGCTCTTTACCCAGGGTATGGTCTGCCACGAGACCTATCGCAGTAACGAAGGTCACTGGTTAAGCCCCGAAGATGTTAGCAGAACCGAAAAGGGGGGCTGGATTAAGCGCGCCGATGGCTCCCCCGTGACGGTGGGGCGATCAGAGAAAATGTCCAAATCCAAGTTAAATGGCGTTGACCCCATCAGTATAGTTGCGGAATTTGGCGCCGATGCGGCACGGCTCTTTATGGTTTCGGATTCCCCACCCGAACGAGACCTCGATTGGAGTGTCAGCGGTATCGCCGGGGCCAAGAGATTTATGGATCGCCTGTTCCATCAATTTACTTCGCTTGAAGGGACTCTTGCTGCGGGGCAGGTCGAATCGGCCTTCGTAAATGGTTCCGATCTGGCGATGGAATTTGACGAGGATTCGGCTCGACTGCAAAAACTCATCCACAAGACCATCGCCACCGTGACCGATGATTACGAGAAATTCCATTTTAACCGCGCCGTCGCCCGAATCAGAGAACTGAATAATTCTTACCAGGAATTTATTCAGGCTCGCCCCTTGTCTGGGTCTAGTCAAGCGCGACAATGGTTGATTCTGCGGGCCATGGTCGTCCAGATGCAGCTGCTGGCCCCCGTCACGCCGCACCTGTCGCAAGAGGCCTGGACAGGGCTCGGCGGTAAGGGCTTGATTGTCAATTCACCCTGGCCGGCCTTTAACCCTGAATTTTTAATCGAGGATAGCGTCAATATTGCGGTACAGTTCAACGGTAAGCTTCGCGCCACTGTAACCGTTCCCGCCGACCTTGATGCCGAGCAGCTTGAATCTCTGGTCAAGTCGGATGCTAAGGTTGCGGGCTATCTTGATGGGCTGGTGGTTAAAAAGAGAATTATTGTTCCTAACCGGATTGTAAATTTTGTTGTCTAATCGGCGCAAAGGATTTTTTTTGTTTATTGGGTTGCTTGGCTTGGCTTTCCTTGTGGTCAGCTGCGATCTCCATCCCATCTATCTTAATCGCAGTGGTTCGGCGACCAATGACTCGGTCAATCGCAATATTGCCCAGATCAAGGTTATGCCGATCTCTGACCGTTCGGGTCAGTTGCTCCGCAACCGTCTCGAGGATCGAGTAAGCGCGGCGCGGGCGCAGATGAGTGACGATCCTGAATCGCTGGATTTGGGCTATGGTTTGACCGTTTCTGTAAGCACCTCGGCCGTCAATCAGGGGGAGCAGATCAATGCATCCTCGACCTATGGTATAGTTTCCTACACCGTCAAAATGACCCTGGTTGATTTAGAACTTCAAAAGGAGCTTTTTAAGTCTAGTTTTTTGGTGCAAAGAAGTTTCTCTCTGCCCCGTGACGGTTTTGCCGAATTGACCGCCGTCAATGATGCCCATAGGCTGTCGATGATCGAGATTTCTCAGACCATTATGGATAGACTTCAGGTCTATTTTGATCAATTGCCCCCGAAGTAGTCGCCATGGAAATTTCCCGTGATCAATCCCCTGCCAATCTTCTTGCTGCTCAGGGCAATGGTCTGACCTTGATTTTGTTTTTTGGCAGCGATTCGGGACATTGCACCGAAAGGGCCCAGACAATCCTGGCGCAGCAGGGCCTGGCCCTATCGGACAGTTTTCGGGTTTCTCGCTTGACTGGAAGCCAATTGCAGGATGACCCGTCGTTACTCCCAACCGAGGCCTCGAGTCTCTGTTTTAGCGGCGGGAGACGATTGGTTTGGCTTACCGAGGTGGAGGAGCGGAGTGGGGCTTCAGCCATTCAGTCCTATCTCAAAAATCCTCAGGGCGAGGGGTTAATTGTCGTCATGGCGGGGGAATTATCCTCTAAATCTGCCCTCCGTGCTGCGGTAAAGGCGAGTCCGATTGCATTACTAGTCCCCTGTTATCCCGATGGAGCCCGAGAGATTGAGCAGCTGGGCAAAAAACTATTGGCGCAGGATCGGATCACCATCGATCCCGATGCTCTCAAAAGCCTGACCGAACTTTTGGGCAGCGACCGTATGGTGACCCGCAGCGAAATCGAAAAACTCGCCCTCTATGCCGGACAGGGGGGGAAACTATCGCAGGCCGAGGTTCTGACCCTGCTTGGGGATTCTGCCGCCGTATCGATGAATGATGCAATTAGTGCCGCCGCCGCTGGCTCCTTTGTCAAACTCGACCGCGCCATTCAACGGGTCTTTGCTGAGGGCGAATCGGCGGTGGCCATTATCCGCAGCACCATGCAGTATTTCTTGCGCCTGCAAAACTTCGTTCAGTTGAAGGATTTGGGTCAATCGGCCAGCGCAGTTGTGGCTGCCGCCCGTCCGCCGGTTTTTTGGCGCGACAAGGATCAGATGATCGATAATGTCCAGTTCTGGTCGCACAAAAATATAGATCGGGTCATGGCACTGTTGCTCCGTGCCGAGATCTTGACCAAATCCACCGCCTATCCCGACCAGCTGGTTGCGAGTCAAACCCTGCTGCAAATCGCCTATATTGGTCGGCGCAGTCAATCCCGCTCGTGACTGTTTCACATGAAACAAGTCTGTCCGTAAAGGTTCAGGTTCGTATGTGAGTCTGATTTAGGGCTTTTTTTACTTTGACTGATTCAGAATATTTGTCATTCCCCGCAAGGTTGACCCGTTAGGAAAGCCTGAAAATCACCAAACTTGTCATTCTGAGCTTAGAACAGTCCGAGCTTTAGCTCGGTAAACTGTTCTTAGCGAAGAATCCAGAAAAGCTTAACCTGTCGTAATCACTAAGTTTTCTGGACTCTTCGCTTGTCTTGCTAAAGACTTTGCATTCGCAAAGT
>JASGCE010000280.1 GCA_030054295.1 Minisyncoccota bacterium
GACGGCAGCTTTGTCGATGAACAGATCAACTGCCGTCACGGTGGCGACTATATTATGGCGGTGCCAGAGGATATTCACCTCATCGATGTTTCGCCGCGCCAGCTGGTGTCGGTGGCGGCGGCCTTGATCCCCTTCCTCGAGAATGACGATGCTAACCGCGCCCTGATGGGCTCAAACATGCAAAGGCAGGCGGTTCCCTTGATTCGGACTGAGGCTCCGCTGGTCGGAACTGGCATGGAGTCGCGGGTCGCCCGTGACAGTGGTGTTACACTGGTCGCCCGCCGTGAAGGTGTAGTGGATCAGGTCGATGCGACTCGCATTGTCATTCGCGCTAAGGATCGCCAGGCCACCAGCGAATCGGGCGTCGATATCTATAATCTGCTCAAGTTCCAAAGATCGAACCAAAGCACCTGTATTACCCAGCGGCCATTGGTCAAGGTGGGGGACGCGATTGCCGAGGGCGATATTATTGCCGACGGCCCCTCGACCGAACTGGGCGAACTGGCCTTGGGTCGCAATGTCCTTTGCGCCTTTATGCCTTGGAATGGGTATAACTTTGAAGATTCGATTCTGATCTCGGAACGAATCGTCTCCGACGATGTATTTACCTCGATTCATATCGAGGAGTTTGAAGTCATGACCCGCGACACCAAACTGGGTCAGGAAGACATTACCCGCGACATTCCGAATGTCGGGGAGGAGGCCCTCAAGAATCTCGACGAGGCTGGTATTGTCTATATTGGTGCCGAGGTCAAGGCCGGGGATATTCTGGTCGGTAAGGTCACGCCCAAGGGCGAATCGCCGATGACGCCGGAGGAGAAACTGCTCAGGGCGATTTTTGGCGAGAAGGCATCGGATGTGCGGGACTCTTCTTTGCGGGTGCCGCCCGGAATCTCGGGCACGGTCGCCGAGGTGCGGGTCTTTACCCGCCGCGGTGTGGAGAAGGACGAGCGCACCATGGCCTTGGAAAAGGCCGAGGCCGATCACCTCAAAAAAGACCATGACGACGAGAAGGTGATTCTGGAACGCAGCTTCCACAGTCGCCTGAAGGAATCCTTGATGGGTCAGGTGGTGGCATCAGGCCCCAAGGGAACCAAGGTCGGGGGCAAGGTGACGGAGGAGACTCTGGGTGCTCTCACCCCCGGTCAATGGCGGCAGATTGCAGTCAAGGAGGAGGAGGTCGCAACCCATATCGAGGCCCTCAAACTGCAATTCGACAATTCGATCGATCGGCTTAAAAAGCGGTTCGAGAATCGTTTGGAAAAACTGATTCGCGGCGATGAATTGCCACCCGGCGTGATGAAACTGGTCAAGGTCTTTATCGCGGTCAAGCGCAAGCTGCAACCGGGCGATAAGATGGCCGGTCGCCATGGTAACAAGGGTGTGATCAGTCGGATCATGCCGCTCGAGGACATGCCCTATTTGCAGGATGGAACCCCGGTTGATCTGGTTTTGAATCCGCTCGGTGTGCCGTCGCGGATGAATATTGGTCAGATTCTCGAGACCCATTTGGGTTGGGCGGCGGCTGGACTCGGTAAGCAGCTGGGCGAGACGATTGAGAAGGTCAAGCGCGGAACCGATCTTGCCCCGGTGCGCAGCCATCTTAAAAAGATCTATGGCGATGCCGATTACAAACGCGACATTGAACCCTTGGCCGATGACGAGATTCGCGAACTGGCCGGGAACCTGACTCGCGGTATCCCCTTTGCCTCGCCGGTTTTTGACGGGGCGCGGGCGGAGGATATTGTCAATGTCTTGGAACAGGCGGGTCTGTCCAGTTCGGGTCAGGTCACTCTGGTCGATGGTCGGACCGGCGATAGTTTTGATCGGCCAGTGACGGTGGGCTATATCTATATGCTCAAACTCCACCATCTGGTCGATGACAAGATTCACGCGCGGTCGATTGGGCCCTATAGTCTGGTCACCCAACAACCGTTGGGGGGTAAGGCGCAGTTCGGTGGTCAGCGGTTTGGTGAAATGGAGGTCTGGGCCCTCGAGGCCTATGGTGCCGCCTATAGTTTGCAGGAAATGCTGACGATCAAGTCGGACGATGTCTCGGGACGGGCTAAGGTTTACGAAACCATCGTTCATGGCCATGATCGGTTCCAGTCGGGAATTCCAGAATCCTTCAATGTGTTGGTGATGGAGCTTCGTTCGCTCGGCTTGAATGTCGATCTGCACCAGAGCGATTTGATCGCCCTGCCGCCGGCGGCCGAATAGTTCTTGGTCGATTTGCTTTTGTATCGTTAAAAAAACTGCCTCTTTGGAGAGCCACTATGAATGAAATGACCACTCAAGCGATGCGCGAATTGATCGCCACGCCGCAGAGTTTTGACCAGATTAAGGTCTCGATTGCCAGTCCCGATCGGATTCGCAGTTGGTCCTATGGCGAGGTCAAGAAGCCCGAAACCATCAACT